>JBDNHJ010000222.1:0-58709 GCA_041688835.1 Fuerstiella sp.
AGACGGCTCTTCAGAATGTGCAACTCGGCTTCGCTCATCGTGCCTTTCAGACCCAACAACAGTCGATCGTTGTCGTGACTCGGATCATAGAGTCCGTCCGCGTCAGCCAGCAGCGTGCGGTAGATGGCACAGACTTCCAGCTTCGCGCAGCCATGTCGCCGCCGATGCGGCGAAGTATCGGTGAGCTAACACCATGCGTTGATCGTTGAATTTCACCGCGTCGTAATCCACCGGCAGTGGAGCCGACATCACGGCATTGAACGCCGGTCGATCCCGATTAGTCGGCCAGACCTTGAACTGGTCCTCCGGCTTGGTCCGGAACGCCTCCGCGTTTGTGATCAGTGTTTCCAATCGCATCGCCGGTGCGGTCGCCCCGGCCACAACTAATTCCGCGTGCAATGCATCGAACATCAACTGCAACGTCGTCAATCGCTGCTGGCCGTCGATGATGGTCCGTTCCTGCATCGTTCCGGCCGAATTGGGCACCTGCTGCAAAACCACTGCGCCCAAGAAGTGTGGATAGTGCTTGGCCGCCGGCGCTTCGAGCACTCGCCCCGCCATCCGAACGATGTCCAACCACAAAGGTTCCCACTGGTTCTCCTCGTTCCAAACGTACGGACGCTGAAAGAGCGGCACCACCAACCGCTGTGGATGCATGAAGACCAATTGCGGTGTCCGAACTTGTGTTTCCAATGGATTTTCCTGAGACGATCTCTAGCTGGCTAAATGGATGAATGATGGTTTGCAGCACTACCGGTTCTTGGGCAATGAAAGCCGATCAGAAACGCCACAACCTTGGGCAATTTTTCGTAGCTGCCGATCATCGCACCGAGTTAAAAACCGAAAAATCTCAGGCTGCTCGAAGATGCGATCGGCCATTTCCTGAGGAACGTGCCGGGCCAACAGTAACAGTTCTTCTTCGTCCGCATCCAGGGCGTCGGCGAGGCGGTGGATCAGGGATTCGGACGGGGTTCCGCCTGAGTCGAGGCGGCCGTTTTCGACTTTGCTGAGGTAGGAAAATCCGACGCCGACCAGTGGAGCTAGCTTGCGTAGCGAATAGCCCTTGGATTTGCGTAGCTCGCGGATTCGGTCTCCGAATGCGTTGGCATGATTCTTGGAGTTCTCGCTCTTGGATTTCGCGTTCATCGTTTGGCCCGCTTGCTTGTTGGGTAAGCCTGCTTGTTTGTTGACTGACAAAATCTTACACTTGTAGCAGCGGTGAGGCAACATGCCCGCGTGAATCATCAAGTCATTGAGGGATCGGACGTTTGAACGCTGTTGAAATCGAAGAAGCGGTTAGCAAGCTGATGGAAGCGGCATTCGATGCGGCCGAGTTCCCGTATGCGTTCTTGGAAGCGTTTGGCAACAAGGACGCGACGATTCGGCGGCTGCGCAGTACCGGCAAGAACACGACGAACAAGACCGATGTGGCCGGCGATGGCGTGGTGTCGGTGTTGCAGCGGAACAACATTCACATCGCGACTTGTTATGCGGGCGGTCCCGACGCGGTTGCGGACTTGTTGGGTCGATTGAACGACAGTACTGCGACGGGGAAGCACAAAGCGAAGTTTGCGATGGCGACCGATGGGCAGACCGTTCATGCGGCCAGCCTGAATTCGGACGATCCGCCGTTGGTTTGCGAGTACAAGGATCTCGACAATCACTTTGGTTACTTCCTGGAACTGGCCGGGATTTCGACGGTTCGCCAGATCCGCGAGAACGCCTTCGACATCAAGGCGACCGGGCGACTGAACCGGTTGTACGTCGAACTGCTGCGGAACAATCCGGACTGGGACGGCGATCAACGGCGTGAAGACCTGAATCACTTTTTCGCTCGGTTGATCTTTTGCTTCTTCGCCGAAGACACCGGCATCTTTCACGGCAACGATCTATTCACCGACACGGTTCGCCAGATGAGCGAATCGAGTGGCGAGAACACGCACTTCGTGTTGTCCGAAATCTTTCGGGCGATGGACGTGCCGATGAAGAAACGCGATGCAGCCGACCTACGATCGTGGGCCGGGCAGTTCCCGTATGTCAACGGTGGATTGTTTGGCTCAGCCAACTCTGGCTCCCCTCTCCCCCGCAAAGCCGGGGGAGAGGGGAGCCTAGATCGAATAGGATCGCGCTGGGGGATTGGGCATGAGCGAGTTGATCCTTTACACGTCCGACGACGGCGATACGCGGATGCACCTGCGGGTTGACGAGGGCACGATCTGGCTCAGCCAGGCTGAGATAGCTGAGCTATTTCAAACGACCAAGCAAAATGTCTCGCTGCATGCCAAGAACATCCTGGAAGACGGCGAATTGCGGGCCGAGGCAACTGTCAAGGAATCCTTGACAGTTCAAAAGGAAGGAAATCGTGAGGTCAAACGCTCGATTTCCCACTACAACCTGGACCTGATCTTGGCGATCGGCTTCCGTGTCCGCTCGCCTCGCGGCACCCAGTTTCGGCAGTGGGCGACGACGCACCTTCGCGAGTTCCTGGTCAAGGGATTCACGATGGACGACCAGCGGCTGAAAGATCCTGGCGGCTGGGATTATTTTGACGAACTGCTGGCTCGGATTCGTGAGATCCGGGCGTCGGAGAAACGGTTCTACCAGAAGGTCCGCGAGCTGTTCTCGTTGAGCAGTGATTACCGACCTGATGAGACGTCAACGCAGGTTTTCTTTGCCGAGGTGCAGAACAAATTGCACTTCGCCGCCGTCGGCATGACGGCCGCCGAGATCATCGTCAGCCGGGCCGACTCGGACCAGGCCAACATGGCGTTGACGACTTGGAAGGGATCGCGAGTGCGGAAGCAGGACGTGATCGTCGCCAAGAACTATCTGACTCAGGACGAGATCGACACGCTGAACCGGTTAGTGGTGATTTTCCTGGAACAAGCCGAGTTGCGGGTGAAGACCCGCAAGGATCTGACGCTGGACTATTGGCGACAGAACGTCGATGACTTGCTGCGATTCAACGACCAAGCGGTGCTGGAAGGCCCCGGCAAGGTCAGCCGCGACGACATGACTCGCGTCGTCCACGATCGCTACGAAACCTTCGATGCTAGCAGACGCATTGCAGAGGTTGCCGCAGCGGACGCGGAAGACCTACGTCAGATCGAAGAGTTGGAGCGGGAGATCAAGGACAAGAAGCAAGGCAAAACCGAATGAGCGAACAGAAGTCGCTATCGCTGACCACCTTTTCGGATTTAGTCGAGCAGATTCAGCAGACGCATGCTGAGCTTACGGCTCAAGCCAACAGGGCAGTGAACGTCAGTCTGACGCTGCGAAATTGGCTGATCGGACTTTACATTGTGGAATACGAGCAGCAGGGATCGGACCGAGCCGCTTACGGAAAGGCGTTGCTGGCCAACCTGTCTCAATCGCTAAAGAAGTTGAAGATTTCTAGCAGTGACGAGCGAGAACTGCGGCGTTATCGACGTTTTTACCAAAGCTATCCGCGAATTCGGGAGTCACTGACTCCCGAATTGGAGCATCGCATCCGGCAGGTCGCGAATTTGGGGGGCGCTGACCCCCGAATTCAGTTGACCGGCGAAAATGCGATGAAAGTGGATGGAAAGACACTGATTTCCCAGCTCTCCTTCACGCACATTGCCGAACTGCTGCGTCTGAAGGATCCGCAGCAGCGAGCTTTTTACGAAGTCGAAGCGATTCAGGGCAATTGGTCTGTCCGTGAACTGAAACGTCAGATCGCGAGCTTGTATTTCGAGCGCAGCGGTTTGTCGGTCAACAAACAGAAGCTATCGGATCTGGCTCACCAGTCGGCGGAGCAGCAACCGGCATTCAATATTCGCGATCCCTATGTGTTTGAGTTCCTTGGTCTGAAGCCGACCGAAGTGATGAGCGAATCGGATTTGGAACAGCAGCTTATCGACAAGCTCCAAACGTTCTTGCTGGAACTTGGTCACGGCTTTTGTTTCGAGGCTCGCCAGAAACGGATTCTCATCGGCGACGAACACTTCTTTGTCGACCTGGTGTTCTACCATCGGGTTCTCAAGTGTCATGTTCTTGTCGAACTGAAGATCGAACGTTTTAGCCACGAAAACATCGGCCAGCTCAACTCATACGTCAGTTGGTATCGAGCCAATATGATGACCGAAGGTGACAATCCGCCGATCGGCATCTTGCTCTGCACCGACAAGAACCACGCGTTGGCTCAGTACGCTCTCGCTGGCATGGACAATCAGTTGTTTGTGTCGCGATACCAACTGGAGTTGCCAAAGACGGAAGACATGCAGCAATTCATTGACGAACAACTTCAAACCCTGGCCCCGGACAATCAACATGAGTGAGCAGAAACAGAAAGTGATGCCGGGCATCAGCGTCGATTACACCGGCGACGGACGATCGACGAAGTCCAACGACATGGGCATGCGGCCGATGCAGCAGCGGGTCTGGCAATTCCGTGGCGAACAATACTTGCTGTTGAAATCACCGCCGGCGTCGGGGAAGAGTCGGGCGTTGATGTTCGTGGCGCTGGATAAGTTGCATCGCCAAGGTGTGAAGCAGGCAATCGTGGTCGTGCCGGAAAAGTCGATCGGGGCCAGCTTTGCCAACACGGGACTAACGAAGCACGGGTTCTTCGCCGATTGGGATGTCAAACCGCAATGGAACCTGTGCAACTCGCCGGGGACGGATGGCGGGAAGATCGGCTCGCTGGGGAGATTCCTGGAGTCCGACGATCACGTTCTCGTTTGCACGCACGCGACGTTCCGCTTTGCGTTTGAAAAGTTTGGTGTCGAGGCCTTCGAGGATCGGTTGATCGCGGTCGACGAGTTTCATCACGTTTCGGTCAGCGAAGACAACAAGCTGGGTGAGTTCGTGCGGCAGTTGATCGAGCGTGACAAGTCGCACTTGATCGCGATGACGGGCAGCTATTTCCGTGGCGATGCCGCCGCGGTGCTGATGCCGGAGGACGAACGCCGGTTTGAGACGGTGACGTACACGTATTACGAACAACTCGGTGGCTATCAGTACCTGAAAAAGCTGGACATCGGGTACTACTTTTATTCGGGCGACTACGTCGATTCGCTGCCAGAGGTGCTCGACGAGAACGAAAAGACGATCATCCACATTCCCAACGTCAACAGTCGCGAGAGCACGCAGGACAAACACAAAGAGGTCGAACACATCCTGGAAACGCTTGGCGAGTGGCAGGGTACTGACGAGGCGACGGGTTTTCAGTTGGTGAAGACGGCCCCTTCTTCATCGAATCCAGAGGGCCGCGTGTTGCGGATCGCGGATTTGGTGGACGATGAACCGGTCAAACGTGAAAAGGTGGCTGGTGCCCTGCGTGATCCTGCCGGCCGCGAGAACCGCGACCACGTCGATATCATCATCGCATTGGGAATGGCCAAGGAGGGTTTTGACTGGGTGTGGTGCGAACATGCACTGACGATCGGTTATCGCAGCAGTCTGACGGAGATCGTACAAATTATCGGCCGGGCGACGCGGGACGCTCCCGGCAAGACGCGGGCACGCTTCACTAACTTGATCGCTGAACCGGACGCTGGCGAACAGGCGGTGACCGAGGCGGTCAACGACACGCTCAAGGCGATTGCGGCGAGCTTGTTGATGGAACAAGTGTTGGCACCCCGGTTTGAGTTTCGGCCCAAAACAACCACCAGCGGACCGCAGGAAGAGTTCGATTACGGGCCAAAGGGCTACGACGAGGATGGTTGCAACGTTGGTGTGAACGGTTCGACCGGTGCGGTGCAGATCGAAATTAACGGATTGGCGGAACCGGAAAGCGAAGAGGCGACGCGGATCTGCCAAGAGGATTTGAACGAGGTCGTGGCGAGTTTCGTGCAGGACACGCGGGCGGTTCAGGATGGCTTGTTCAATGAGGAATTGCCGCCTCAGGAAACGACGCAAACGAAGATGGGCAAGATCATCCGCGACAAGTATCCGGACTTGTCGGATCAGGACCAGGAAGCGATTCGCCAACGGGCGGTCGCGGCGTTGAACCTGATTCAAATGGGCGGAGCTAAGGCAAAAGGAGATGGGTCGTCGTCGACCAATACATCATTGATCGACGGCATTCGCCGCTACGTGACGGATGTGCGAGATTTGAACGTGGACCTGATCGACTCAATCAACCCGTTCGGCGAGGCGTACAGCATCTTGGCCCAGACGATGAACGAGGAACGACTGCGACAGGTGCAATCGGCGATCGCCGGTCGTCGCGGGCAGTTGTGTCCCGAAGAGGCACGTGATTTGGCCAAGCGGGCGCTAAGGTTCAAACAACTGCGTGGCAAGCTGCCGTCATTGACCAGCCAGGACGCGTGGGAGCGACGGATGGCCGAAGGGATCGCGTATTTGGCACGAATGAAGCAGGAGCAATCCAATGGGTAAAAAGAAATCTGCTGCGGATGGGTTTACCAATGAAGACGATGCGCTGCTGGCCGAACTGGGCGTCGAAGCGGAACTCAAACAGATTCAAACCTACACGCCGAAGCAAGAACGCATTATCGCGGGATTCGAGGACATCCAACGATTCGCTCGTGAGCAAGTTCGCAGCCCCCAGCACGGCGACGATCGAGACATCTTCGAGCGACTGTACGCGGTCCGACTCGATCGTATCCGTGCTGACGCCGAGTGCATGGAGCTTTTGTCGGCAATGGACGAAGACGGTTTGTTGGCCGATCACGTCTCCGAACCGAGCGAGGGTTACGAGGTCGGCAGCGATGACGAGTTGCTGGAAGCGTTGGGCGTGGGACCATTGGACGACGACATCACGACGATGAAACACGTACGCACGGCGACTGAGCGAAACGCTGAACGGACGTCGCCGGAAGAAGTCGCTCAGCGAAAACCATGCGAAGATTTTGAAACGTTCCGCTGCGACTTTGACGCGGTCCAGGCCGAAATCGAGTCAGGCCGGCAAACCACCGAATTGTACCGGACCAGCACTCGTACCAAGATCAGCAAAGGGGATTGGTTCATCGTCGATGGCCACAAAGCCTTGGTCGCAGACGCCGATAAATGGTTCATGCCAGAACCGAACAAACCGGGGCAGAAGGTCGAACGTGATCGCCGACTGCGAGTGATCTTCGACAACGGAACTGAGTCGGATTTGTTGCTTCGCTCGCTGCGCCGAGCGCTTCAAAAAGACGCAGCCAGCCGACGAATCGTCCCGCCGCAGCCGGAAACTGATGAAGACTACAGAAGCCTCGGCGGTCTGTTTTCTGAAGTGGCTACCGAAGACGATGCCGCTTCGGGAACAATCTATGTCGCCCGCAGCCTCTCTGAAGACTTGTTCATTCAGGAAAACCGCGAAGTGCTCCACAAGATCGGCGTCACCGGCGGTGATCCCAAAAGTCGAGTGGCCGGGGCAAAGAAAGATCCAACCTTTCTTCTAGCCAAAGCAGAATTGGTCGCGACCTACAAACTTGCCAACATTAACCGCAAAGCTTTTGAAGCGATGTTGCAGAAGTTCTTCGCCAAAGCCCGCCTCGACCTCGCGCTCGCAGATCGCTTCGGTGACAAGGTCCGCCCCCGAGAATGGTTCCTCGTCCCTTTGCCGGTCATCGCCGAAGTCGTCGATCGAATTAAGGACGGAACGATCGGAAAGTACCGATACGATACCAAAACCGCAGCGCTGCAGCGACGAAAGTAACTACGGAAACGAAACCTGAATCATGCGGCTGAACGAGCTGAAAGCCGCCTCAAATAGGCTGCCCAAATTGGACATTGATTGAGCCAAGAACAACAAAGGTGTCAAGTACCGTTTTGGTTATTCGCGATTGATACTTCTCGTGAATGCTTCCTGCTCTTTCTTGGTCATGGTCTGATTCACGCGGTTCGCCCAGTTGGGCTGCGGCCACGGTGCCAATGCGATCGCTGAGTCACCGCCAAGCCAGTTGTAAAGGCTACCCCAGCGGTAGTCCTGAGCTTTAAAAAAGATCGGCTGCCGGGCGTTCCCCCGGTTCATCGCGTGGTAAATCCCGCCAGCTTCATCCGCACGCGGTCCTCGGCCCCCATTTATGGCTTGTAACTCGCTCAATTTAACAAAACAATATTACTTACACAATAATAAACCAACCATATCTTAGGATACGGTACTTGACACCTTTTGTTGTTCAAGTTGGTTTCGGCTGTGGCGAGTTGTCGCAGAGCTTCTTCCCAGTTCTGTTCGAGAGTTAACGCGACCAAGCGGTTCGCAAGGCCGACCTGTTCGTATCTTCGCTGAGCAAGGTCAACATCGTAACGAAATCGCTGGACGGCATCGACGTGCGTTTGTTCCAGTAATGCACGTCGCGAAGCTTCATCGTTGATGACTCGCACGTTCAGTTCAATGGAAGCTGGCTGCAGTGCTTCTAGAATTTTCTCACTCACGAAATCGTCCAGTTGACGACAGTCAATGCTGTTGTGGCACCGCGCCACTCCCGCCAGGGTGCGATGTCGTCCACAGTGGTAACTGCCTTGCCTGTTGCTGCCGTAGGTGGGCGTCATCCTGCGACCGCAGAATTCACAAAAAACTCGACCAGCCAACAGCGCGGCTCCGCTGCACGGCGGACCTGATGCGTGACGTCGCTGGTTGTTGTTGTGCATGCGTCGCTGGTTTGCTTCGAACTGTTCCCACGTGATGTAGACGGGGCAACAGTCCTTCTTTAAAACCTTCCACTGTTCGGGGGGAAGGTGTTTTCGCTGCCGTTCGTCACGACGTTTTCCGCCGTAACGTTTGGTTCGTCCGTAGCCGAACGCCCCAGCATACAGCGGGTGTTTGAGGAGCGCGTAGACCGTGGTTTTTGCCGCGATTCTCCAGTCGATCTGACCGATGGCGTCTCGAAACGGACGGCGAATGTTGTGACGGCTCAGGTACTTGAACAGCCCCGTTGCGCTGCCAAGGGTTTCGAACAGTTGAAAGAATTGCTGCATCATTCGACCTCGTTCTAGGCGAATCTTCATGGTGTGCAGTTCCATTTCGCTGATGATTCCTTTCAGTCCGAGTACCAGTCGGTCATTGGGATCCTGAGTGTCGAAGATGGCGTCTTCGTCGGCAATCAACACATCGTAAATCGCACACACTTCGAACAGATCGTGCCAGTCTTTGGAATTGCGAGCAAGGCGACTCATTTCTAGGCCCAGCACAATGGCGACCTTCTGTTGAGTCACCATTGTCAGCAGGCGTTGAAATCCCGGGCGATGCTGACTGCCGCTGCCACTGATTCCCAGATCGTCATCAATGACAACGATACGCTCGGACGGCCATCCGAGAGATTCCAGACGATGCACAAGTTGATACTGCCGCTGCGTGGATTCCTTGTGGTCTCGCAGTTGCGCGGACGTGGACTGTCTGCGTGGTAGCGGGTCAGCCACACAGAATCGACGAACATGGTTCGCGATCGAAAGAGAATGTCCACCGCTTCCGAACTCGAAAAACGACGCGAGAACTGATGTCGCCAGAACCACTGAGAGTTTGACTTCGCGTCGTTGGTCGTTGTGCGGTGGATTGTCGCTAAACAGCAAAAGTCTGTCGGCCCTCTGGGACTGTTTGCAACGGCTAGCGACGTGGTTCGGCGGCGCGTAATGCGCTGATCGTTCGAGGCACAGGCGGCGTTAAAGCTGGTGTGACGTTTGAACGCGGTGCGGGCATCAGCAGGCTTTGATTCTGCTGACTGCCGTAGGAACTGTTTTGCGCATTGCGATTGTTGAACTGCTGGGAAGTGTTCACGGCTGAAGCAACGCCAAACTGCGCGGTCATGTGTGCTTGCGGCGCGACATGACGATAGTTGTAAGGTCGAAAGCTGCTGTATCCCGCATACGATGGCACACGCTGATACTGCCCGTGCAGCCACGGGGCTTGTCTGTCAAACGGGTACAACTGGTCTGGCGTTGGCCCCGCATGCCCTGCGACGAAACCGATGTTCGACGGGGATTCGCAGGCGCATTCTTGTCCGTGGACGGATGTCAGTTGCAAGGCACACATCAGGATCAAAAATGTCGTTGATCGCATCCTTAGATTGTCCCGGTCAGTCGCGGTTCTGTGCCAAAATTGCAGGTTTCAGATTTCCGTATCGTCCGGAAAATGGCCGCAGCTTTTTCCTAAGCTGCAAAATGGAACGCTGGCGTTCAGGTTTCCCAATCGCTGCATTTTTACATACCTGTGCTCGCCGACACGCAGAGTTTACCTAAATTCGCTGACCGTCAGAATTGTTACAAACGAAATTGTCTGACAGCGATGACGCAGACAAGTTTGCTGCTGCGAAAGGTCGAAGGGAAGACCGTGGCCGATTGATGTCGTTGTTGAGTGACACACACTCAGCCTGTGAATCGGCACTTCTTGCCGATTCGCGTAAGTGATGCAGAAGCTGTGACTCGGAAGGGACACCTTCGAATGTTGACGGATGGTGTGATGCGATTACTTTCTGCTCAGGCTTACGCACGGCGGTGTGTCGTAGGTTCTGCAGGCCGCCTTGCGCTCAGCTGTTTCCTAACGTTGACGACAGTGGTGCTGTTGCCACACGCTGTTGCTCAGCAATTGCAGATCCCGCACTTTCAGGCACCGCCGCAATTCAATGCACGACCGATGCCAAGGCACGCTGATTCTCATGTTCAGGCGACGGACAACCACAGCCCCAACATTCAGCAATTGCTGAAGTCCGAATACCGGCTGGAAATTGAACATCGGCACAGTCAATTACTGATCATGCGCAGCAACGTGCGGCGACTGGCAGTCACGGATTCCGGAATCTGCAATTACGTGCAGTACAGCCCCACAGAATTGGCAGTCGTCGGTCGACATCTGGGAACAACAGACCTGATGATTTGGTTCGAAGGCGAAGCGGTCCCGACCATTTATGAAATCACTGTTGTGCCAGATCAAAACTTAGAAGAGCAGCGGTTGGCTGATGTTGTCAAACTCGAACGCCGTTTGACGGAACTGTTTCCAAACTCAAGCGTGTCTCTTGTGCCCGTCGGGCGGCAGATACTCCTGAAGGGGCAGGCTCACGATTCGGAGGAAGCGGTGCAGATATTGCAAATTGTGCGTTCGGAAGTTCTGCGAACGTTGGCGCACCAAGGTGGTGGAATTCCGTTGACCAGCGGCCAGCGGCAGAACGTAGCACAGCCTGCTGCTGGTCAGTCGTCGGATATCATCATCAACATGTTAGAAGTGCCTGGTGAATTCAACATTAAGATGCGGGTTGTGATCGCGGAGGTCAGTCGCTCGCAGCTTCGAGAATTGAGGGTTGGCAATAACGCCCTGTTCAATAGCGGTCGGCATCGCGTTGGTGCGGCAGGGGGAGCAGCATCCGGCACCACGCTCAGCGGAATTTTCGAAAATGGCGACATCAATGCGTTGCTGAACTGGCTGTCGACCAATAAGTCGGCGACCGTGCTGGCGGAACCGACGATTGTTTGCATGAGCGGTCATGCGGCCAGTTTGCTGGCTGGTGGTGAATTTGCTGTGCCGACCACGATTGGTTTGGGCGGCGGACAGGCGACCAGCTTTCGCGGCATCGGCACCAGCATGGTTGTGACGCCGACGGTTATGGATCGAGATTTAATCCGGCTGCAGATTGTGCCGGAATTCAGCGCAATTGATGGAGCCAATTCGGTGAATGGAATTCCCGGAACAACGGTCAAGCGCGTGCAGACGACGGTCGAGCTTCGAGAAGGACAGACGTTGGCGTTGGGTGGCTTGATTTCACGGCAAACCACCACAACGGTCAGCCGCGTTCCGTTGTTGGGTGACATTCCATTCATTGGCAGTCGCCTGTTTCATAGCAAGGATTCTAGTGAGGATGAAGTGGAGCTGCTGGTGTTGGTGACTCCGGAAATTGTGCGACCGATGGAACCCGACGAAGTGCCTCCACTGCCGAACTACTACATCACGCATCCCGACGATCACGATCTGTACAAATCCGGGCGAACCGAAGGCCCGCCGGATACAACGGTTTATCAAACTCAACCATACGGCACGGGCATGAATCACGGATCACCGGCGGGATACAGCTTGCCGGGAGCCACCACTGCCGCTCAGTTTTCTCACCCGGAAAATCCTGTCGTCGTCACGCCTTCGCCATCGCCATCGCCGGGAATGCCACCAGCAGTGCGGCACTTTTCTGGTCCGTCCGAATCGCCTCAACCAATTCCATGGCACTCAGCGCCGCAGGGTTACAGTTCGCGTCGGTAGTTACGCTTTATGAAACAGAATCAAACGACAATCCGAAAGACGCTTCTGATCGCCATATTGAGTGGCATGGTTTGCGGATGTGCGCGAACATTGACGACGCCCGATGTGTTGCCGTTGGGATCAGTCAGTCGAGCTCATTGGCATGTGATGGAGACCAACGGCGAGGCCAGTGATTTTATTTTGTATCGGAACGAGTTTGTTGACAATGCCGCCGAACTATCGCCGTATGGTCGCGACCATCTGATGGAGATTGCAGCCCGCATGCCATCGGTGCCGTTTCCAGTGTTGGTGCAGCGGTCGGAAGATAATTCCAACCCGCAACTCGATGCCGCTCGTCGTGATCTGGTCGTCGGGCTGCTTTCTCGAATGGGAAATGCTGACGCGGATTGCCGCACCGTCGTTTCACAGCCCTACAGCGATGGGATTCATTCACGGGAAGCGGAACAGGACGTCGGTCGGTTTCGTTCGTCGCGCCAAACGAGCGGTTTCCTAGGTGGCTTTTACCGCCAATGACTTCGTTTTTGAAGTGTTTTGCTGGTCCAGACGCCGCCGCAAGACGCATGAATTGCAGTTGCTGACGATGAACGGCAGGTATTGCCGATTCACCGTTTCTACCCATATTTCCGTCTCGACAGACTCAGCACACGAGGCGTATAACGTCGTTCCTCTCAGGATTGGCGGATGTTATCTCAAGCATCGCTGGTTCGATTCTTCTCTCTCAATATCAAACGGATGCCTTGTCATGACAAGCCGCGCCCACTGGAAATTTTTGATTGCCGCACTGATCACTTCGGGCTGCCAGTCAACCGGATCAATGCTACCATGGTCCGCCTCCAAGGATCCTGTTTATTCGTCGTCTGAGCTTGCTGGTCTGGACGCTCCACGGCCGCTGGCGGCTGGTGTTGAGTCGCCTATTGCGTCGGCCAAGACTGCAAGGACGGCCACGACGGCTAAGACCACAAAGGCCAAAAGTAACATTCAGCAAGTGTCTGCCACGATGCCAGGCGGTGCCGGCAATGTTGACGACCTGATTCGACGTGGTCAGACAATGATTCGGGAAGCTGGACAGGACAATCCTGTCAAATTGCAGCAGGCCCGCGATGTTCTGAATCAAGCGTTATCGATCGACGGGACGAACTCGTCGGCGCACCATAGCATGGCGATTGTGGCGGACCTTCAGCAAGACTTTCAGGCCGCAGAATTTCACTACAAACAGGCACTGCAGGCTCGGCCTCAGGATGCGAGTTTGCTAAACGATATCGGCTACAGCTATCTGCTGCAGAATCGTTTTCACGAAGCGACGCAGTATCTAAACCAGACACTGCAGTACGAACCTCAACACGAACGCGCCCATGTCAATCTGGCTCTGCTGTCTCTAAAACGCGGTGATCGCGCCGGAGCCCAAAATCGACTCGCTGGAATTTACTCGGCCACGGATGCACAGACAACACTAGCTCGCCTTGAACAGGATCTGCAGGCCGCCGGCGGGGTTCCTGTGATGGCTGTCGCAGCTGCCAACGCGCCGATGAATACGTCGGCAAATCAGAATCCACCACAGTTCAATCCGCAGGGGCAATACTCTCCTCAGCAACAGTTTCAGGCTCAACATCAAAACCAAAATCCGAACCAACAGTTCAACCCAAGTCAGAATCAATACGCGAACCAAAATCCCAATCAAAACGGCAATCGAGGCCAGACCGCTCAGGCCAATCAGCCCATCCACGTGTTCCCGCCCGGGGTCGAGCTTTATCCTGAAGAGCCCGCTGTGGCTGGTTCGTCAGGATATCCTCAGGCAGCTGACATGAATGGTCAGCGCAATCAGGCTGGCCGCCCAGCGGCGTCGCCGATGCCGAATCAAGCGACTCAGAATCAACAATACGGAGCGCTGCCGGGGCCACCGATTTCGCAGTACAACCCGAATGGGGCACCGCTTCAGCAGAATCAGTATGGCAACCCGCAGTCTCAAAACGGACAGCCAATGTATTCGGCAAGTCCGTCGCAGTTCCCCGCCCCATCAGGCCAGCAGGGTCTACTGCAGCAAATGGCTCCGCAGCAAAATTATCCGCAGCAACAGATGGCAGTGAACCCAGCGGGCTCCCCGTCCGGTTTCAACGCTCCACTGGCAGGCCTGAATGCTGGTCCGGGTTCACTGTTTCCGATTGAAGCCGAACCGGCTGCACAGAACTCTGGTGTTCCAATGCCACAGGCAAATCAGCAATATGCGATGGGGCAGAATGGTTATCCTGTGATGGATACGCCGACGATGCCGATGCAGAATGGAGCCATGTATCCGCCTGCTAACAATCAGTACCTCAATCCGACAACCCATGGGCAGCAGATGCCGTTCCAAAATTCGGCCGGTCAGCCACACCAAAATTACCAGAACAACACCTACCCCGCTTCATCCTCACAGTATCCGCAGCAGAATCAAAACTATCAGTCGCAAGGGATGCAGCCGTCCGATTCGCCTCAGGCCACACCGTATTTAGGAGCCGCAAACAACGCTCAGCCGCTGCTTCGAAGCCAGCCTCAAACTCAAGCTCAAACTCAATCGCCAAGTCCATTGGCCGCGTATGAGCAGCAGTTGCAGAACCTCGACAATCGGTACAACCAAGCCGTGCAACAGTTGGACGGCAACGGCATGCCATTGGGCTTTGGCCGTTAAGCGATCATCTACGATGCGAGGCTTAGCAAGCGTTCTTCGAGTTCATGGATGACGTCGGCAATGGTTCGTCCGTGACAGGATGTTGGCAGTTCAATCGGTGAATCAGTTGTGATCCACGATAGGACGCGTTTTTCCGCAGCGACAACCGTGCTGTGGTCACGTCCGCCAAAGTACATGCCGATTTCGCGGTACGCAGACTTTGTTAATTTGCGTGCGACGTACATCGCTAGAGCTCGCGGGCAGCTGACCGCTTTGCGGCGCGACTTCGATCGCAAATCTGTCGCGGTCAGTCCGAAAGCGTCGCACACAACTTTCTCAACGTCGCTGATGCGGACCAGTTTCCGGCACTCACGTTCCATATCCCCCAGAATTTCTCGGGCGCGAGTGACTGTGATCCGTTTGCCGCTCAGTGTGGCGTGTCCGTGCAGGCAGTTCAGTGATCCTTGAATTTCTCGCACGTTCTTTCTGCAGCGGCGAGCCACATAATCCAGTGTTTCACGCGTGAAACTGTCCTTCATCGGCAGTGCCAAGGCAGCGGTAATGCGGTGCCGCGTTTCTTCCGCCGGCGCTTCGATGCGACACACGAGGCCGCTCATGAAGCGGGTTGTGAGTTCTTCGCGATGTTTGGTTAATAGGCGAGGATGGCGGTCTCCGCTGACAACCAGTTGGCCCCCGTTTTCGATGACCTGCACCACCGTGTGCAGAAACTCTTCCTGAGTCGCTCGTTTGTTGTCTAAGAATTCGATGTTATCCACTAGCAGCACGTCGACGTTGCGAAAACGCTGCCGGAACGACGGAACGGTTTTGGCGTTGAGTGCTTGAGTGAAATAATTTGTGAACGCTTCGCTGGACAGGTACATCACATTCAGACCGTTCTGAGTGCGACGCACTTCGCTGTAGATGGCTTCCAGTAAATGAGTCTTGCCGACTCCGGTGGGACCATGCAGATACAGCGGGTTGAATCTTTGGCCGGGAAATTCAGCGACCTGTTTGGCCGCCATGACGGCTAGGTCGTTGCATTCACCGGTGACAACGCTGGAGAAATTATTGAATCGCCGCCGATTGTTCGGACGGACAGCCAGTGCTTGCACACCGCTGACTTCTGAAGCAACTTTTGTGGCAGTGCTCAGAGGAATGATCTGCCCTGCTCCGGTTGCCGGTTGTGCCAACGGTTTTTCCGCGCTGGAATTCGTTCCATCACCCGAAGATTTGTTCTGCAAGCTCTCGTCAACACTCAGTTCAAACGAGCCCGAAGGCCCGAGCAGCGCGACGGCGGCTTTATTAAACTGTGAGCGGAACCGCTTCAGTAACCAGTTCGAGATGAATGGGTTGGGCACGAAAATCTGCAGCACTTGGCCACTGGTTTCAAACCGACTGCGGTTTGTGAACCAGTGCTCAAAGTTCTGTTGACCGATGGCCGCTTGAATCTCGGCAGAAATGTCGATGCATTTCTCATCACGTCCGGCGCAGGAATCTCCGGGCGTGGAATCTCCGTTTGTCACGGGTTGCGTCATGCGACCCCTCCGTCATAACTGCGCGCAGCATCGAAACGGTGAGGGTGGTGCAGTGGACACTGGCACTCCATCGCCTGAAGCGGGAACTGGGGCAGAAGGCTATCTCTGGGTGTTCACGACAGAGGTGCAGAAAACTGTCGCGAACGTCTTACTCAAACTCAACGTTCGCGATATTAACCCGCTGCAACCAAGTGTCAAATGACGATGCAGCTTTTATCGCACACTAAAATCAAAGTGGTGCGCAAAGGCTGCTAACTCTTCGACTTTGGATTTCGTGACAGGAAACTGCGGCTTACAGTTGCACAATCAAGAATAAATCACCCAGCACAAAAAACGCCCTGCTTGTGCTTTGTACAAGGCTGATGATTGCATTCCCATTACGGATCTCGGTGCAGCGTCTGATGGGCTTTACACTTACAATCCGATAGACAACACCAATCGTCAAGGTGCTCGCCGTGCCGAACAACACGTATCCCACACGCAGATTTCCTGAACGGAATCGAGTCATCAGGTTTCCTCAAGGTTAGAACGAATGTCGCGTATCAGAGTTGTCTTTTCGATTGGCAGCATGGACTGCGGTGGTGCCGAACGACAACTCTGCGCACTACTGCGACATCTCAATCGCGATAAAATTGAACCGCTGTTGTATTTGGTTTACCGGTCAGGACCGTTGCTGGCGGAATTGCCAGACGACGTTGCAGTGACTGCTTTCGAAGAACGTTACACCGGGTCACAACGGCTTGGCTTTCTGATGCACGGTCGTCGAGTGCGCGACATGGTTCGCTATCTACAAGAGTGCCAAGCCGACGTTTGCTATGATCGTACTTTCCTAATGACGCTGATTGCTGCAGACGCGGCGCAACGCGCAGGTGTGCCAAACGTTTCGACCGTCGTCACTGATCCCACGTTGGGGTTTGCTCCGGTGGCCGGGCGGCATCAATGGGCCAAGAAGCGAATTCTAAGACGGCTGTACAACCGATCGACGTGCGTGCTAGCCAACTCCACCGGCGCAGCGCGATCGGCCGAACGATTCTACGGATTGCGCGAAGGTTGCGTTTCCACACTTTATAACGGTCTTGATTTCGAGCGCGTGCAATCCGACGCGGCTTCAAAGATCGACGACGCATGGTGGAACGCAACATCTGAAGCTGGCAAGTGCTTTCGGATCGTGACGGCCGGCCGTGTGAACGAACAGAAGGGCTTTCATCTGCTGGTGGATGCTGTCGGCCGATTGCAGGAACAGTTTCCTGAAGTGAAATTTCGGTTGGCGATTCTTGGCGAAGGCCCGTCGCGGCAGAAACTACAGCAGAAAATCAGCGACCTCGGTCTCGCATCCAGCGTGCGACTGATGGGCTTTCGGTCGGACGCTCCGGCATGGTATAAATCGGCAGATTTGTTCGTCTTGCCTTCTTTTTTAGAAGGCATGCCGAATGTTCTGCTGGAAGCGATGGCCTGCGGCACGGCCGTGCTGTCAACAGACTGTCCGTCTGGTCCTCGTGAAATTCTGCAGGATGGAACATTCGGAGAACTGTGCGAAGTTGGCAGTGTCGAAGCACTGGTGGCTGGGATTTCGAAATTCGTGGCGGACGATCACTTCGCTGAACGTTACGTGGAGAGCGGACAGAATCATGTGAAGCAGCAGTTTTCGATTCAAAATGCTGCCGCAAAACTGGAAGATGTGCTGCGGGCTGCTGCATCTGCAAAGACAATCACGGCAAGGTAGCGGAAGGGCGCAAGCCGTCCGGTTTTGCGACACCGGACGGCTTGTGCCGTTCCGCGATAACCTAAACGAATTGTGAGTCTGTTTAAGACGGATAAGAAGTTGGGGTAACGACATGAAAAAATATGCAACATCTCGATCGAGTCATTTAATCATCACGTTCGTGTTGTCACTGCTGGTTTTGGATTCCATGACCACGATGGCGCAGACTCGCGATCAGTTCGCTGCGGCGCGACGCAAGATGGTGGAAGAATCGATTGAAGCGGAAGGCGTGACGAACAAGCTGGTGCTCGACGCCATGGCCACGGTGCCGCGACATGAATTTGTCAGTGGCTCACTCAGGAGTCGCGCCTACGCGGACATCGCGTTGCCGATTGGTGCGCAGCAGACGATTTCGTCTCCGTTCATTGTGGCGTACATGACAGAAACCATCGACCCGAAACCCACCGACAGGGTTTTAGAAATTGGCACTGGCAGCGGATACCAAGCCGCCGTGTTGTCGACGATCGTTGACGAAGTGTACTCCATCGAAATTGTCGAAACGCTGGCCAAGTCAGCGAAGAAGCGACTTGAGAAACTGGGCTTTGACAACGTTACCACAAAATACGGTGACGGGTATCTGGGTTGGGAAGAACACGCGCCGTTCGATCGCATCATCGTCACGTGTTCTCCGGAAAGCGTTCCGCAGCCGCTGATCGATCAGCTCAAAGAAGGCGGCACGATGGTGATACCTATCGGCGAACGCTATCAGCAATCGTTTTATCTGCTGACCAAGAAAGACGGCAAGCTTGAGGAACAGAAACTGGTGCCGACTTTGTTTGTGCCGATGACCGGCGCGTCTGAAGATTTGCGACGGATTCAGCCGGACGCAGACAACCCGCAGATCGTCAACGGTGATTTCGAACTGGACGACAACGAGGATGGGCGAGCGGATGGTTGGCACTATCAACGCCAAACAGAAATGAGCGAAGACGAGCCCATGCACGGCAGAATTTGTCTGCGATTTTCGAATGCCGATCCCGGCGAATTATCTCAGGCCTTGCAGGGCTGTGGTGTGAATGGCAGACGAATTGCCTTGCTGAATTTTTCGATTTGGGCTCGCACCGACGCCGTTGTGCCGGGAGCAACTCCACAGGATGTCGCCGGGGCACACATTCATTTTTACGATTCTGTGAGGCGAGAAGTGGGCAGCACAGCTCTGGTGCGGTGGCGTGGCACGGGAAACTGGCAGCAAACACGCCGGGCAATCCCGGTTCCGGCAAATGCGCGAGAGATGATCTTTCGGATTGGCCTGAATGGCAGCACTGGTACACTAGACGTCGATAACTTTCAGATCGCACCGGTCTGGCGTTAAAGAAACGTGTTGGATATTTTTACACATTCAGCCGAATGTCGCGACGGACAGAAAACCAGCCGTTTTGGCGCTAGCCACCGACTCTTGCTGGGTAAGTCCGGGGCTAGCGCCCCAGCGGCTGGAACGCAGCAGCCACTTCAGGCGGCTGAAGTGTGACGGACATCGAGAGTGCTTTCCGATTGTTCTACGTTCAGAACTGCGGATTTTTGAACGACAGGCTGTGCTGATGCAGAAACTCGAATATATGCAGGTACCGTATGCACGCGATCAACGCGCCACGAAACGCATTGGCAAAAGTTGCCTGCTGGTTTTGATGTTGCTGTTGCTGTTCACGGTATCTGCTGCAGCGGATGAAACCGATAGCACGGGCGTGATTGTTCGCCAAGCTGTGTCCGGCGTTTCTCAATCGGCGGTGCGAATTCGGATGATCGGCAATGCCGGTGGCGATCTGGCGGTCTCATCCCGCGTGACCACCGGAATCGTGATTTCGGCAGAAGGCTACGTACTGACCAGTGCGTTTGGTTTTACCGGGCAGTCTGCGGCCGTGTTTGTTGAGGATTCGGTGGGTGATCGAGTGGCGGCGAAAGTTGTGGCCATCGACCATGTCCGCAAGTTAGCCCTGTTGCGATGTGAACAGGGAACTTTTGTGCTGCCGAAATTTGCCCCGGAGATCTGGCCTGCCGTCGGTGCTTCTGCAGTCGCCGTGGGAAGAATGTACGCTGGCGAACCATCGGTTTCTGTGGGAGTGATCAGTGCTGTGAATCGGATCTTCGGCTTGGCCGTTCAGACGGACGCCAAGATCTCTCCCGTAAACTATGGCGGCCCACTGCTAAATCTGGACGGCGATGTTCTGGGGATTTTGGTTCCGTTGTCGCCCGGCGACAACGGCGATGATATCGAAGCGGGCGTCGAATGGTACGACTCCGGAATTGGTTTCGCGATCCCCATGCGTGAAGCGTTACAAGCGGCCAATGTGTTGCGAAACGGCGAGGACCGTGTTCGCGGAGTGCTCGGGGTCGGGCTATCGACTCGCAACCCGCTGGAAACCGATTTTTCCGTGAAGCTGCTGCATCCCGATTCTCCCGCTTCAAAAGCCGACTTGCAGGTTGGCGATCAGATCGTCGAAGCCAATGGCGTCGCCATTCAGCGATACGGTCAGCTTGAAGCGGTTATGAAAAGTTCCTACGCTGGCGACTCCATACAGTTGCGCGTTCAGCGCGGCGACGAAACGTTATCGAAAGAACTGACACTGACGGCAGAATTGGTTCGATCGAAGCCCGGCTTCTGGGGCATGGTCATTGGCGAATTGGTCAAGGCCGACGACGACACAATTGTAGGCGTGCAAGTTCAAGTCACTCCAGAATCGCCTTTGTCCGAAGCCGGACTGCCGGCATCAGTTGTCTTGACACATTGCGGCGACGCTGAGCTGCAGGCTGTTGCGGACCTCGTTCGAACAATGCGTGCTTCGCCTGCGGGAACACCGGTGACGTTGCAGTGGATTCCTGACCTAACGAATCGTGACCCGCAGGAAACCGTTGTGACACCCGTTCAGCGTCCGGATTCGTTTGTCAGGCTGCCGAAAGATCTGATCGCGGACTTGGCTGGAACAACTGAGCAAATCGAATGGCAGCGCGGTGAAAAAGATGTCGGCGAAAATGCGGGCAAGGTTTGGTTCTACGCGCCACAGACGGCAACAGCTTCCAGTGCCGGTTTGGTGGTCTTGCTGTCGGCTGGCGATGTCGCTCAAGAAACGATTCTAAACCGCTGGAAGGATCATTGTGAACTTCACAACCTGATTCTTATTGTCCCGATGGACGCTCAGAATACGGGGCTGACAAAAGAGCACCGCACGTTTATCCCTCAGGCTGTTGGCGTCGCGCTGGCGACGGTCGAGGGTCGCAAAATCGATCCGTCGCGATCCGTGTTGATTGCCGGACCTGATCAGGCCGAGCTTTGTACGGGGCTGATCTTGCAGCTTCGACGTCGCATGTTTTCGGCCGCCGTGTTTATTGATGCTTGGCCTCAGGTTTCTGGCGTTCCCGCAGAACTGCTCTCTGCAGCTTCCCCGTCATTACTTATTGTACCCGAAAACACTCCGTCGCGGCAGCGGCAAGCTTTGCAGCAACAGGCGATTTCGGCGATGAAAAAATCCGGAGCGTGGGTGGTGCAGCAGGCTGCGACTGACGAACAGGAAACGTCAACGGAAGACGACATCGCCAATTGGATTTTGAATCTGCGGATTCGTTAAGTCCCATGACCAAGAATAAGAAGCAAGATGGACTTGGAATATATTCACGCCGTGATTCTGGGCGTTGTGCAGGGCATTGCTGAGTTTCTGCCGGTCAGTTCTTCGGGGCATCTGGTGATCGCTGACGCGCTGCTGAAGGAATACGCGGGCACGTCCACGCCGGAAGAAAGTGCGACCATGGGGATCGCCCTGCACTTCGGCACATTGATATCGATTCTGGTGGTCTACCGCGATGACTTGATCAAGTTGTTGAGCAACTTTCGACTGATGTTTTTGATCGGTTGCGCGACGATTCCCGTTGGCATCGTCGGCGTCTTTTTCAAAGACGACGTCGATGCCGCGTTCGATAGCCCTATTCTGGCCGGTGCGGCGCTGTTGGTGACGGCCGCATTTTTGATGGCTGGGCGAGCGTTGAAAAAATCGGACGACGATCTGAGTACGATGACGCGCAAGACGGCGACTGTGATCGGCATCTTTCAGGCCATCGCGATCGTGCCTGGGATTTCACGATCGGGCAGCACGATTGCCGCCGGAATGGCGTGTGGAATCAATCGTGAACAGGCGACCCGATTTTCGTTTCTGATCGCCATCCCTGCCATCGGCGGCGCGGCTGTGATGGAATTGAAGGACTTCGTGATCGGTGAAGAAACGTTTCACGGAAGCCCGTGGCCTCTGGTGCTGGGCACCGTGGTGTCCTTCGTGGTTGGCGTTTTCGCGTTGCGGTGGCTGATCAAAATGGTGGTGGCCGACAAGCTGCACCTGTTCGCGATCTACTGCGTCATCGCCGGAACCGCCACCGTGTTGTGGCAGTTGTCACTGCGATAATTGCCTGAGTATTCGCCTGTCGCACTTTGCGACGCGGGCTGCGGCCAACTAGAATCTGCGGCTCTGGCCCTTCGTATTGCCAATAAATTCATTCCACGCGGCCTCCAGCGTCGCTTAGCTATTAGTTGCCCCATGTTTCAGCCCGTTTCCGACAGTAATTTCGTTCCCGGTGAGCACTCGGTCCTGAGTTTTTGGACGGCTCACGATACCTTTCGCAAGCTGCGTGACAAAAATCGGGGCCAGAAGCGGTGGAGTTTCTTGGACGGGCCGATTACGGCCAACAACCCGATGGGCGTGCATCATGCCTGGGGGCGAACCTACAAGGATACGTACCAGCGTTTCTTTGCGATGACTGGCCACGATCAGCGATACCAAAACGGGTTCGACTGCCAAGGATTGTGGGTGGAAGTTGAAGTCGAAAAGCAACTGGGCTTGGGAACCAAGTCCGCTGTTTACGAATACGGCATCGACAACTTCGTGAACGAATGCAAACGCCGCGTGCTGCGTTTTGCGGCTCGCCAGACAGAACAGTCGCAACGGCTTGGTTACTGGATGGACTGGGACGATCCGGATCAGCTGCGGGAACTGGCCGAACATCTGGGCACTGATGCGGAAATCACCTTCACGGCTCCCAGCGGAAAAACCGAAACCGCGAAGTCGCATCAACTGGTTGAAAAACTCGGCAACCCGGAATGGGGCGGCAGTTATTTTACGTTCAGCACAGAAAACAACGAAACGATTTGGGACTTCCTGAAGAAGTGTTTCGAACGCGGTAAGATCTACCAAGGGCACGATGTGATGCCATGGTCTGGTCGCGGCGGCAGCGCGTATTCGCAGATGGAAATTGCGGAAGGTCGCAAGCTGACGACTCACAAAAGTGTGTTCGTGAAGTTTCCGTTAAAGGATCGCGACAACGAAAACCTGCTGATCTGGACGACGACTCCTTGGACACTGACCAGTAACGTCGGCGCGGCGGTGAACGTTGATCTGGATTATGTGAAGCTCAAGGCGAAGAAGGATGATGCGATCTACTACTTCGCGAAGGACAACCTGAACTTCCAGCGACTGGCGACGGAATTCAAAGAAGGCTTTGGTCGACCAGAATGGAAGTGGCCCAAAGGGCTTGGCAAACTGAAGACGATTGCTCAGCTGTTCAAAGAGCAAGGTGGCTTCGAAGAGCTTGGCATCGTGAAGGGCGCTGAACTTGTCGGGCTGGCATACGAAGGCCCGTTTGACGATCTGCCGGCGCAGCAAATGGCCGGCGGCTATCCTGTCGACGAAAATAATCTGGCAGTCAATGGTGCGTCTTGGCACAAAGTGATCGATGGCGGCCGCGATTCACGCGGTAGTGCTCACGTTGTGGCGGGCGAAGGAACGGGCATCGTTCACATGGCTCCCGGCTGTGGGGATATCGACCACAAGATCGGTTCAGCGATTGGGATGCCGATCATCGCTCCGTTGCAGGACGACGGCACTTACGCAGAGCCCTTCGGCGAATTCGCAGGCAAGGAAGCGATTGCGCCGGAAACGGCGGAACTGGTCTTTGAACGACTCAAGGAGCGAGGCCTGTTGGTTGCCGTTGAAGAGTATCCTCACATCTATCCGCATTGTTGGCGAACCGGTGATGAACTGGTGTTTCGGTTGGTGGATGAGTGGTTCATCAACATGGACTGGCGTGATGAGATCAAAGATGTGACTCGACAGATTCGCTGGCTGCCGGACAGCATTGACGGCCAGAATCGCGAAGTCGAATGGCTGACCAATATGTCCGACTGGATGATTTCCAAAAAACGTTTCTGGGGACTCGCGCTGCCGATTTGGGTCGAAGAAGAAACCGGAGACTTCGAAGTCATGGGGTCTCTGGCGGAACTCAAGGAACGTGTTTTCAATGACGCCGCTTCGTATCGAAGTGCGGATCAGGTTGAGAACGCAGACTTGTTGGTTGAAGGTTGGGCTGGCTTTGAAGGCCACACGCCGCATCGGCCGTGGATCGATGGAGTGAAAATTCAGAACCCGAAAACCGGCAACCTGATGACGCGGATCGAAGACGTTGGCAACCCATGGCTGGATGCCGGCATCGTGCCCTTCAGTACGATGAACTTCAACGAACGCTTCAGTACCGAAGCACTGAACTGGGCCGACTGGTATCCTGCGGATTTGGTGACCGAATGTTTTCCGGGCCAGTTCCGCAACTGGTTTTATTCGATGCTATCGTTGTCGACCATGATGCAGTTTGATCCCGACGGCAAACGCACGGCGGAAGAAAAGAAACCATTCCGCACGTTGCTCGGCCATCGTCTTGTTCAGAATGAAGAAGGCCAACCGATGCACAAATCGGACGGCACGGCGATCTGGTTCGAAGAAGCAGCGGAACAGCTCGGCGTGGACACCATGCGGTGGATGTATCTGCAGCAGAATCCTGCCACTGACCTGCGTTTCGGCACTCGCCACCCAGACAAGCCGGTCACGTTGAACACGCCGGAAGGCCCCATCAGCGAAACCAAAGAAGGCGTTCCGACGGCAACGGTCACCAGCGGACCGGCCGATGAAACACGGCGTCAGATTCTGATCCCGCTGTGGAACTGCTACAAGTTCTTCGTGGACTATGCGATCGCAGATGGTTTTTCGCCCAGCGATGAACTGCGATCACGAGTGACTCAATGTAGCCATCACGCTCCGCGTGATGAGCCGCGCACGGCGGAAATCCAACCGAAAGCGCATGGCCAATCGGATCAAGCAGTTTCAAGCGATCGTTTGGAAGCGGGAGATCCGAGTGCCGAATCCAGTTTATCGCAATCGGCCACTGCGCCGCTCGTCACGCGGAGCGATGACGGCTACGTTCCGGTCAAAGATCGCCCCGAAATCGATCGTTGGGTGTTGTCGAACCTGCAGACGTTGATCGACACGGCGAATCGTGAAATGGCGGACTACAACGCGCCTGGTTTTTGTGCGGCTGCCGCCGGGTTTATTGATGACCTCAGCAACTGGTACATCCGCCGCAATCGACGACGGTTCTGGCGCAGCAAAGATGCCAGTGATACCGACAAAACGGCAGCTTACGAAACGCTGTACGAAGTCTTGGTGAAATTGTGCCAACTGCTGGCTCCGTGCATCCCATTTCTCACCGAACGGATGTATCAGAATCTTGCCTTTGGCAAGATGTTTTCAGCTGGCAGTGTTCAGTTTTCAGAGAATCCCTGCGATGACACGGACGCATCGAAAACTGAAAACCGAAGACTGAAAACTGAAAACTCGCGTCTTCCCGAAAGCGTACATCTCTGTGATTACCCGATTGCCAATTCCTCACTGCTCGATCAAGCTTTGAACAAGCGGATGGCGTCGGCTCAGTTGGTGGTGAAACTGGGACACAAGCTTCGCGAAGAAAACACGTTGCGAGTTCGGCAGCCGCTGGCTGAGTTGCAGTTCGCCTCCGCCGACGCGGAGACCGCAGCCGCGATTTCGCAGCTGGCGGATGTCATCAAAGAGGAACTGAACATCGAAACCGTTACGCTGCAGAGTAATCTCGACGATCTGGTGGGTTACAGTTACAAGCCGAATCTAAAAACGCTGGGGCCAAAATACGGCAAGGTGCTGGGGCTGTTGCGAACCAAACTGCCGGAACTCGGCGACGATGTTTTGGGGCCACTTCGTCGAGGCGAAAGCCTAACGGTGGACATCGATGGCAACAGGATTGATCTCGGACCAGACGATGTTCTGATCAGCACCGAACAGGCAGAAGACTGGGTGTGCGGTGACGAAGACGGCATTCAGATTGCCATCAGCACGGTGCTGACCGATGACCTGCTTCGTAAAGGGATGTCGCGGGACTTTGTGCGACAGGTGCAACAGCTTCGCAAAGACGCGGGTCTGCATATTCAGGATCGCATTTCGATTGAGTATCATTCCGAGGACAACCTTGTGCAGGGCATGGTTGCCGAATGGGGCGACTACATCTGTGGCGAAACACTGTCCAACGGGATTGCATTCGCCGGGGCTCCTGCCAGCGATGCACGCGCCGTGAATGTTGGCGACGTAGCGGCGACCGTGTGGATTATCGCGACGGTGTGATCATCCCGAGTGTAACGCCGTTAAGGACTTTCAGTCGCGAAATCTTAAACGGGCTACCGGTTTATTTTTTTCTAATTTTTGAGTCCCGGCGGGACGACAGACGTTGCCCGTGACTGACCTTCTGTCGTCCATTCGGGACTCGTTTCTTTGATAGGATGGCATCCGTCGCCGTATTTATCGCTGGTATCGAATCCTGCGAGAAATCGATCAAAAGCTGAAACAGCATGAAGACGACAATGTTGATTTCAGCCCGGATATCTTGCGGCTGAAATCACTGGAAACGGAACTCGCCCAAGTCACTGTGCCATTGTCGTACATGGAAGAATTCTACAACCTGCGACTGCACATCAACTCTGTGCTGGGTTTGTTACGAGACCGCTATCACCCGGAAGACAGAGAGTGATTGGTGTCAAAAACAGAATCCAGTTACGGCAGAATTACGAAGAAAATCGCGGAAAAATCGCCGGGATCGAGTTTTCTGAAGTAATAATTCCAGCCAGCCGATCACTATGATAGACTTTTCTAGTTCGCGACCTACCTACACCATCCCGCCCCCATGCTCTGACACCCTGTCAGGCCCTCCGGAGACACCGCTATGCTTTCAGTTTTCGGCCGCTCAATTTCTCAACACGCCAGCCGACTTTGCGATGGCGTTGCACGTCGCGACATCCTTCGTGCCGGTGCGCTGTCCGTTGGCGGTTTGACACTGCCGCAGTTGCTGCATGCCGAACAAGCGGCGGGCGTGAAGAACTCCAAGAAGGCAGTCATCATGATCTATATGTGCGGTGCTCCAGGGCATCAGGACATGTACGACCTCAAGATGGATGCGCCGTCTGAGATTCGTGGATCGTTCCGGCCGATTCCGACCAACGTGCCGGGCATCGAAATCTGCGAACACATGCCTCGACTGGCGGGGATCATGGACAAGTGCGTCCCGTTGCGAAGTATGCACGGTTCGCCCAATGGTGCTCATGATTCCTTTATCTGTTACACGGGACGTCAAGTTCCGAATCAACCCGCTGGCGACTGGCCGTCTGTCGGTTCGGTCACGTCAAAAGTATTGGGCGCTCGCAACCAATCCGTACCACCATTTGTTGGTTTATCTCCGAACACCGGTCATCCACCGTACGGCTCGCCGGGACATCCGGGTTTTCTAGGTGTCGCGCATTCCGCCTTTCGCCCGTCCGGTCCGGCGCGCGACGATATGAAACTGCAAGGCATCGATACCTCGCGACTAGACAACCGCAAAGCTCTGCTGGCGAGCATCGACGGCATTCGCCGAGACATCGATGCCAGTGGAACGTTGGAAGGCATGGACAACCTGACGCAACAGGCCTTCGATATTCTGACATCCACTTCGCTGGCGGATGCTCTGGATATTTCGCAGGAGTCTGCCGCAACCATCGAACGCTATGGCAAGGGCGATCCGAATAACTACGGCGACGGTGCGCCTCGCAACCTAGAACACTTCTTAATGGCGCGGCGTTTGGTAGAAGCGGGTTGTCGCGTGGTGACGTTAAACTTTGGCCGCTGGGACTTTCACAGCAACAATTTTAACGGCATGAAGGACACTCACCTGCCGCAGTTCGATCAGGGGCTGTCAGCACTCATCGAAGATCTGCACAACCGAGGCATGGCAGATGATGTGGCTGTTGTGGCGTGGGGAGAATTTGGACGCACGCCGCGGATTAACAAAGATGCAGGTCGAGACCACTGGCCTCAAGTGGGCGGCGGTTTGCTGGCTGGTGGAGGCTTCCGGACTGGTCAGGTGATCGGGGCGACAGATCGTCTGGGCGGTGAAATCGCCGAACGTCCCGTGCACTTCAGTGAAGTGATTGCCACACTGTATCGGCATCTGGGGATCAATCCCGACGCGCTGAAACTTGACGATTTAACAGGCCGTCCTCAGTATCTGTTAGAAAACACGACTCCCATGCCCGAACTGGTGTAGCTGGCTGAGTTCCGCATGCCGATCTAACGCTCTCGTTCCCGAACTCCAGTTTGGAAACGCCTATCCTAGAAGCTCCAGCTTCGAGGGCGACCCAATACTACGCCACGGTCGAGACACTTCCACAAACGACTCACACCGCAGCGACGACCAGCGCGTGCAAAGCAGAGCTTTGCGGAGAGGCGTTTTCAAGCAGGAGCTTGGGAACGAGGGGCAAACGTCATCCCCCCCGGATTTCACACACGGCCGCTGTCTGGAATCTTGTCGTAGAGCCCTTTCCGTGATAATCTTCCATGCTCTACCGATGTGAAGATTCGAGATGTGAACCATATTGCGGTCTGTTACTGGGCTAACTATGGATTCAGCCCAAACGTTCGCTTCCTCATGAAGCGGATTGAGTTGTCCTGATTATTTCCGTTTCCTCTCCAAGCACGGCACCATGGTCGGCACTTTTCGCGTTACCGCTAGACAACCTGAGCCTTTAAAGACGCGGCGAAAATGACAGACACACCATTACCAGGTCGCAGATATTCTGACGCGGTTTATACGTTTGCAGCTGAGCAG
Source organism: Fuerstiella sp. (assembly GCA_041688835.1). Taxonomy (GTDB): domain Bacteria; phylum Planctomycetota; class Planctomycetia; order Planctomycetales; family Planctomycetaceae; genus Fuerstiella. Next base: position 29,055 of record JBDNHJ010000222.1, read on the forward strand.
CTACAGAGATCCGAGTCGAGCGTACACGTTCAATCGATGCTTGTCGCCAAGGGGCTCGATGAAGAATCTGCCGCCGATGTTGTGTCTCAGCCTTGCGCGGCGCAGGCGACCGACACCGCACGAGGGCAGAATATGGCCATTGGCGCTTCCTTGTGCATTGTTGGTGTTCTAGTCACGGTCGTCACCGCCATTGTGGCAAGCGGCCGGGGCGGTGGCGTTGTCGTCGTTATGTCTGGAGCGATCGTGTTCGGTGCGTTTTTTTTCTTTCGATCCCTTTGGCGTGAAGAATCCTAACGGAAATGTAGCGGTACGGCAGACTTCCTACTGATATGATGTCTCCGGACAACATCAAAAAGTTCAACGCACGAACTGTACGCCGGCTTAGTTCCGCCGCATTGGTCGCGATTCGTTATCCTTCATGGCGTTTTGCGTCTCGTGGCGATGGCGTTTCTCGCGAAGATCGCCCGGTCGAAGTTCCGCAGGGTCATTCCTTGAATATCCGCCCCTCTAATGACATGTTCCGCAAATTCTTTGTATTCATCGGGTTTAGGAGACACTGGTGGTTCCTTGATTAACGACTCGGCCAGCCGCTTGTCGTAGACCGGCGTGTCATGACGGAAGAAATGCAATATTGCAGTCGCAACAATGAAATCAACGCCGTCCAGTTCCTGCAGCTCGTCAATTGCTTGTTGCCGGTCTTCTTTGCTGAACGCTAACTGAGTCACGTTCTTGACTTTTTCGGTCGAGTTGCTTTTTGCCGTGTCAATGTTGCCACAACCCCATTTACCGCTTCTCAACTTCCACGTTATCACGTCATAGAATTCGTGTTGTTCGAGGTATCCACGCTCCCTCGCGGCGGGGGCGAACTGCTCTATTTGCTTCTCCGACTTTCGATCGTCGTACGTCGTCACTGGGTCTTTCCAGTAAACCTTAATTAGCTCGGTCAGATCCATTCTGTTCAAGTCTTTGAGCGTCAACAGAAAATCCATATCCTCGCCTTTCAAAGCCTTCGCTGAAATTGTTCACCAAAGACAAGGATAACAATAACAGATGAAAATTTGACTTCGCGTGGTTGGTAGATTTGTGGTGAACTGTGGTTATGGGGGTTGCGGGCGAGTTGATGTTGTCCGCAGATTCGTGGAGCCGAAGCTCAAACTTCGTGTTGTTTTGCCTCGTATCCACGCGGTGCTGAACGATCTCGGTCTTCCGATTCCAATTATTTGCACACCTGCCGAAATGCTCGACAATGATCCAGAAACCACCGACAACTGACCCGATCATCGACGAAATACATCGCACGCGACGGGAAATCTCGGACCGCTTCGGCGGTGATCTCCACGCGATCGTCGAAGACGCTCGGAAACGCCAAGCTGCTTCAGCGCGTCCGACGTGGCAACCCGGAGCGGACAACCATCCGATGCATCGCAGCAGCGGTGGAGACGTTTCCCAAGCGGAGAACCAGTCGCCGCCGCCCGGTGATGGTTAACATCCGTCATTGACGTGACTCAGGGTGACGACGCTAGCCTGATTGAAGACTGCGAACGGTCTCTCGGCGTAGTGTTTCCCGTTGATTACCGCGACTTCCCAGTGCATCTGAGTGTCTGACTTCGCGGCGTCCGGAAAAACGACGCTTTTGAAAAGAGCATCAAGGTCTCTTGGATAGCAGGGTCTCAGTTGTATCGCGGGGCTTCTTGTTGGGCTTGGCGCAGGTACTGTTGCAACTGAGGGCGTTCTTCTGGTGAGCACACGGTGATGCAGCTTTCCAGTTGAGTCACCGCTTCTCCTCCACGACCGGCGCGGAGGGCCAGAATCGCGAGGTCGCGTTTTTCTCGATAAGACCCTGGGCTAAGCAAGGCCAGACGTCGTTGCACGCGCCATGCAGGTCCCCACTGGTCGTTGTTGCCAAACACCGCTTTCAGATTGTTCAGCATGCGAATCATGATCTTACGTTCGTTGGTGGGTTTCAGTGTGGGCCAGATATCGGCCACCGGAATTTCTGTGAGCTCATGCAGCCACTGCACGCATTCACGTTCGTTCATGATGTGTCCGCGTCGAAACGCGTCGACATACAAAACTTCTCGATCCGTCTGCAGCTGTGTCAGAAAGTGGGACGGAGCTGCGACGCCGATCAGGGGGATGCCCAGTTCGTTGGCGATGGCCATGTAGATCACCGACAGTGAGATCGGGATTCCCCGACCGGATTCCATCACACGGTTGAGATAACTGCTTTCGGGCGCGTCGAAACTGTCGTACTGACCGTGTAGGTTGAGTTCGTCGCTGAGATAACCGACCAGCAGGTTTAGTTCACTGACTTCGTCACCGGCCATCGCAATCGGGCGTGTGAGTTCCGACACGGCCTTGCGGATTTTTGCCAGTGTTGGTTCGAAGTCTAATTCCGGCTGTGCGTCGCGAGCGATCTCCAAGGCGGCCACAACAAGGTCGACATCACTTTCACGGCGAACCAGCCGCATGAACTGTTCGTCTTTTTCGAATTGCTGAAGCGTGGACATGGAACACGTTAAACCAGAAAGCTGATGGGGCAGGTGGCCGACGTGCTCCACTATAACGTGACTCGAAAGCAGTCACAACGCGACTCTGAATCGACCGAAATGACGGTTTTCGCCCTCGTTGACTTGGGGAAAACACGTTTGTATCGTGTCTGTCTCGAAACCTGAAAAAAAGAAATCCTCATCGCAAAATCGATTTTTCGGCAATCCCTGCCGTGAGTCTGTTGTTGTGGTTCCTGAATTCCAAAATAACTCCCGGAGTCATCCATGATTCGTCCCAAATTTTGTTTTCTTGCGCGGCAGGCCTGCCTGATCTTGTTGTGTGCTGTTGTGACCGGCTGTACCGATGACGGCGGCAGCACTGCCGATACCTCCAGCAGCAGTGGTTCCGGGACGGAAACGACTTCCGGGGAACGCCGATCTGTGGCATTCGTGACAAATCAAATCGCCGACTTCTGGCGCATCGCAGATGCCGGTGCGAAGGATGCGGCCCAAGAATTCGACCTTGACGTGACGGTTGTGATGCCGCCCGAAGCCACGGCGGTTGTGCAGAAGCAGAAAGTGGAAGACCTGTTGACTTCCGGCGTGCAGGCCATCGCCATCAGTCCGCTCGACGCCGACAACCAAGCCGACTGGCTGAATACGATCGGCGAAAAAGTGCCGCTGATCACTCACGATTCCGATGCTCCAACTTCTGAACGACTGATGTACATCGGCATGGACAACTACGCCGCCGGACGACAGTGTGGAGACTTGGTGGTGAAGGCACTCCCGGAAGGCGGCAAAGTGTTGCTGACCATCGGAAGATTGGAACAGGACAACAGCAAGTATCGTCGTCAGGGCGTCATTGATGTGCTGCTCGGCCGTGACCGCGTCGCGTCATACTACAAAGAACAACCAGACGCGTGGGATCCCACCGAAGGCGAAATCGTGGGCGACAAATACACCATCGTGGCGACCATCACCGACCAAGGAAAACCGGAAGTCGCGCTGTCGAAAGCCGAAGACGCATTGAATGCCTATACCGACCTGAACGTCATGGTCGGCTTGTTCGAATACAATCCTCCAGCTTTGTATCAGGCTCTGCGAAAAGCCGATAAGCTCGGGAAAATTGCCTTGGTTGGTTTCGACGAAAACGACGTGACGTTGCAGGCGATCAAAGACGGTGAGTGCATCGGAACCGTGGTTCAGAATCCTTACATGTATGGCTACGAATCCGTTCGCGTGCTGAATGAAATTCTGAATGGCAACATGGACGTGATTCCAGAATCCAAATACATCGACATCCCGCCACGATCCATTACCAAAGACAATGTGGATGAATACTGGGAAGACCTGCGAGCGAAGAAGGGGCAGTAGGAGTTTTCGGTTTTCAGCTTTCAGTTTTCAGTAAAATTGCCAAAGTGGCGTTGTTTAATTTGAGCCGTTTACGAATGGATGTCGCCGGATTGGCCACAATTCGGCTCTGCGGCAGGCCCGACGTCTGGCGACTCCGGCTACAAGTACGCGACAACACTGCTGGCTGCCATTTTTCGTCTCAGATAATCATCAGGACATGACAGATTCCTCCGCCGTCCGTCGACTGGAAGTTCGCAATATCTACAAGAGCTTTCCGGGCGTTCGTGCGCTGAACAATGTCAGTTTGCACTTGAACGCCAGCGAAGTTTTGTCTGTGGTCGGTGAAAACGGGGCTGGCAAAAGCACGCTGATGAAGATTCTGGCGGGCGTACAGAAGCAGGATGCGGGCGATATTCTGATCGAAGGAAAAGTCGTCCGATTCCGCACGGTGCGCGACGCTCTGGACAACGGCGTCGCGTTGATTCATCAGGAACTGAATCTCGCGGACAACCTCGAAGTTGGGTCGAACATTTTTCTGGGCCGCGAACCGCTGCGACGCGGCCTGATCGATGAAGCTTCGATCAACGAACAGTCGGCGGAATTTTTGCGTCAGGTTGGTTTAGACGTTTCTCCGCGCACGCTGGTCCGGGAACTGACGATTGGTCAACAGCAACTGGTCGAAATCGCGAAGGCCGTTTCGATTCGTGCGCGGGTGTTGATTATGGACGAACCGACGTCGAGTCTTTCGGCGGGGGAATCTGAACGGCTGTTCGAAGTCATTCATGATCTGCGGAGGAAGGGTGTCAGCATGGTGTACATTTCGCATCGGCTGGCGGAAGTGGAAGCGTTGTCGGACCGCGTGACGGTGCTGCGAGATGGTGAACATGCGGGTGATCTGCAGCGGGAGGAAGTCAGCCATGACAGCCTTGTGCAACTGATGGTGGGGCGAGATGTGTCGCGGTTTTATTCTCGCCAACCGCATATTCCCGGCGAAGTTGCGATTCAGGTGAAGAATCTGGCAACATCCACGTGGCCCGCTCATCGGCTGAACTTCGAAGTTCGCGCGGGGGAAATTGTGGGGATTGCGGGACTGGTGGGAGCCGGTCGGACGGAGATGCTGCGAACGCTGTTTGGTGTTGATCGTCCACTGGCGGGGGAAATTCGTGTCGCGGATGCACCGGTCACATTGAATTCGCCAGAATACGCCATCAACGCGGGAATCGCCTTGGTTCCGGAAGATCGCAAACAGCAGGGACTGATTCTAGAAATGGCCATTCGCCGCAACATCGGCCTCGCGGGACTGCGCCGCAATGCTCTGCGCGGCGGCTTCCTGAATTTCGCTCAAGAACGCAGCGACACGACGGAAATGGTGAAACGCCTGCGTGTCAAAACGCCTGATGCCGAACAACTGGCCGGCAATCTTTCGGGCGGAAATCAGCAAAAAGTGGTGCTCGGAAAATGGCTGGCCTTGCGTCCGAAAATTCTGTTGCTGGACGAGCCGACTCGGGGAATCGACGTGGGGGCGAAGCAGGAAATCTATCAACTGATGGACGAACTGGCCGGACAGGGCATGGCGATTCTGTTTGTCAGTAGCGAAATGGAAGAAGTGATCGGCATGAGCGACCGCGCGATCGTGATGCACGAAGGTCGTATCACGGGACAACTGCAGCGTGATGAACTGACGGAACAAGGCGTGATGCAACTGGCGACCAACACAGCAACTGAAGCCGTGAAGATGCAGGCGGAACGAAAGTCAGAATCATGAAGGCAAAGCTACTGGGCATCTTCGGGCTGTTGGTGGTGCTGTGCGTCTTTATGACGCTGATGACTTCTGACCCTTGGTACAACATCAGTACGTCGAAGTTTCTGCAAGCGGGCAACATTCAAAACTTGTTGAGCCGCACCGCGATGTTCGGCATTCTGGGCGTGGGTGTGGCGTTTGTGATTATCACCGGCGGGATTGATCTATCGATCGGTTCGCTGGTGTGCATGTCGGGCGTGTTGCTGGCGATGTTTTTGCATGTGGACTATCAGCCTCTGTTTCACTCGTCCGTCACCAGCGTGAACGCTGATGCGAACCAATTCGTCTTATCAAAGCCGCTCGATGTCGCTCCCGGCACACGGGTGCGCTATTCGGGTGGAAATCGAGCGGCGACCGGATTGTTCACCGTAAAGTCTGTGGCTGGGACAACGATTACGGTTGCAGAAGATTTGCCACGCGACGATTCGCAGGGGGAACTGGCGGCCGCGGTTCCTGTCCTGAACCGGCCCAACATGCAAGACTTTCCCGAACAAACGGAAGCCGCCGCCTGCGTTCGGCTGGCGATGAAAGAACGACTGCGCGCTCGTGATCAACTTGTGCTGGTACATCCCAAGTCCGGTCTGAAGACCGAAGAAATCACGGCGGTTGAACAGGCTCAGGGAACAATTGTGTTCCTGAAGAATGATCCCGGCGACAGCGTCACGGGCGAGTGGTTTGCCATTCCCTTGATCCGCCATCAGCGCATGCCGATTCCGCTGGCGTTGTTATGTGTGCTATTGATTGCCGCATCGTTGGGACTGATTCATGGCCTGTTGATCACGCGCGCACGATTGCAGCCGTTTGTGGTGACGTTGTGTGGCCTGTTGATTTATCGCGGTTTGTCGCGCTGGCTGACGGGGGACAATCCGGCGGGTGTTGGCGAATATTCTGACACGCTTTGTCAGGTTGGCAGCGGGCGTCTGAATTTGTACACGAATGCAGCGGGCGAAACCTTTGGGCTGCCCTACCCTTTCTTCTTTCTGGCGGTGATCGGCATCGCAGCCGCCATTTTTCTGAACCGCACAATCTGGGGGCGCTACCTGTTGGCCTTGGGGCGAAACGAAGAAGCTGCGCGCTTTAGCGGCATTAACACCGGCAATGTGACATTAATGGCCTATGTGGTTTGTTCCACTCTGGCGGCCGTCGGCGGCATGTTGTTTGCGTTGGATTCATTGTCGATTTCGCCATCCAGCTTCGGGAACTTTTTCGAACTGTATGCGATCGCTGCAGCAGTGCTGGGGGGGTGCAGTTTGCGCGGCGGTGAAGGTTCAATTGTGGGTGTGATCATCGGAACGGCTGTGATGCAGATTCTGAACAACCTGATCATGCTGCTAAAAATCTCCGGAACGCTGGAATACGCGATCATTGGTTCCGTCATTTTGGTGGGAGTGGTCGCGGACGAAATCGTCAAACGGATCGCCGCCGAACGCCGACTCCGACAGCGGCTGCAGTAGAAATTACAAGAAATTACAAAACGGAGACCCTTGTATGGGGTTCAACGGACGGCATTGGGGTTGGGCTGCCACATTTGCCGAAAAGGCTCCAACAGATTCATGATCCCACCCGAATAGACTGGCATGGAACAGCCCGAATCATCATCCGGCAAGCTGCAGGGCCTGAAAGTCGTCAGCCTGCTGACGTTGCTCAGCCGAGTCACGGGGCTGGCTCGTGACGGTCTGATGGCCTCGCTGTTTGGCACCGGCTGGATTCTGGACGCCTTCACCATCGCGTTTCGGGTGCCCAATATGTTTCGCCGTCTGTTCGGTGAAGGAGCTCTGACGGCCGCGTTTTTGCCGGAATTCGTGCGTGTCGATGAGGCCGAAGGTCGACCCGCCGCTGTGGCACTGTTTAGTGGCGTGGCCAGCCGCATGCTGCGAGTGCTGGCGGCGTTGGTGATTGGCGGTGAGTTGCTGATTGCTAGCTTATATCTGATCGTTCAAATGAGCGACCGATCGATGCTGTTGTGTGAACTGTCGCTGATTTTGCTGCCGTATCTGCTACTGATTTGCTTGGCGGGATTGTATTCGGCAGCGTTGAACGGCGTGAAGCACTTTGTGGTGCCAGCCCTAGCACCGGTCATGCTGAATCTGATTTGGTTGGGCGGTGGATTACTGGCAGCCAATCAGTTTGCGACAGCAGAAGACGAGGTTCGGATCATTTCCGGATTCATTGTTCTGGGCGGCGTTGTTCAGCTGGGTATGGTGATTTATCGCGGTCGAAAATTCGGCATTGCGTTAACGGGCCGCAGTGTTGAGGCTGCGGACAATACGGGACGTGTCTTTCGAGCCATGGGGCCCGTATTGCTTGGGCTATCGATTACTCAAATCAATGGAATCGTCGACAGCTTGCTGGCTTGGGGCTTGAGTTCTGGGAACCTGGAAGGTGTCGACAGCATGGCTCGGTTTCGGTTGCCCATCGGCACGGCCGGCGCATTGTATCTTGGGCAGCGTTTGTTTCAGTTTCCGCTGGGAGTCTTCGCGGTCGCTTTGGGAACGGTGCTGTTTCCTCGGTTTGCCAAGCACGCTCAGACAGGCGACCGGGAGGGACTCAACAATGACGTGATTCATGGTCTACAGCTGGTGCTAGTCGTCGGGATTCCGGCCAGTATTGGACTCTGGTTTATGGCCGCCCCGATTACGGACCTGCTGTTTCGCTATGGTCAGTTTGATGCCGTGGCTGCCGGGATGACGAAGGATATGATTGCCGGCTACGGGCTGGGCGTCTGGGTCTTCAGTGGTCTGCTGATTGTGAATCGCGTGTTTTACGCTGCCAACGATCAGATCACGCCGATGCGACACGGCTTGGTTTGTGTCGGGCTGAATCTGTTGTTTGATTTCGTGTTGTTGCCGATTATGGGCGGCCCGGCACTGCCTGTCGCCAGCGTTCTGGCGACGCTGTTTCAGTTGGGCCTGTCTTTGGAAGTGCTGAGGAAGCGTTTTTTGACGTTTGGGCGTGAGGCATTTCTGCCGCTGCTGTGGCGGATCTGTGCGGCGACATTGTTGATGAATCTGGCTGGGCTGGCAGTGCTAACGCTCGCGACGCAAATCGATGTTGCTCACGATTCGCTGGTGTATCGGTTCGCGAAAGTATTTGTGCCGACGTTGGCCGCTGTCATCGTCTATGCGGGAGCCTTGATCATGAGCGGCGTATCGCCAAGGAAGCTGTTGAACGAGCCCTTTGTTTCGTAAGCGATCTCAGAACTCTACAGCCGACGGCCCTTGATTTCGTTGTAGCGAATCACGCTTTGAGCACACAGGTATCCAAACAGAAACAGCAGGTAGCGACGTTCGGGCAACTGGCTTAATGCGTACACGGCTACAGCACCCGATGCCAAGATGGATAGTTGTAGCACGCGTTCTTCTGCGCGATGGGGAAAATAGCGAGTGATCAAAGCCTGAGCGATATTTCCGCCATCCAGAGGTTGAATCGGCAGCAGATTCATCAATCCCCAATACCCGTTGATGAACAGCAGAATCCAGATGCTGTACCACACCGCGTCATTTTGCAAAGCTTCTCGATTGTAATGCAGCAGCAGGTAGAACGTGGCTTTCACAACGCCCCACACGATGAAGCCGGCTAGAGGCCCAGCGAACGATACCCAGACCTGTCGCCAAGTGGAAAAGCGAGTCGATGTCGCGTATCCGCCCATGCCGTGCAGCACAATGTCGGACGGGTAGCCGTAGCGGCGAATCACGATGGCATGGCCGAGTTCATGGGCGAGGATCGACGAGAACATGCATAACACGCCCAACAGCTTTAGCTGAGGGTCTTCGGTTGACTGCCAGACAAAGAAAACGCTAACCAGCCAGAACAGCGGGTGAACCCGCACGGGAATCCCGAAGATGTGAAACCGGAGATCAAATTCGGTTTCTCCGACGCGGCCAAACATTCGACTGATCCCTTGCGTCCATCAGGACGTTTTGCTGGTGTGGGCAGAAATGGCCCCGTGTTTCGCGAAACCGTCTGGCATTGCGATCAACATCGTTAAACTGAGGCTCGCAGGATACAGTTCTGAACATTCGTTTGTCTTGCGTTTCGCAACAGAAGATTTGAGGTCGTTGCGAGTTCTGTTTGGTTTCCGTGCTTTCGCTGGAGTATTCACCACACGTGGGTGGGATTTTTCGAGGATTGATGAACCTACCACTGTTTAAATCAGTGTTGCGCCCGATTACGCGCGTGCTGGTGGGGCTGATCGCGATCCCCATTTTTCGCTTTATTATGCGAAAAGTGTTTCGCCTGCAGGATCTCGACGACGAGCTAGAAAAGGATCTGGAACAGTGGTTCCGGGGAGCTCTACTGCTGCTGGCCGCCACGGCAAACATGGAGCACCTGCTGTTCGGTTGGGTCGAACAACTCGACTGGATGGACCGCATGGACTGGTTGACGATGGGTCTGCGTCTGATGCTGGCGATCAGCGTGATCGAAGCCATGCCCGATCAAGAACTGTTTGCCGTGATTCATCCCGGCCCGCCGAAAATCAAACCCGGCCGCAGCGCTCTGCGAACGTTTTGGCGATTGAAATGGCGTTTTCTGAAAGGTTTCGTCTGTCAGCATCTGAATCGTTCATCACCGGTGCTGGCCATGATGGCCGCGATTGTGGGGGCGCAGCTGTTGACGCTGTCGGATTCTGATCGCCTGAAGATCAATGATGCGAGTTTTGTCGTGAACACGAATTATCAGCAGTTTGGCAGTTGCACGTCGATGCACGCGCCGATGGCGATGGGAGCGTATTTTGTTCAGTCGTACAGCAAGGTGAACAAGCTGAATGAGGTGAGCCTGCTGAATGAAGTCAGCCTGCTGAATGCCGACATTCAGCGACATCAAGAGCGCTGGATCGTGGGTTGGTGCTGCTACCTGCTGGCGATCACTCAGTATCTGATCATTGGCCTGGTGACGTCACGGGATCGTGCCTTGGACGTGCTGTCGGAATTCGATCGCGCGGTCGCAGAACGTCGGCGAGAATTGATTGAAGAGTTCCAGATCGAAGGCGTTGACAGCAAAGCCGGTTCGACCCCCGTGCCGCCACTGCCTCCGCCTCCGCCACCACCCGCTTCGGATGCGCCCGATCCGTCGAATGTTGGTGACAAGGCGAACTGATTTCGTTAGAATCACGGCATCGGTCGCTCCAACGTTTCACGGATGTCTTTTGTCATGTCACGCATTCAGCAACTTGCCCCTCACGTCATCAACCGCATCGCAGCGGGGGAAGTGATTGAGCGTCCGGCGAGTGTTGTCAAAGAACTGCTCGAAAACAGCGTCGACGCTTTGGCCACACGCATCGAAGTCGACATTGCCGAAGGCGGCATCGCGTTGATTCGGATTTCCGACAACGGCGAAGGCATGCATCCGGAAGATCTGGAGCTGTCGGTGACCAGTCATGCCACCAGCAAGATTTGTAGTGACGAAGATCTGAATCAAGTGTCCACCTTGGGGTTTCGGGGCGAAGCACTGGCCTCGATCGCTTCCATCAGCCGTTTTCGCATTCGCACCCGTCGCCAAGGACTGAACACTGGGCGGGAGCTGGAAGCGGAAGGCGGCGACATTCGCGTTCACCGTGAATGTGGCTGCCCCGAAGGCACAGTGATCGAAGTCCACAATCTGTTTTTCAATACGCCCGCCAGGCGCAAATTTCTGAAGAAAGCGTCGACGGAATTCGGTCGCATCAGCGAACAGTTTTCCCGGATCGCGTTGGCTCATCCCAATCTGCACCTCATGCTGCGTCACAACGACAAGCTGGTTTACGAATTGCCAGCGACGCTGAATCAGCTGGATCGTATTCGCCGCTTCTTTGGCAGTGATGTCGGCGACAAGATGATTGCTGTGGAATCGGAAGTGCAAACGCCCGACGGTGAAGCCATTCGATTGTGGGGTTATGTGGGCGACCCATCGCTCAGCAAAGCCAGTCGCAAAGATCAGTATCTGTTTTTGAACGGCCGTTTTATTCAAGACCGCAGTCTGCAGCATGCTTTGAGCGAATCGTATCGCGGCTTGCTGATGGTCGGCCGACATCCCGTCAGCTTTTTGTTTCTGGAACTGCCCCCGCATCTCGTGGACGTGAATGTTCATCCCACCAAAACAGAAGTCCGCTTTCAGGACAGTCAAAATCTGTATCGCCAGCTGCTGCATACACTGCGAGATAAATTTCGGTCGCTGGATTTTCAATCCGAAATTCAGGTGCCTGCACCGCGCCGCAGTCCAGAAGAATCGGAGGGGGCGGTGTCTTCGCCCATGCAAAAAGAACTGCAGATGTGGACCTCGTCGGCGAGCACGTCGAATCGACCACCTCTGCTGGTACCATCGGCGAATCAAGGCGGACCGCCTGTTCCTGTGGCATCGTCTGGCCGTTCACAAACGGGGTTTGCACCGAATCTGAAGTCATCCGCTTTTCGCCCCGCCGTGACAGAAGCTCTGACCGCGCTGCCTGAGGACACAGTGTCGGCGGATGCTGGCAATAGCGCAGCCAATGCGGTTTCCAATGGGGTTTCCAATGGGGTTTCCAATGGGGTTGCCGTGGCGGTTGCCGAGGGATTAGAAGTTGATGCGTTGACGCAGCAGCCGACGGCCGAACAGGAGGCTCTGCACGGTCATGAGTTTCGCGCCTTCCAGATTTATGATTGCTATCTGGTGGTGGCCGGTGACGCCGGTATCGAAATTATCGATCAGCATGCTTTGCACGAACGTATCATGTACGAACACTTGCGAGGGCGTGTGCTGGAAGGGAACGTCGAAAGTCAAAAACTTTTGATTCCGGAAACCATCGAATGCAGCGCTGGAGAAGCGGCCGTGTTGTTGGAGTACAAGGATTTGCTGAGCGAAATCGGTTTTGAAGTCAACGATTTCGGCGGGACCACGGTGCTGCTGACGTCTCACCCGGTGCTGCTGCCGCGTGGGAATTTTGTGAAAATTCTGCGTGATCTGGCGACTCAACTGGAAGAGTCGGATGGCAAAACGTCTCGCCGAGACCTGCTGGACCACATGATGCACACCATCGCGTGTCGGGCGGCCATTAAGGCTGGGCAAAGATTAGCGCCGGAAGAAATGCAGGAATTGCTTCGCCAGCGATTTACCGTCCAGGATTCTCACCATTGCCCGCATGGTCGACCGACATCCTTAATGTTGTCGCAAATGACGCTCGACAAGCAATTCGGTCGGCTGGGTTAGCGAAAACCGAGGCTCGTGCCCTGCGGCTAACGTAGCCGCGTTTCGATCCGTGCGGTGCCTTTTCTGATTCCTGCCGAATTCCCCTAGGAATGCCTCACGCCCGACTGCCCGGCTCCGTAGAATTCCCATCCGCCTTTGCCCCGCAGCATACTCAGCCACGCCCTGTTTTCTTGAGCATTGTTAATACCCGATGATTTGCGTCAGCCTTGGAAGAACTCGCCATTCCGCGATGCGGCAGGGCCATCAGCAACTTGCCGAACAAAAGGCAGAGCTGGTTGAACTGCGCGTGGACTGGTTGCGCAAGCGGCCTGATATCGGTTCTTTGTTAAAGGACCGTCCCACTCCGGTGGTGGTGACCTGTCGTCGTCCGGAAGACAAAGGGTTATGGAAGGGCGACGAAGAACAGCGTCGGGCTGTGTTGCGAGAAGCGATTATCGCTGGTGCTGAGTATGTTGATATTGAAATCGATATCGCGCAATCGATTCCGCGCTACGGCAAGACAAAGCGCATCATCAGTTACCACAACTTCGACGAAACACCGATCGAACTGTACGACATCTATCACAAGCTGGCGCAGGGTGATCCGGACATCATCAAGATCGTGACGATGGCCAACGCGCCATCGGATAATGTCCGTGTACTAGAAATGTTGCGCGCGGCCGATGTGCCGACAGTTGCGTTCTGCATGGGTGAGTTTGGTACGATCAGTCGCATCTTGTGCGGCCAGCGAGGAGCTCCGTTTACGTATGCCGGATTCAGCAGCGAACGTGAGATGGCACCGGGGCAGTTGACGTATGCGGAAACTCGCAACCTGTATCGGTTCAATAAGATTACGCCCCAGACAAAGATCTTCGGCGTGATTGGCGATCCGATTGCTCACAGCCTGAGTCCTCTGTTACACAACACGGCGTTTCGGAAAACTGGATTTGACGGCGTCTATTTGCCGCTCAGGATACCCGCCGACTTTCTGGCAGAGACACTGGACGAATTCGAAAAGCTGGATATCAGCGGCTACAGCGTCACCATTCCCCATAAGGAAGAGGTGCTGGATTTTGCCAACGTGCCTGACCTGCAGGTGGATTTGATCGGTGCCGCCAACACGCTGTTCAAACGTGATGGCGAGTGGCAGGCGACGAATACCGATTTCGATGCGATCAGCGAAACCATTGCCAATGCTTTGTCACTCGATACGAACACCAAACCACAGCTCACAGGAAAACGCGTGCTGATTTTGGGCGCAGGCGGCGTCGCCCGCGCGGCTGTTGCGGCGATGCAGCAGTGTGGGGCAGTTGTGGTGGTGACCAATCGTTCCAAAGATCGCGCCAAGACGCTGGCTCAGGAATTGGACTGTCTTCAGATCGCGTGGGCCAATCGTGGCTCAGAAATGTGCGACATCCTGATCAACTGCACATCGGTCGGCATGCATCCGAAAGTTGATGAATCTCCTTACGAGCAGCACTGGCTGCGAGAATCGATGCTGGTGTTTGATACCGTCTATACGCCGGAAAATACCATGTTATTGAAGCACGCGCGGCAGCGTGACTGCACGACTGCCACTGGGCTGGAAATGTTTGTGCGACAAGCCGCAAGACAGTTCAATCTGTTTACCGGATTGGAGGCCCCTGTCGAGTACATGATGGAAACGCTACGGCGTTATCTGTCAGCGGCCCGGTAGCCGAGTGCAGATGGCATCGCTCTGTAGGTTCCGACGGCCCGGCGGAACTTCGCGGCGGCAGCCGCGACCGCGACCTTTCACAGGGCAATCACAAGTCGCGCTGACGTCACACTCAGGTCACAACTCGACGCCAAATCCGCGTACGGTTCGCCTGACAGCGAAAGTGCCGGCGAGCCGACGGCACCTACTACGGCGGGGTGGCATTGGCAGCGACTTCGTGAGAGGAGATGGAATTGATGCGGCAGCTGATTGTGTGCCACTGGCTTTGCCAGTGCAGTGCCTCAGCTGTGTTCGCCCCAAACCGCGGAACGGTCGACCAATTCGGATGCCCGGGGTCGTAGATAGCTCCGGTTGCAACGTGTGTCACCCGCTACAACGCACTGGCGAAGCCAGTGGCACACTTCTACTGTTTTTCGGTGCCACCCCGGCGGACACCGCTGCCCAATGAGATCGAAGCATCAGGTCCCTACTTCCCCTATGCGATTGAAAAGTGCCTATCTTTTTAGCGCCGACTCAATCTCAGACGGCAGGGTGACCGTTGACATTCGGTCATTCCGAAAATTCCAGGTCGATTTGATCGACAGTCAATCCGCGACATTCGTTGAAGGTTGTTTTGCTGATGACAGCGTCGGCAAATCTTGAACCTGTCAAATCACACCCGCCGAAGTGGCAGCCCAGAAGAATCTTTCTTGAGAAGTCAGTTCCCTTTAGATTAGCTTTGTAGAAGTGACAGCCTTCAAAGGCACTTTCGTGATAGTTGCGAGTGGTCTCCAGAATATCTCTATCTAGCCATGGCCCTGCGCGGAGGAAGTCGATTCGAGCATCGATTGCGGTGACCGCTCCAACTTGTCCACTGATCGTGGTGCCCCACAAATAATGTTTGTCGAGATTAAGGCGACCATCGGACAAAGTGATATCCAAACCGGAATCGCTCAAATTGCCGGACGCCTTGGAAAAATTATCCGCGTTCAACCGACACAGCGACATCGTTAGCCTTGAAAATTTGGCCCCCTCGAAGCCGGTATTCGTCAAATCCATTTCATAGAACAGTGTGCGATGGAGTGAGAAATCATCCAATTGGAGATCCAGCGGCACTCCTTTCTCTCCGCGAATTCGAATATGACAGTCATCGAGATTCTTGCGTTTGTATGACAAAGTTGATTTGAGTTGACCAAGATCCCATGACGGCATGTTCTGCGGTGCCCCGGTGTCGAGGTCATTAATGACTGCGTCTATGAAGGTGTTGTCCTTCAGCTTACAGTCAAGGATAGCGCAACCGCTCAGCACGGCCCGGCGGAAGGAAACGCCCGTCAGATTGCACTCACGGAGGATGACCCCGGCCAGATCGCAGTCATCAAAGCTGCCGTTTGTGAGGTCGTGACCAACAATTTCCGTTCCCCATAAACGTTGTCCCGAAAACACAGCACCTGGTCCGACTCGGAGTGGCTTTGTCCACGGCCCCAAGTTCACGTTGGGTTGAGTTAGATCGGCACCCGAAGCGGTCAAGGTCTCCGACGAGGCAACGAGCAATTGTGAGAGAAGTGCTAGACTCACTGTAAGCGCCACGCTACGGAACGACCGGTTGCTGTGTCCCATTAGTTCTCCTCCACAGACATGCTTGTGAATCGTACGCCGCTACCCCAGTGAGATTGAAGCATGATCTGTCCGATTGCGCCTGGATTGAAATCCGTATCTTTGTATGTCTCCGCTCCACCAACTTTTACTACCAGAGACCAAGTACTCCCGACTCTCTGCAGGTCGATGATCATTTCGCCTTGATTTCTGGCTTTGTTTGCAGACAGAGTTGCGAAGAACTCGTCTTCATCATCCGGGGGATCGTCGACCGCGTTGTTTGAGTCTTTATCATAGTCGGGATTATCCGGCATTTTGTCGTATCGGCCTCTATAGACCACACCAGACATTAGCTTGTGGATTGGCTCAACCTTGTACGCTGAAGAGAGATCTAGGTTGCATGACTCGTCCAAAGCTGGACAACGAGGTGCTCGATCCGAAATGGTCGAATCTCTTGTGAAATCTAAGGCGATCGCGAGACTACCACGGACAAAGGTGTTGGAAATCTTGGGTGAACCCTATGACCAGTCCGAAGAAACTGGATTGAAAGGAGATCTATTCTTTGTTGGAGCAGATCGTCAAATCGGCATCGACAATGAGTGGATACATGTCAGCTATGATGAAAATGAATTGGTGTCAGATGTGAAATTAGTCGTTCAATAGGTCGGGAACGACGGGGTCGCACTGGCAGTGAGATCGGGAGGCGACATGGAATGGTTGCGGCAGGTGAGTGTGTGCCACTGGCTTTGCCAGTGCATAGCGTCAGCAGTGTTCGCCCCAACTGCGAAACGGTCCACCAATTCGGATGAGAAGGGTCGTAGAGAGATAGCTCCGGTTGCGTTGCACCGTGTGTGTCACCCGCAGCAACGCACAGGCAATGCCAGTGGCACACTTCTAACGTTCGTCAGTGCCACCCCGCCGAAAGGTTGATTTGGGGTGGGAACGGGCATCATTCAGCTGGACCACTTATTCGCCGGTTTTGAAACTTCACGCCACTGTCCCAGTGTGTCTGGAATTGCAGCTTCGGGTTCAAGGGATTGACCAGGGCTTGCCTGCTGCGTACTTAATGCAAAAAGTAGAATGTCCCATTATCGCGTTCCCCGTGTTATCGACTGAAGCGGATGGCCTTCTGGTAATTCAATTCCTCGCGTCTGGCCGTGCTGAAAATTCCATGTGGACTGAAGTTGTGCGACGGATGGGGGATACCGCCGACTCGGACGAAAGTCAGCCCCCGTGATAACAGCGTCAGTGAGATCAACGTTGTCAAAATGGAAACCTTCCCAGACCGTGTGGCTCAGGTTTTGACCAACCAAGTCGAGCTTAGTGATGTCCAGACCAAATGCGGAAAAACGAATGCCGGATAAGTCACCTTCGCGGTAAGACTCCGTGCTGATGATCTGTTCCGCAGTAAAGGCACGATTCGTCACACAACCTTGAATCAGTGCTCCATTCAACCGCACGTTCGACACATCAACGTTCCGAAACATCGAACCTCTCAAGTCTGCGTTGATTAGACTCTCGCCCTTTAGTGACATATGCAGAAACGCGATACCTGGCAGCATACGAGGCTGAATCCGTGTTCCATTGCGAATCGTCTCGCCAACCTGTCTCGTCGATTGGTGTACAGGGTGATCAATCAGCGATTGATCCAACTGTGACAAGTCAATTTCGACGTCGTAAAAGCGAACTCCGGTGATATCTGCTTTTGCGAAAGAAGCCTCACGCAAATCACATCCCGCGAACGTGCATTCGCTCAGGTCAAAGTGATCAAGTTGTAGCTGAAGAGGTTCGCGTGGTGCTTTCCCTGGCGTGTGCGGCGCGAACAGCAGGCATCGACTCAAATCACGGAGACGGTAGCTGCGTGTGGACTGAATCTGCGGTACCGAGAGAAAAGTTATGTTGGAAAATGGATGGTACGCCAGACCGTTGATCGTCGCGTCGGCAAAGTCGCACCGTGACACATCTGGTTCCTCAAACAAAACGTCAGTCAGGTTCGTTGACCGGAAGCTCGCGCCTGCCTGGCCAAACTTTACCTGAAGAAACTTCGCGCCAGAAAGATTGCATTCGGAAAAGTCGGCGCCGGCCAGGTCCAATCCCAGAAACTCGGCCCCACTGAGGTCAAGCCCTGACGCATCCATGTCACGCACTGGTTGAAAGTCGGCGGGCGTGAACGGCCCTGGTCGAAACTCCGGGCCGTACGTGTCGGCAGTACCAGTAGCCGCGATGCCCAGCAGGGTCGCCATGGCGAAGACGAACCGACCGCAGTCTTGTGGAAGGCGTCGCAAAGCCGATTGTACGTTGGTGGCGGCCATCAATTGGCACCTTGTGCTCAAGTGGAGGGTGACATGCGTCATTGCGGTGGCTCGCTAACCCTCAGGTTGCTAAATTTGACGCCACTGTCCCAATGGGTCTGAAACCGTACTCTCGCATCGGTTGCGTTCATGAGCAGTTTACCGCTCCCCGAACCACCAGTACCGTGTGTCGCGGCCGCATCGCTGTAAATCGCTACGTCATTGATCCAGACCTGAACGCTATAGCCGTTCGTCACCGGCGCGAACACAATCTTTAGCGTTGCGAATTCGTCTCCGAACAGATTTTCGTGAGCGTCCATTAAGTGCTGATAGGGGTTGGTATGGGACGGGAGGAATTTTTTCATCCTGGCATCCGCAGTACTTCCATATGGGACGCCACTTATCAGATATGTCGCCCCTTCATTTGGGCTGTAGTTTGGGGCAGCGACTATTCCAGTGCCCGGATTAACCGTTCGCCCCGGAAGGTCCAGGACTTTGGCTGTGTCAAAAATTGCGATCTCGTAAATATCCCATATTTTGATTCCGCTGTGCGCGAAAAAGCTGAGCTTCTGAGGTTGGCCGTCCGCCTGAACGTAGCCGCTGTCAAATTTTACGTCGACTTCCAATGTAAACCCTTGAGCGTAATTCTCGGTAGTATAGCTATCGGGCCCCTCCCCGTTTTGAGCAACCGGCGCTGATCCACCGATCTCGGGGTAGAGAGTTCTAATTTCTCCGGCATCAGCCGGGTTTGCGATAATTTCACCCAGTGACTTACTGGGTGTCCACCCAGGCTCAAGGTTCAAGCCGTCCCACCCGGACGTAAACTCTGCAGCTTGGTTTGCGTTGAACCCAGTCATGTTGGGCCACACAATCTGCTCCACGCTGATCGTCACTGTGTCGCGGGATACAAAGTCGCTGTCTTGCGCGGGCACCTTGCCTGGAACATTTCCGTCTTGGTCAATCAGGCGCCAGTAGACTTCATGTAAACCGGTCGATGTGCCTTCCGCGTAAATAGTAGACGGGAAAGGGATGTTATTGGTGCCGTCCAATTCCCAGACATACCAATCGATCGGGCCGTCCTTGGCCGTGGGAACAGCCACCACGTGATCAGGTGCCGTTCCTCCGGCCGCATTGATAGCCGTCTTCTGAGTGTCGCGCCACAGCTTCAGGCCCGACGACGCCCCCAGCCATAGCTCATACGTGCCGTAATTGCTCAGCGTGTCTGATTTCGTCGCCAGCTTGATCTCGGCGAAGTCGTTGTCGGTGGACCCTGACGTGTAGTCCGCTTTGCCGTCACCCGAATCGGGTTTACCGTTCGCGTTGTCGTCATCAGAATTCAAAAAGATGCGTTTGCCGATCGGCTTTCCTGCTGGCGGTGAAATCAAATGTTCGACGGCGTCGTCGCCGTTGTCGCTAATGCTGCCGTTGTTGTCGGAGTCTGTGTCAATATCTGTTTTCAAGCCCAGTCCCGGGATCACGAGCATGGCAGTCAGCCCAGCACCGCGAAATATCAAATCCGCCGTATCGAAGACGCCGAGCAATGTTAATGGGTCCATCACGTACGCATCGCTCGTGGGGACAATTGCCCCCGTATAGTCAAAGTCTGGCGTCGAAATGTTGCTTCCATGGTGCAGGACGCGAACTTCGTGTTCCGTTCCTCGTCGAAACAGATAGTCGCGAGTGCTGACCACCCCATACCCCTCCGCCTGGTGGCGGATGTCGCCCACCGAAAGCACATATCTTTCCGACTGACTGCTGGAATGGTCGCCCACGGTCAGCTGAACACTGACCAGTTCGCTGGCTGGTGGCGCGATACCCGAATCCGTGTAGTCGTTCGGATTGCTGCCCTGTCCCACTTCGTCGCCGTCCGAGACTCCGTCCACCGTCGGTGTCCCACACGTCCGGATCGGTCATGAAGATCTGCTCCTCCAGCAGATTGAGTCCGTCGTGGTCATCGTCCGGCCAGACAAACCCCGGCGATCCCGGATCACCGAACGGCGTGAGCGGATCAAGGCCGTTCGTTGATTCGAATCCGTCCGACAGCCAGTCGCCGTCGGTATCGGCGATCACCCCTGAAGTCTGGGCATAGATTTCCCCGACATCGCTGAGGTCATCAAAGTCAGAATCGGCTGGCGTGTCTTGGTTGTAGACGTAGCCGCTGGCACCAAGAAAGACGGGAACGAAATTCGGTACGAATGTCGTGCCATACATCGCCGCGTTGTCTCCGAGACCGACTGGTCCGGACACAGTGACTTGGCCCGCAGAAACGAGCGTATCCTTCCCAAAAAATGCTTGGCCGTAGACTTGGAGAATCAGGTGGTTCGCGCTAATCGAGGCTCCTTCCTCCAGAATTAAGGTGCCCACCTTGAGCGTCAAGTCCCCGCTGGACTGAATGTGCGAGCCAGCCTTTACCGTGATACTCGTGAAGATCGGCGAATTGTGGTCGGAATAAACGTCCGAATACTGCGTGTTCGCATCGAAAATCAGATGGTTGACATTGGACAGAACGTTTAGAATCGATGGGTTTTCCGGGAGATGGAACGAGACCGGGCGTTCTGTAGCCGACACAGAAAAATCGACTGCGGAACTCCATTGAGATCTTTGACCTTTTGGATCAACCCCCTGAACCCAGTAGCGATACGACTTGCCGACTTCCAGATTCTCCGCCCAATAACGCGGATTCTGGACGTCGTCGACAACGAAAACAGTCGGGCCATTCACTTCATCCAGCCACACGCGATACGAGGCAGCGCCCGCCACGCCCGTCCAACTCAATTCGGCCGTCGTTGTGTTTTGAATCGTGCCGGGATTGATGGCAACTGGCGACACTGTCCCGATCGCAGCGCCGGTCGTCTGAAACGCCTGCCCAGCGCTCCACGCGGAATTTGTGTGATCACTGCTGACGGCCCTCACCCAAAACGTATGAGCGACGCCGGTCGCGAGGTGACTGGCCGAATACGATGTTCCGCTGACATCGTTGACCAACTGAACGCGTCCCCCTTGTTGCGAAATCCAGACGGTGTAGCAGTCCGCCCCCGGTACGGCGGCCCAAGTCAAGGTGGCCGAGGTGCCGGACACTCCCGTGGCGGAGAGACTCTGCGGCTTGTCACTTGTTAGAGTGAAGTTTCGCCCGGCGCTCCACGAACTCTTGTTGCCGTTGCCATCCGCACTGCGGATCCGGAATCGGTGGTTCGCCACAGTCAGGTCGTTCGGGACGCTGATCTTGGTATCGGTCACCCCGTTCTCGAGGTAGACGGCTCCCGGATTGGCACCGAGTTTGGAAACCCAAACATCGTAGCTGGCAGCACCGGGGTCGGCGGTCCACTGCAGTTGGGGCGTTAGATCGAACGTCGACGCGGAGGCAGCGGGTTCCAGAATCGTGGGAGTTGTGAGCGTCAACAAAACACGGGATTCAAGGGCTTCAGGCGTCGTCATCCGTGACCTTCGACGGCGTCTGCGTGAGACGTGCGACTTGAGGAATCGGGAAATGTTAAACACGGGGGGGTAGGCATGATGGTGTTGGGGAATGGTGGTTGAGGGCTAATTTGGCTACGAGTGGAGCGAGAATGTTAGCTTCCTGAACCGAGCCTGCAACAAGCTGGCACGATTTTGCTCAGAGGAATAACAAAGCGAGCGAGAAGGATTTCTGGCAACACAGTGGCCGCAACTTTAGCCACCGCCGTTAGTTGTGGTGCTATTCTGCGATCAAAGAATCGGATCGCTGTCTTAATTGGAGCTTTCTGCTTCCGTCGGAAAACTCCAGCGCCGCTGGCCGATCTTACGTAAGAATTACATGTGCGGAGTTTCAGCAGACGGCCAAGAAGTCGCGGCCGAGGCTCGAATCGCTTAGGGAAAACGTCAGGACACTATGATTATCACACTCATCGGATATCGCGGGTGCGGCAAGTCGAGCGTTGGTCCAATCTTGGCCGACCGTATCGGTTGTTCGTTTGCTGATAGCGATCAGCTGGTTGAAGTTCGCGCCGGGAAGACGATCAGCGATATTTTTGCCGATGACGGTGAGGCCGCGTTTCGACAGCTCGAAACAGACGTGCTGGAAGATTTGCTGGACACGCCGCCAGGGGTGATAGCGACGGGTGGCGGAGCGGTTTTGGCGGAAATCAATCGCGAACGAATGCACGAAGCTGGACCTGTGATTTGGCTGCAGGCGTCTGCAGAAACTCTGGCCGCTCGAATTTCCGCTGATCAATCGTCGGGCAAAAACAGCCGTCCCAGCTTGACGGGCAGGTCGATTGCTGACGAAGTGGCGGATGTTCTGGAAGCGCGCAGTTCCGCGTATCAACTGGCTGCGACGCTGGTGATCGATGTCGAAACAGGGACGCCTGACGAGATTGCGGAGCGAATTTTTGACGCGGTGACTTCGATGGATTTTGAGGATCTGGCATGATGGACCATGATATCCCAATGCCGTTGGTCTTGACCGGGCTGGTGATTTGTGGTGCCTTCATCGGCCGCTTTCTGAACGTTTGTATCGCCCAATTTCCGCAACATGATCTGCTGCGCGATCAGCTGAAAGCCGTTCTGCCGCCATGGTCCGCGTGTGCTCGATGTGGTGCCAAGGGGACGTGGACGGGTTTGATTCCGATTGTGGGCTGGCTGCTGGAACGCCGCCGCTGTGCGGCCTGTCGGGCGCTGATTTCCATTCGCTGGCCGGTCATTGAAGGGGTGACCGGCGTGCTGTTTGCGGTCGTGTATTGGTGTGAAATCGGTTGCGCAATTGGCCGCGAAATTCCGGTGGGAGCGACGGCGTCAATTTTTAGTGGTGGCCTAACATCGTCGGAAGGCCCACGGGGGCCGGAGGTGATTTCTACGTTGTGGAGTCCGGTTGTGTGGCTGCACTTGCGGTACGCATTTCATATGTTGATGATTTGCGGATTGGTTGTGGCGACGGAAATCGATCGTCGGCTGCGAATCATTCCGGACGGCTGCACCGTGCCGATCATGTTGCTGGCTGTGCCGCTGAGCTTTGTGTTTGGCCAGCTGTATATTGTGCCCGTGTGGTTTCAGGATACCAGCGTTGTGAGGACGCTGCGGGACATGGGATTGCCCGAATTCATTCAGCCATTGCTGGTTCCGTGGGACCCCACAGCTTTCATTCAGGCTTCGCCGCATTGGCACGGTTTGCTGGTCAGTGTGCTGGGGCTGCTTGCTGGAGCCGGGTCGGTTTGGATTGTGCGGCAGATCGGCTTCCTGACGCTCAAGCAAGAAGCCATGGGGTTTGGCGATGTGGTGTTGATGGCCATGGTGGGCAGCGTGATTGGCTGGCAGCCGGTGCTGGCGGTCTTTGTCGTCGGTGCTCCCTTATTGGCGTTAGTGTTTGCGCTGTCAAACTGGATTCTGCGCGGGGAAAATGAAATCCCCTATGGTCCGTTTCTCAGCGGGGCCACCATTTTGTTACTGCTGACATGGCCGTATTCATGGCCGTTCGCCAAACGCTTTTTCGACATGGGGCCGCTGCTGTTTGTGTTGGGATTCGTGGCCGTAGTGTCGCTGGCCGCATCGCTGTCTGTCGTGCATCTGGTGAAGAAACTGCTAGGCCTGCCAACCGGAGAAGACGAATGGGACGATCATGGCAACGGTGGCTGGAGCTCTGCCGATCACCTGACGTATTACAACGCCGAACGTCCCGACGAACAAACGGGACAGTGGAAGCGTGACCAATGGCCGGGGGCTAGAGCCGGACGCGGTTTGAAGACATCACATGACTGGCGACATGGCAGATAGTGTCGTCCGCTTTAATGTGCGGCTCGTATGCTGCTGACGTTCACGCCCTGTTTGAGTGTTTGCAGGACGACACAGTAACGTTCTGTGAGTTGAATGAGCTTGTCAATTTTTTCGTCGGGTTCGGCGGAATCAACATCGAACGAAAGTTCGATCGATGTTAGTCCTACGGGAGTCGCACGATCAACGCCCAGTGTGCCTCGAAAGTCCATCGTTCCGATGGCGGCGATTGTGGCTGAGTTGATTCTCAGTTCCATGGCCGTGGCGACAGCGGCTAGGGTGATTCCAGAACAAGCGACCAGTGACTGCAACAGCATGTCCCCGGAACAGGCCGCAGAACCGTCTCCACCGGCCATGGGATGCAGGCCGGACCGGACTTCTCCGCCCGCGGCGCCTGGGCTGGCCACGAGGCACGTCAAATTTTCGAAATCAATCACTCCGGTGGCATGAAGTTGAGCGATGGCGGCGGTCGCTGAAGCCGTGTATTTCGCCTTCAGCGGGGCCTGCAGTTGCTTGAGTTGTTCTGCGTTCATGGTTCCGTTTTCTGTGCGTTGTTTTGGTCGGCGTGACCGGCTGAACGGCGAATTCTTCTTCGGGGTGATTGGTTGACGTCGCAAATGACTGCCGCCATGGGCCATCATTTGCTATTCTGCCGATATTACCTGATTTTCGTCGCCCGTACTGTCTCGTGGAGTCTTCTTGTGCCTGAAAACGATATTGAAAATTCTAAGAGTAAGGCCCCGGAAAAAGGTTCAGAAAAAGTTGTCGATAAAGATCAGGCAAAAGCGGCTTCCAAATCATCAGACAAGGGGGCAGACAAGGGGGCAGAGAAATCATCAGACAAAGCACCGGGCCCGGACAAGGTCTGGGTGGGCTTCGATTTGGGCGGCACTAAAATGATGGCGGTGGTCTTCGACGAAGACTATCGCGTGATTGGCAAGAAGCGTCGCAAGACGCGTGATAAGGACAAAGATGGCGTTCATAAAGAACGGTTGGCCGACACGATTCGCATGGCTTTGCAGGATGCCAATGTCGATCCGTCTGCGATTCAGGGGATCGGCTGTGGCTGCCCTGGCCCTTTGGATCTCAAAAAAGGTGTGATTCTGGAAGCCCCCAACCTCGGCTGGAAGGACGTGGCGTTGCGTGACTATTTGTCGAAGGAATTTTCGTGCCCGGCGGAAATTTGCAACGACGTCGATGCAGGTGTGTATGGTGAATACACGGTGGGGGCCGGCCGTGACGCACGCTGCGTGTTGGGCATCTTTCCGGGAACCGGGGTCGGCGGGGGCTGTGTTTACGAAGGGAAAATCTTCCGCGGGACACGTGCTTCGTGTATGGAAGTGGGCTTCTTGCAGATGGCAACCGAAGGACCTTCTGCTGGAGTCGGTCCGGTCGGGACGCTGGAAGCACTGGCCAGTCGGCTGGCGATTGCTGGCGAGGCGGCCAAGGCTGTTTATCGAGGCAAGGCGCCACACTTGGCGGCTTTGGCAGGCACGGATTTGTCCGACATTCGTAGCGGCACCTTGGCAAAAGCGATCGCTGCCGGTGACACCGTGATTGAAGAAATCGTGTGTCGCGCGGCCGAACAAATTGGTCGCGCCATCGGGTCACTGGTCAACGTGTTGGCCCCCGACATTGTGGTGATTGGTGGCGGGTTGGTGGAAGCGATGCCGAAGTTATATCTGGCGTCAACCGCGAAAGGAGCCAAACGCAATGTGCTGCCCGCTTTGAAAGACTGTTATCAGATTCGCGTCGCCGAACTGGGTGACTATTCCACAGCCATCGGCGCCGCCGCGTGGGCTCGAAAACATTCGAGCATGTCTCCCACTTCCACATGATTTTCGGAATTTCGCGAGCATTCCACAAACCTTGGAAGCCCCCTGAAGATCATAAAGCTTAGCGCAGGTACCAGAAACGAAGAACGAACATGACTGATTTACAGGAACTTAGTGATTCTTCGCACGACACTCGCCGTGCCGGTATGGCCGTGTTTCCGATGGCCGTCATTGAGCTAGGGACCTCTGCGATCCGCATGGCAATCGGAGAAACAGATGGCGTGTCGGGCGTCCGATTGCTCGAAGAACTTGTGCGAGGCGTCAGTCTGGGCAAAGACACGTTTACGCGGCGTGAGATCAAACGCGAAACACTGATGCAGTGTGTCGCGGTGTTAAAGAGTTATCGTCGCAAGCTAGAAGAGTACCAGTGTACGAATCCCAAACACATTCGCGTTGTGGCGACCAGTGCTGTTCGTGAAGCCTCAAATCGCATCGCATTTCTGGACCGTATCTACACGTCCACGGGCTTCGTTGTGGAGCCGATCGACGACGCGGAAATCGCGCGAGTGACCTATTTGGGCATTCGACCGGTGCTGGAGCGGGAACCTGAACTGCGTGATGCGATGACGTTGATGATGGAAGTCGGCGGTGGAAATACCGAGGTGCTGTTGTTACGAGGTCGTAACATCATGCACTCGCAGTCCTATCGTTTGGGGTCATTGCGGCTGCAGCAGTTACTGAAGCAATATAATGCCACGCGCGATCAGGCGGTCCACATCATGAACGGTCAGATCGACCGGGCGTTGGAGAATCTGTCGGATGTGGTGCCTCAGCACGGCCAGATCGAACTGCTGGCTCTGGGCGGAGACGTGCGTTTTGCCGCTAAGGTTCTGCAACTGGATCTGGCGGACGCAGCAGTGGTCCGGGTCTCGCTGCCCAAGCTGCAAAAACTGACTCGGGAATTGTCGGAGCTGACGATCGAGCAGATCATGCGCAAGCATCACTTGGAACTGTCGCAGGCGGAAACACTGGTCCCGGCTTTGCTGGCCAATGTTCGGATGGCACGGATGCTGAATACGGACCACCTGCTGGTGACGGGGTTTAATCTTCGCGATGCGCTGTTGCAGGGGATGTTGCAGCCTTCGGACTGGTCCGAAGATTTTCGAGATCAAATCATTCGTTCGGCCGAAGAACTGGGGCGGAAGTTTCAGCTGGATCTGGATCACGCGCAGCACTGTGCCGATTTGTCGCGGCAGATTTTTCGAGCGCTGAGGTCTGAGCACCAGATGGACATTCGTTGTGAAACGATTTTGTATGTCGGCGCCCTGTTGCACGAAGCGGGATTGTTTGTGAACACACCAGGGTATCACAAACACAGTTTTTACCTGATCACCAACAGCGAAATTTTTGGTCTGAACTCGCTGGACCACGCATTGGTTGCGCTGGTGGCCAGATATCACCGCCGTGCTCCTCCCAAGCCAACTCACGAAGGCTTCGCTCAGCTGGACCGCGACAGCCGCGTGATTCTTTCGCGTCTGGCGGCTATTCTGCGAATTGCGATCGCGTTAAGTCATTCCCGCAGCCAGCGGATTCGAAACATGGACTGCGTTCTGGAGAAAAATAAACTCATTATCAAGGCCAAAGGACGAACAGGAGACCTTTCGATGGAACAGCTGGAGCTGCGGCAAAATTCCGGCATGTTTCAGGACGTGTTTGGTCTCGGTGTGCTTCTAAGAGAGAACCCTGCGTGATGAAATCGGAACTGTTTTTCAATCGTGAACTCAGCTGGCTGGAGTTCAATCAGCGAGTCTTGGATGAGGCCTCAGATTCTTCCGTGCCGCTGCTGGAACGCCTGCGATTTCTGGCGATTACGGCGTCCAATCTGGACGAGTTTTTTATGGTGCGCGTAGGCAGCCTGCGCACTGCCATTCGGCGTCATGACTTGGGTGTGGACCCCAGTGGAATGACGGCCGTGGAACAGCTCGACGCTGTTTCGGACAGCGTCCAGTGCATGGTTCAGGATATGTATCGCATTTTTTTGGAGCACGTCGAGCCAGAATTGCGGAACATTGGAATTCGTCGTCGACACATTACTGAGCTAACACAGGTGCAGCAGGACTTTGTGGAACAGCTGTTCGAAGAACAGATTGTGGCCATCCTGTCACCGATTGCGATTCATGATCCGGAAAAATTTCCGTTGTTCATGGGGCGTACGATCAATGTTGCCGTGCAGTTGGCACCGTTGGCAGGCAGCGAAGACTATCGATACGCCGTGATTCCACTGGGCCGTGCTGACCTGAGGTTTATCACGCTGCCATCGGACAGTGGATTTGAATTCGTATTCGGCGAAGACGTGATTGCATTGTTTGTGCAACGATTTTTTCCGGGAGAGACGATCGTCTCCACAGTGCCTTTTCGAATCACCCGCAACGCAGATCTCAGCGTGCGTGAAGATGACGGCGCTGATTTGCTGGCCGAAATGGAAGACGTGGTGGAAGAACGCAAAGACAGTTTTTGCGTTCGACTGGAGATCTCGGACCATGTCACCGTGGCCATGCTGGCGTTTCTGAAATCTCTGCTGCGGCTGCGAAATCGAGACGTCTATGTGTTGCCCGGCCCGTCGGGGTTTGGCGATCTGATGCGACTTGCGGAATCCCCTGGTTTTGAAAGTTACGTCTATCCCGCTTGGTCGTCGTGTTTGCCGGCTGGATTTGAGCCAGCGGTATCGATCTTTGAAACCATTCGCGAACAGGATCGTCTGCTGTATCATCCGTACGAATCTTTTCATCCGGTGGTCCGACTGGTGGAAGAAGCCGCCGTTGATCCGGATGTGCTGGCAATCAAGCAAACGTTGTATCGCACAAGTCGCAACAGTCCGATTGTCGCCGCGCTGAAGACGGCCGCTGAAAATGGCAAAAATGTGACCGTGATTGTGGAGCTGAAAGCTCGCTTTGATGAAGCCCGCAATATCGAATGGGCCAAACAGCTGGAATTGGCTGGTGTCCAGGTGATTTACGGCGTCCGTGGTCTGAAGACACACGCCAAAGCACTGCTGATTGTTCGCCGCGAACCCGAAGGATTTCGGCGGTACTGTCATTTCGGGACCGGCAATTACAACGAATCCACGGCCAATCTGTATACGGACATCAGTTATCTGACGTGCAACGAAGAGCTCGGCAATGATGCCGTGGCATGGTTCAACGCCGTGACTGGATATTCACAGCTGCAGCATTTCGAACACATCAGTTCGGCTCCGATTGGGCTTCGCGAAAAGCTGACGGAACTGATTCAATTTGAAACGCAGCGCTGTCGCAGCAAAGCTGAAGGCATGATCACTGCCAAAATCAATTCCCTAGTCGATCCGGCATTGATTCAGTCGTTG
This sequence comes from Fuerstiella sp., assembly GCA_041688835.1. Taxonomy (GTDB): domain Bacteria; phylum Planctomycetota; class Planctomycetia; order Planctomycetales; family Planctomycetaceae; genus Fuerstiella. The sequence goes on from JBDNHJ010000222.1 coordinate 58,299, forward strand.
TACGAAGCGTCTCAAGCCGGCGTCAAGATCCGACTCAATGTCCGCGGCATCTGCTGTTTGCGGCCAGGAGTTCCGGGGCTCAGTGATAACATTCAGGTGGTGAGCATCATCGACCGTTTTCTGGAACACGCGCGAGTCTTCCATTTTCTGCACGGCGGCGACGATCAGGTGCTGATTTCCAGTGCGGATCTGATGCCTCGAAATCTGGATCGGCGACTCGAACTGCTGGTGCCGATTTTGGACAACGATTGTCGTCGCAAAGCGATCAGCATCTTGAAGAACTGCATGAAGGACAACGTGAAGGCGCGGCGCATTAAATCGAACGGCGGCTATCGCATGACGAATTCCGGCGACGACCAAAAACACCGAAGTCAGTTGGTTTCTCAGGAGATCGCCAAAGAAGCCGAAGAC
>JBDNHJ010000025.1:0-18022 GCA_041688835.1 Fuerstiella sp.
GCGGGTCCGACGCATTCTGCAAACAGTGCGTAAGCGTCGTCAAAGTTCTCTTCGGCCGCGGCGACCATGGCCAGATTGAGGCTGATTTTAGGATGCTGTGGATTCAGGCGGCCCGCCGTCTGCAACAGTTGTCGCGCTTCTTCAAAACGCCCCTGACAATAGCGGAAATAGCCGAAGTCGTTTAACAGCTCAGCATTCGCAGGAGTCTCCTGCAGCGCTTTTCCGTACTCCTGTTCAGCCGGCCCGAAGCGACCGGCTCGATCGTAAAGCACGGCCAATGGATAGGCGATGCCGGATTGCTGCGGGTTCAGTTCCCGAGCCTTCAGCAGCTGAACAATCGCGTGATCGTCTCGTTCATGCGCGGCCAGATTCAGCCCCGTCTGCTGACAGACCTCCGCCTGCTGTTTGCGAGAAAGCATCGCTGCCCCGCCGTCGTTTCCGTATCGGTCACTGCTCGCCTTGCTGAACAGCGACGCGGACGGAATTCCCGAGCAACCGGACAACCAGATCAGCATCGCCATGATGATTGGAACGTGAGAGAAGCAGGTTGGGTTGCTGAGGCTAAGTTGTTTCATTTTAGAGTTTCACTTTTGCTGTTCGGAAGCACATTGACCAATGTTGACATCACTGACATCTCTTCGCCGTTGGGCTTCACCTGCTGCCGAAAAATCAAACGTTGCGTAACGTGTCGTCCGAGCGCTTGCGAGATGCATGTTCGTTAGAACCCACGACCACGACCACGACCACCACCACCACCACCGCCACCGCCCATTCCTCCTCTGCCGCCGCCTGCATTCTGACCACCTTGTCCGCCACGATTGCCGCCCTGAAACAACTGTTGGAACACGCGAGGTGCTTCGATACCGCGAACGCCGACAGGCGGTGGTGATGTCGCGTGAACGCGTTGTTCAGCATCGACAACGCCACCAGACCGTAACGCTGCCACGACAGCAGAACGACGGGCCGTATTCAGTTGCTGAGTTCGCGTTGTGGCTGCGGCCAGAGTTTCCTGGTACGTCGGCAACACGGGTTCCTGTTCCAACAGCAGGTCATGGGACTGCGTCGCTATGCGACTGGCTAGGTGTTGCACGTTTCGAGTTGCTTCGGGCCCCAGTTCTGTGCCGCCGTTGAACCAGGCGTTGCGAGAAACCAAGAACTCATCCGATTTCGCCGCACACCGCATCGCGCTATTCCAGTTGTTGACATAGGTCCCCGGGTTCACGGGAATGGCATCCGGACAGAAGTCGTTTGCTCGGCGACAGTCCGCATGACGACACTCGCCCTGACGACAGCTTTTCTGCGGAAAGCCCGCCGTCTGACAGTTGCAGGCCTGGCATTGCTCACATGTCGCGGTTCCACTGGTATGGGGCGATTCTGCGTGTTGCCAGTTGGCTGTTTCGCCGCAATCACGGCAGGCCAACGACGACGTCGCGCAGCCAGTCGCCCCCGCTCCCAGCATCAGCAGCAGCAAGTTAAGCCACATTCGTTCGCTCATGGGTTCTCTCCCGAAAATTCAAACGGCTGCAGAGTGCTTACGCCGGGTTCGTTGAAGGCTGGTTCTGACGCTGGAAATGCGGACGACGGCGGAACGAAATTCGACGGCACTGCTTCAGCACTTGCCGGAACAGAAACTGGCGGGCACAGCAAGCCGTTGGAATGTCCCGGCTGGCCGATGATCACGCGTTGTTCGCACCGTCGAAAGGCCTTCATCTTGCGCAGATCGGTTCGCACGGGACTGCGATAGTCTTCGGCGGTGTGTCCAGCAAGACTGCCTCGCACAAAGAATTCGACATCATCCGGTTCGAAATAATCTGATCCTGGTAATGCCAGTGGTTGCTGTTTGGTATCCACCGGGCCAACCAGATACGGGGTCACCAGCACGACCAATTCCTGTTCGTCATAGGACGTTCCATCGTTGGAAAACAGACGGCCAAGCACCGGCACATCGCCCAGAAAGGGAACGCGAGCCGATGTGCCTCCCAGATTGGTTTGAATCAGTCCGGCCACGGCCAGAGTCTGCCCTTCGCGAAGTTCCACCGTGTTGCTGAAGTTGCGAGTATTCAGACCGGGAACATTGGTGTTGCCCACCTGAGCTCCCGCTGTTTCGTCACGAGTGCTGACACTGGCCTGCAGCGTCAAACGCACTCGATTACCGTCCGTCACAACTGGCACAAACTGCAACTGCACGCCGAAATTCTGAAACTCGACTCCCTGCAGTCCGGTGGCCGTCTGGCCCGTGACGACCGGCACCGGGAAACTTCCGCCGACATTAAAGCTGGCTGGTTGCCCGTTCAGTGTTGTGAGTGTCGGTTCGGCCAGTGATCGAGCCAGATTCAGGCGTTTGAGCGTCGAGATCGCCAGGTCAAAGTCGCTCTGATCCAGCACCAGAGTTCCACCCGCTGCCGGTGTTCCCAGCGTTGTGAAGAACCGAACAGCATCGCTTGCTGATCCAATCTTCAGGTCTGCCCCAATGGCTCGTGAGGCACTGCGATTGACTTCGGCCACCGTCACCTTCAGCATCACCTGATGCACTCCTGCGATTTCCAGCAGATTGATGACTTGATTATTGATGCGTCCCTGATTGATGCCGCTGCTGCTGTCGCCTCGCAGTGATCCAAGCAGTGAACCCGCTTCCTGAATCAGATCCGCATCAATCGCCAGAAACTCGGCCTGCTCCAGAAAGTCGTCTTCACCATTACGACGGCTTCCTGGAATGCTGCTGGAAACAATGCGTGCAATTTGAGTCGCTTCTTCGATGTCCTTCGCTTTACCTCGCAGCAGCACCTGACTGCCGACCCAGGACAACTGCACGCTGCTGTTGGGGAAGGCGTAGTTCACTTCACGCTGCAATGCCTGCAGTTGAATTTCGTAACCACGATTGCGAGCCAGTGAGGCTGGACCGTCGGCGCCGCTGGCATCGGTTACATGCACCAGCCAACTGACGGGCTCTTCGCCATCCGGAGACGTGTCGCTGCCGAACCACATGGTCAGCATGGTGGTGCCCGTTGCCAAAGGTTCAATCGCCAGGCGATGAGGGGCGGCCGGGTCGATATAACGCACGGCAACGATCCCCGCGCCGCTTTCGGGAATGTACGTTCGCAACGGCGGCTGTCGCAACGTGAGAATGTGCGGCAGGCCGATCTGCAATTGCAGTTCTTCTTCCGCCGAAGTTTCTCGTAGCACATACCTAGATGATGGACGACTTTCTGACGAGGACATCTGCCGTTGAGTTTGCGGCACGATCGCCTGTCGCCGAACCTCGACCGCTGCTGCGTTTCGCTGTAGCTTGAGGCGTTGCGGAAGTGTCGGTGCAGGCAAGTGCGGCACTGGCACGGCGGGGCTCGGCTGGCTGCTGAGACCGCCTTCGTCCTCCAGGGCAGCCAGCTGTAAGTGTTGTGGAGCTGTGATCACCGATCGGGTGTTTGCTGTCTTCGCCGTCGGGCGATTTGTCACGAACGCGCTGTTGTTCGTCAGTGACGGTATTCGCACAACGCCCGCGGCGTCTGATCCATTGCCCTGCCAACGGTTTCCACCAACGTTGACATCCTGCGACTGGACGTCCTGAAGCAGCAGCAGGCTTGCCAGCGCAACGCCGGCCAGGACGACCGTAGCATGTACGAAACGCGGAATTTTCTGACCGGAACACATATGTTCTACCCGTCTTCAGCGCGATCACAAGCGCGCAGAGAGCTGACAAATGTCCGACCAGACATAGCGTTTGTATCGGTTATTCCGGTTCGAGGGTTGAGTGAATTCAGGAAAAGCCTGCGGCCTGCGAATTCTGGTTGATGACTCGGGACAGCGATTGCACACACTTCGGGACCGCATCACCATTGGGTGCGACAATCAAGACTCGATCTCCTTCGCGCAGAACGGCTGTTTCCGCCGGAAGTTCCAGAACGGCCCGTGTCTGTCTAGGCCCCGCGCAGGCCCGCCATGGTCGCACCGCGTGGCGCACCTGCAGAACAGTGCCTTCGGCATCAATCATCATAACGTCAATGGCAAACCGCATCCAATGAGTGTGAACCGATCGACATGGAGCAATCAGCAGCCCTTCGTCCGGCGGCAGCTCTCGTCGAAACTGCAGGCCACGAAAGCGAGTCCAGAAGGTCGCGGCCAATTGCAATCGCGGTACGAGCACCTCTGCGGTGTCTGGGTTAATGAGTTGATATCTTGTGTCAACAGGCTGGCTCACGGATCTGGCGTTGCCGCCTCAGCGGATTCATCTCGATCAGCAAGTCCGAGGTGCAGAACAGACAGCACGCGTTTCATGTCGTGGCTGAGCATCGCAGCCGCATCGAGCCACAGGCCGGGAAAGATTCGGCTCTTCAGGATGCCATCTTCGGTGGCAGGCAGCGTTTCATAGCGTCCGTCCGTCAACACAAACCAGTCAATCGCGCGATCTCGAGTCCGCCACACGATGTATTCCAGCACACCGTTTCGCTGATAAGCGTGCTTCTTATCGTGCAGGTCGTAACTCACGCTGCTGGAAGCCACCTCCGCAATCAGTTCGGGCGGCCCCGTCACGTAGCCGTCACGCAGTGTTGACTGACCGCCGTGCTCTTCCCTGATTCGCAGGTAACAGTCCGGCTGAGGAGCATTTTCTAGGTCAAGGTGCACAGTGCCGTTATCGCCGCTCTCAAGCCTGGGCACACGGGCTTTGTAAAAAACGAGCCAGGCCATCAGGTCGCCGTGTGGCGCCGCATGCTCTTCGCACGAAACGGGGGAACCCATGTGAACAACTCCTTCGACCAGCTCGATGTCCGAACGATCCGACATCTGCCGATATCGGCGCAGAAACTCCGGACGGCTCATCCGATCGCCTGGTTCCAGCAGGTCAGGCGAACCGCAGCGTGGTGAAGCAGGCGGATTTGAATGTGTGCTCGTGGACATGCGAACTCCTGTCAATCAGTCCCGAATTGTACTCCGGAAAAGCGGGCAGCCCAAATGCAAAGCCCATCATTGCTGACTTCACAAACAAAAATCCCGTTCGCTCAAAACTGCTATCTGGTCTGAATAGCTACCTTGCCTGAGTAAACGTTTCCGCCATTTTGAATAGTTGCACAAACGCGGGACCAAGAGTCCACACGAACAGACCGGGCAGAAAACAAACGACCAGCGGGATCACTCGTTTGGTCGCGAGTGCGTTGGCGAAGGCGATGGAACGTTCTCGTCGGCGCGATCGCACGTCATCGGCCTGAAGTCGCAACACGCGAGCGATTCCCATGCCAAGTTGTTCCGCCTGCACCAACGCGGACGTGAATACTGACACCGACGGAATTTCCAGCCGCGCCGAAAAGCGTCGCAGGCTTTGAGTTCTGGGGCGTCCGGCCAGCAGGTCCGCCTGAAACCGCCGAAATTCTTCCGCCAGCGGGCGGCCGGCCAGCCGAGTCTTCAGAATGCGTGACAGAGCAGCATCGAAGCCCAAGCCAGCTTCGCTGAGTGTCGACAGAAGCTCCAGCGCCAGCGGAAGATCCTGTTCTACCAGTTCCACTCGTTTTCGTCGAGCGGCTCGGATCAGCAGCCACGGAGTCGCCGCCAGCACAATCAGCAGCACCCACGGGGCCACCCACACAATGGGAAGAAAGGTTTCGCCCACGCCACCGGGAGCCTGCACGATGCTGGTTTCCATCAGTTGCTGCAGGCCGGACCACCTGAAACCGCCAGCCACCAACGTTCCCAGCAGTGTGAGTACCAGAGTTGCAACGATAAACAGGACGTCGGCACCGGGGCGACGGAATCCGGCCAGAAACAACCAGTGACCCAGCCACCAGCGTTCTTCCGCATCGGTTCCCGCCACTGAAGTTGATTGCATCGCAGGTGTCTGCTGAGTGAAATCGTCCCATCGTTGCTGCACCACCGTGCGTATCCACAGATGTTTCAGCAACAGTCCGATGCCGGTCAGGAACACCGACAGCAATAACAGACCCACGATAAACTTCTGCATGTCAGGACCTCGGCTTACTGATCAGGTTCATCCATGCGATGCCCACCGCCTGCAGCAGCACTGAACCAGCCACGAAGTAACTGCCCACTGTGGACGTTACAAACTCACGCATCTGTTCGGGACCATTGTTGCGAACGATCAACGCCACAAAATAGGTCAGAGCAATCAGAGCGATGGTGGAAAACTGCGACTGAGCCGTGTTGGACTGAATGCGTCGCCGCACTTCGATACGATCGCGAATGGTGCGAGCCACCGTGGTCAGCGTAGATGTCAGTTTTCCGCCGACTTCCCAATGTACAGACAACGCTGAAGTGAACAGCAGAAATGTTTCCAGCGGAATTCGTTCGGCCAGCGATGCGAAGACCGCTGAGGCACTATCACCGAGCCTGATTCGCCCCGACACTTCTTCCAGATACGGCTTGAGCGGTTGCTGCGCTTCGACAATCGCGGCGTCCATGGCGGCTCCGATACTGGCACCGGCTCCGACCGCACCGATCATGATGTCAATCGCGTCGGCCAGTTGTCGTTCCAGCTTTGCGGCATTCCGAGCGGCAAGGAAGGCTTCCACTTGTGCGGTCAGCAGGCCAACCATCAATGCGGCGGCAACAACGTAAGGGGCTCGCAGTTGAAACATCAGCCACATCGAAAGGCCGGTGGCCACTGCCAATACCCACGGAACCCACATCCAGCGGCGGCGCAAACGTCGACCCGAACGCTCAGCCACAGCCAGTGTGACGTTTTGAGTGCTGGCCAGGTTCAGTCGTTCCCACGCCGCGTCGCGAACTCGTACCGACTGCCACCAGGCAGCGATGCCGGCCACCAAACACAGCCAGATCAGTCCGACAATCCATCCCATGTCAACTCACCGCCGGCTGAAACAGATGCATGGGCACATCGATATTGTTGGCTCGCAGAGCATCGACCACGCGAGGCACGATGCCGGTGGCGACAAATTCGCCCGCAATCCGCCGCCCTTGACGACCGCCTGGCCGAAAGCGAAAGATGTCCTGCAACTGCGGAGTGTCACCTTCCATGCCCGTCAGCTCGCTCACACTTTCCACTCGCCGCACGCCGTCTTCGTACCGCCGGATATACACCACGACTTGAATGGCCGACACGATCTGTTCACGGATGGCTCGCGAAGGCAGATCCAGGCCGGCCATCAGCACCATGGTTTCCAGGCGAGCGATCGCGTCACGGCTGCTGTTGGCGTGAACGGTTGTCAGGCTGCCGTCGTGCCCGGTGTTCATTGCCTGCAGCATGTCCAGCGCTTCGCCCGCGCGGACTTCGCCCACAATGATGCGATCCGGGCGCATGCGCAGTGAGTTGACCACCAGATCGCGAGCGGCAATGCGACCCAGACCTTCGATATTGGGCGGGCGAGTTTCCATGCGGACAACGTGTCGCTGATCCAGAATCAGTTCCGCCGCGTCTTCGATGGTGACAATGCGTTCATGGTCGGGAATCGCTTCGGCGACGGCTCCCAGAAACGTGGATTTGCCGGACCCCGTTCCGCCGGCAATCAGTATGTTTCTGCGAGCTTGCACGACCAGTTGCATAAACTGACGGATGGCGGGGGAAAACATTCCCAGTTCCATCAGATCATCGCGCCGCAGTCGACGTTTGCCGAACCGCCGAATGGACAGTGTCGGCCCATCGATCGTCACCGGCGGCAGTGTCGCGTTCACTCGGCTACCGTCCGGCAGGCGAGCGTCAACCATGGGCGATGATTCATCAATCCGCCGCCCCACTCGCGCGGCAATGCGCTGAATGATGCGGACCAGATGTTCGGTATCACGAAAGCGGACGTCCGTTTCTTCCAGCCGTCCGAAGCGTTCGATAAACACCCGTTGCGGCCCGTTCACCAGCACGTCGGTCACTGCCGGATCGGCCAGCAGCGGAGCCAGCGGGCCCACGCCGATGGTTTCTTCCAGCAGCTCATCCACCATCTGCCGCCGTTCCACCGAATTCAGCGCCAGTTCCTGTTCGTCCAGCGCCTCTGCGACAAAGTCCTCGATAATTTCTGTCAACTGATCTTCGCCCGCGCTGATCAGATCGCGACGATCCAGTTCCGACAGCAGTTGCTGATGCAGTTCGCCCTTCACCTGCAGAAACGAAGCGCCTCCGGTTTCCGTTTGCGCGGCGGGCGATGTCGACACGAGACCCGAGGTGGTCGAACGCTTGGTGTGCTGCCGAACATGATCGGCTGGCAGACTTAGTCTTGAGCGAGTCAGAATCTGTCGAGCATCACGGCTCGGCGTTTTCGCGGGATCGTCTACCATGCTTCGGGCTCTTTCATGTCTTCGATGTCTTCGTGAAGATCATTGGCGGGCAAACGCTGGCTGAAAGCTTGGGGTGAGGAAACCGCGTCACTGGATTTGCCGGATTCTTGTTCGATGGACGCAATCAGCTCATTCAGTGTGCGGCAGAATCCACTGAAGCGAGTCCCGTGCCGTGCGATGGGTTCGCCCGAATTGGCGGCCACCATCACCCGTTTTTCAAACGGCAGCACATAGTCCAGTGGTCGGCCGAAACGAGTGGCCACGTCGGCCAGTGACAGGCTTCCGGATATCCGTTGTTGGCGGTTGATAATGATGCTCTGTCGTTCCTCGGGAAAGCCAATTCGCTGCAGGACGTTCAGCAGCGACACCGCGCCCAGCAACGTCGGAACCACGTTTTCCACCACAATGAATGCTCGGTCGCTCAGATCCAGAACCGCCACGACCACCTGATCAAACATCGGAAACGTATCGATCACGATGAAATCATAGGTGCGGCGAGCCAGCGTGATGATACGTGCCAGCAAAGTGTCATCCACATCCATTGCCGCAATCGCGTCGTTCGGTGCCGCCAGCAGATGCAGTCCGCTGTCGTGAACCGCCGCCAGTTGCCGCAGCAGCGTTTCGTCCAGTCGATCGCGTTCGTTTGCGATGTCGGCCAGAGTCGCAGACGGACGCAGGTTGAGAAGTGCAGCGGCCACACCCATCTGCAGCGACGCGTCAATCAACAGGACGCGCCCCGGATGCTTCATCGCCAGACCGACGGCCGTGTTGACCGCCATTGTGGATTTGCCAACACCGCCCTTGTTGCTGATGAACGAGTAAACTCGACCAAACGTCGCGGAACCAGCCGCACTTGCCGAAGCCATGCTGCCGGAATGTTCGTGCAGCGATTCCAGCAGTGTCCGAAATTCCGTGGTCGACACTGGTCGCCGCAGAAAGTCCTTCGCTCCCGACCGAAGCGCATCGATCAGCACCGCGCTTTCCGAAACGTTGTCCGCAAAGCCGTTCGGACGAAACAGGCCAACAACCGGAATCGGCGGCTGACAGGTTCGAAGTTCCTCAGCAACTCGACCCACATTGCGGTGATCGTCCCCAAACGGAACCAGCACCAGTTGGGGCGGACGCGAACGCACAGCCTGCATCAGTTCGGCCGCATCGGCGACGTGTCGCAGGCGAGGCTGCTGGTCACCGAGTGACTGAGCGGCGGACTGCAGTTCATCACGCAACGACGTGTCTTCAGAAACGATCAGGATCTCGGAAGGCATGGACATCTGGACCTACTCTTCCGGATTCAGAATTGGTGACACCAAAGGATCTGTCAGACTGCGATTCGCGTCGATCACGGTCTGCCGATCGGCGTCGCTTAATTCACTCAGTGATGTCCATGCTTCGCTCAAACGAGCTGTCGCGTTCTCCGGGGCAACAGTTTGCGAAACCTCAGCGTCGCGGTGTTTGGCGATCTGCACGTTAGCTGGATTGCCCGGATCTCGCCTGATCAGTGCCCAGCCGAAACCAATGACACGATCCGTGCCGCCGATAGAGTCCGCGACCGCGACATAGCCGTCTGCCATCAGTGGTGTCGGCAGCAGTGGTGTCGGCAGCAGCACCGCCGCCTGACCGATTTCAGTCAGCACCACAGATGTCGCTCCACAGGACCCAATCGTCAGAGGAACTGATGTTGGCAAATTCACCGGCAGGCCTTCCCAGACCAATCGCGACACAGCAAACGGAATTCCTCCGGCAACGACCACCTCACCGAATCTCTGACGCACGCCGATCCGCACCACTGGATGCATCTCAGCCGTTGATGTCACGGTCAACCCGATGCCGGTCGCTTTCAGCTCAGAAGCCAGCAATGATCCGCGTCCAAAAAGATACGGTACCGTTCCACCGTTCGATGAAACTCCAGCGACGCCGCCTGAACTGTTGCGTTGCAGTCGAACCGTGAGTTCCGTTCCAGCCGAAACAATATCGCCGTCGGAGGCATCGCCAGTGTTCAGTTGCAGTTGCGGCTTGTAAACCGGCGTGGCGGGAGCAGACATTTGCTGCGACGCAAAGAAACCGTCGTTCAGTTCAATTCCGCCGCTCAGGTCGACAGCCGGGCCGGCTCCGAATGAGCGAGCGTCGTCTGAATCATCAAAGTCATCATCGAACAACGCGGTCACCAGATCTGCGGCTGCCTGCCGTCGTCCAATGTCTGTCGCTGCTGTTCGTCCTGCGTAGACATGGGAAGTCGCGGTTTCCACATCAGACTTCCGGATCGCTTCCAGCGCGGCAGCATCGGTGGCCTGCTTCATCTGCCGCTGAGTCAACCGGGCGAAGCCGATGTCAATCACCAACGCTGCCATCGCCATAATGCCCAACAGAAGCATGGCAAAAAACACCAGCGCGTAGCCCGCTCGTTTCTGCTCGGTAACGTTTTCTGCGACTCGTTGAATACGTCTCATTCGTGAACCTCTGCGCCTGCTGCAAAGTAATGAGTCGTCAATTTGCTGCCCAGAATTTCGTACACCTGAGGTGCTGAGCGCAGCGGTAGATGACTTTCAATTGGCGCACGGTCGCTTTGATCGGTCTGCAAATTCTGAGATGCGGGCAGACGATGCAGCGCTACGGCGACCAGTCGTTGACGGTGCTTGTCATCGTCGTTAGTTGCATCGTGAGCAAACAGTGCAGCAGTAAACGCTGCGACATCGCCTCGCGAAATCTCCAGCGCTATCGCGTCACTGACATCCGATGCCGACTGCACCACGCGAGCCGACTGGACCACAACGCGCGAACCGGGCTCCAACACTGTAGTGGAATGAATCACAGACCCCTGTGGCACTTTGTCGTTGCCTGTCAGCAGCACAGCAACCTCATCGTTGTCTCGGAAGCGATTCAACGCCTGCACCTGATCCGCCACAACAGTCATCACAACGCTGTTGGGACCAATGCCTGCGGCCACGCCTGGTTCAACGCCTTCCTGTGCAAAGTTGTCCGGTGTGAAGGCGGCGAATCGGGGGCGAGCCACCTTCAACACTCGACCAAAGTACTGACCGATCTCGTCAACAGAAATCGCTTGTTCGAATCGCGGGTTATCAATGCGAACCATCCGGCTGGTGATTTCGCGCCGCAGTCCCTTCCAGTGCAGATCTGAAAATTCCATGAACGCCGGCAGAGCCAACGGAGCGACCGCAATCTGGCGATATCCGGGAGGAACCGCTTGAATTGAGGAGGCTCGAAACGCCACCGACAGCAACACATCGGGCGTGTTCAAGACCGTGGCCACACTTTCCAGATCGCGATTGTCAATGGCTATCAGCAAGGCGGGGCCCGACAGGCTGTCAGAGTTGTTGCCGCGCTGCGAGGCATTGCCGATGGCTCGCATGGCGGCGGCTGGCGGAGGAAACCCGACTGGCCCAACCACGATCGCGTCTGTGGCAATGAACCACGGCTCGCCGCGTTCCGCCAGCGATTCGTCTCGCGTTCGATCAGTTCCGCGTGAGACAAATTCTTCGTACTCTTTGGCCACAACGTTTTGTTCGCCGCGAGTGTCCGTGGTTCTCACGTCGCGTTTTCGTTCGAGCGAATAGCTGGCCAGCAAGTCAAGGTGGTCGTCAATCTGCAGATGTTCGGCCCCGTACATGCGATTCCACGGAATCGCGACAGCCGTGTGGCCGGGCGGCACAAACCGAGTCACCGCCGGCCGGTCTCCCACCACATTCGCTCCCGTCGTGGCATTCGCCCCGCTCGACAAATCTTCGCCCTGCTGCGCCGTGGTTGCCAGAGACGTTGGCTGCCAAGGCGTGGCCGCCGTCAGCCGCTTGTCGATGGCGGACGCTGGTGTTGATTTGGCTTGTGGACCAGCACTTTGTGGAACAGCGTTGCGGCGACTTCGCTGCTGAGTCTGCAGCAGATCGCTTTCACGCACAAAACTTCCGACCGGAATATCGTGCCGCGCTACCCCACCCAGCATGTCTTCCAGGCGAACGGTGAGTTGCAGTTCATCAATCTGCCGTTCGCTGACCGGTTCCATGCGAATGCGACGCGTTGCTGGATTGACGAACGCTTCCCGGGTCACCACCGCATACGCCGGAATAGGCCGCACCGTCACCGGGGCCATCAACCGGTGAGTCTGATCAGTTGCCGGCGTGGCCTCGGTGGCGTCAATCGACTGCATTGATGTGCCCACGCACGTAATCGCCAATCCACGATCCAGCGCGCTTTGCAACGGAATGACGTCGTCTGGTGTCACCGCGATGGTGACTTCGTACTTCGGTTCATTGACCAACCGCTTGCCCGATGTCAGCGACGATGTTGACGTGGCTTCGTTGCGAATCGTCACCGGCCGCAGCAGCAGAGCGTTCTGAGCCAGCAGGACGGGTTCCGTGATCTGCGAATCCCGGCTTCGTCCCGAAGTGTCCGTCAGCAGAGCAGTCGGCGACGGCCCACCGGATGATGCCTGAAAGGCCGACGTTTCTCCGGCCGGAACACTGGCCAGCAGATCCAGGCGGTCACCGGAATTCAGAGCATGAATGCCGGTCAGTTTGGTGGCGTTCAGCGTAATGGCCTTCATGCCCGGCGGAGTCGCCCCGGCAATGCCTTCGGGAGTGCCCTGCGGAAAAAAGGTCGCATCCTGAAAGCCCATTCCCCCACGTTTATCTTTCCGTACGACTCGCCCCAGAATGGAATTGATATTCATCAGCGCACCGCACAGTTCGTTGACCTGTGACTGCGGAACTTCTTTGTTGCCGACCACGAAGATCACGGTTCCGTCGTCGTCGCGAACACTGTCCACTCGGCCTTCCACCGGAGTCAAATCAGAACTGATGCCGCTGATTGACATACCCACTGCCGATCGTGGAGGAACCTTCTGATACATCAGCACGCGTGTGGCCGGGTTTAGCAGGTGTTCGCGTTCCACCTTTGTATAAGCCGGTATGGCCTGGCTGTTGATCGGAATTCGCACCAGAAACGGATCTTCGGCAACACTGGCCCACGGGTTCAGAGTGACACCCATAAACATCAGCAGGGTCGCAATCCCACCCACGGTTGTCAGCGAAATTATCAACAACCCCAGCCAGAACCCGGCAGAAGATCGACGACGGTGCGGTTGAATTGGACGCATGATGGAGTCACTTTGGGATTGTTGTTCATTAGCTGCATCCGTGCCGTGTCTTGCTGTCGGCGATCAGTCGCCTCGTGAGTTGTTTCGTGTTGTCATTCAAACACCTCCCGCCGATAAATCGCCTGTGCCGAGATCACTCGACGAAACGGTCGCACCGGTCGGCGACCGGTGAAGGCCTGACTGCCCATCGCTCCCTGAGCACCAAGTCCGTATTTCCCTCCGTATGTTCCGGCATAAAGTGCCGGACCTTCCAGAGGAGCCTCCTTCAGACTGCCTGGGCGATCATCGGGATTCACTTCGATCACGCCGCCGTCATCGGCCGCGTTGGGATTTCCTAGCGACGGTTCGAACGGCCCGGCCGCATTCGGTCGGAAACTGCTCATCGAAGCCGACTGAAATGGAAAGTTAATTCGTAGTGCCACCAAGCCGCGCTGCGATGACGAAATTTGAAACGGATTGGGATTGTCTCCGGTATTATCCCCGGGCGAATCTTCTGTGTCGATCTCTTCCACCACCGGCACCCAGCGAATCGTCTCCACGCCGTCTGCCGCTCGACTGCTGACCAGCGGAATCCCCACGGTGTAGCCCGCTGGCATCGAAGCGTCTTCTAGAAGTGCTCCGGGATAACGAATGAACTGACGATCAACGGTGCCGTCGCCATTGAAATCGGGACGATCGACAATCATCAACATGGCCAGTTGCTGATTCACAGCTGGCCAAGTCGGCACGATATCCGCAAAGAAGTTCTGCCCGCCCAACGTGTCCAGATCGAATACCAGAAAGTCATCATTGTAGATGTCATCCAAGTCACCGGCTGCCAGCACATCTTCGAAGGAATCGTCCGCCGCCAATGGAGTGCGCGAAATTTCACGAGCCGCCAGATCGGCCGCCGTCTGCAAACCCTGAGCCACGTATAGGGCGTGTCCAAATGTCAGAATCGCCGCCAGCAGCAGATACATCATCAAAGCCACAACGGCAAACTCTACCAATGCCTGCCCGCGTCGCGAGCAGCCATGACACGATGTTGAACTGCTTAAATTTGATGTTCGATATGCCTGCATGTCACTCCAACAGTTTGCCGATGGTCTTCCACACACCGGCTGGATAGATCAGATAGCCCACGTATCCCAGCAGAATCGCCGGGCCGTAGGCGTAATCGCGCTGACCGCGAAGCATTGCAATCAACGCCAGCACGCCTCCCGCCAGAGCCATCCAGAACAGGACAAACAACAACCCCACCGGTCCCAAAACGGCTCCGACACCCGCAATCAGTTTGGCATCACCGCCGCCGAATTCGGCAAAGTGAAATAATGCCCACCCGATCAGCAAACCAAGCAACAAGCCAGATAAGACCATCCACCAGCGAATTCCGACCCAGCCGAAATACGCCCCGCTGGCAGCGAACAACAGCAGAGCCACTGTGATCCCGTCGGGAATCTCCCGCGTGTTCAGGTCGATCACGGCTGCCACAGCCAGAAGCACCAATGGCAGCAATAGAACCAATTCGCTCATCAGTTGAAACTCGAAAAGCCGTCCGCACCGAAACGATGCGGACGGCGACTGAAGCCGATAGATTCAAAGCCCCCTGAAGGTTTCCTCAGAGGACCACAGAATCAAGACCAGCGACCGTGTCAGACTACGGTTCCAGAACCAAACCACCGAAGCCGTCGCCACCAGCAGCCGTGGTCGCACCGAAGACATTGTTGTCCAAACGGCCACTGTCGGTGTTGGTAAAGATCGTCGCGGCATCCAAAGCGATTTCCCCGGTGTCAGCACCGGTGGTCTCAATCAGCTTCCCGCTGACAATGGGACCGTTATCGTCGGCATGAGCTCCCGGCAGAACGGTCGCCACAGCCGAAATCAGGTCGCTGGTCTTGTGACCAAAGACGGAAACAGACGCAGCACAGATCAAAGCCACACCGGCGATGATCAAACCGTACTCAACCAAACCCTGGCCTTTTTTGTTACCAAAAAACTTACGAAGCATTACGCTTCCTTTCACAAATTGAACATTTACACAAAGAGGAACAGTGGTTTCAGACATTGAAACCACCACAGTTGGTGACCGTTTTCCGGAAGGCTGGTGGTTACCAAAACCAGCCAAACTCTTGCGATAACCATCGCATTTTGGAGACCAGACATCATGTCGCCTCCGAACCAGTTTTCCTGAATATCAAAGCCACAGCGATACACACTGCCGCGTCGTAAGTTGCCGCACATCGCGGTGAAGGCGAGCACAAACATTCAAGCATCAGCAGGGCCACTGCACGAGCGCAGGAACAGGACTGGTCGGACCAACATCCAAACGCCCGCGCAGCAGCTTTCCCTGACAGGATGCCCTTAGGCACCGCAGCTAAACTTGCCATGACGACGCACAATCAGCGTGCAGATACGCAGCAACCGAACGCCAGCAGTCAGAGATACTGCTGCGGCAATGCGGTTCTGCCGGTCGCCTAAACCAGCGGCGGTCCACGGGACTGACAGCCACCGATAAGAATCGGAACAGCGGATTCCCGAATCGGAATCAACGCCTCGGGCAGAATGTCGAAGCTGACCACAGCGAACGGCAGCGTGGCAGGATCCTGAGCAATTGCCAAAACCTGACACACCGTACAGTTTCTGGAATCGTGGCCCGGCGCAGGCTCTTCATGCGAAGGGGAATGGTCCGCACTTCGCAGATCAGAGCTCACAGAAACAGGCGGCGTTGAGGAACTGGGGCGGCGGTGAGCATGCTCATGACAGCCGCACGAATGGCACCCTGATACTGCGGCGGAACCTGTGTGCGAAGCGTTACACTGCAACAAATGAACCTGTTCACCAAACAGCATGCAGCCGAGGTAAACGGTCAGGACTGACCATGTTGTGAATCGTCGCCAATGAAGCATAAGAGCCGCTTGTGGTAAGCAATCTGAGCCAGGCGACCAGTCCTGTGAGGTTGTATTGTTTATGGTACGCATGGCAGAGTCAACCCGTTGGTTTGATTTGTCTGGAGAACGTCAGCTTTCGGAATTCAAAAACGCCGCGTGCATGCGTCTATGACTGCGCTGGACCTTTGCCACCCACGCGCGGGCTTCTTCTTTTTCGCCGTCTTCAACTGTGTGCTTCAGCATTTCCAGATGTTCGCGCACCAGCCGAGCTTTCCAGCGTTGGTAGTCGCTGAGCTGCCCGGTGCGCAAAAAGGTGCCGACTTCCAGTTTTCTGGTCCATTCCTGATACACGTCGATCCAGTATTCCGCATGAGTCACGTCGCCAGACAGTCCCGCACTTAACGCTTCGCCTTTGGCAATGCCAATTTCTTCGAACACTTCGTCGGCCGACGGGTAATACGCATAACAACCGACTGCACTGAAAATCACCAGGCCGACCAGTGACAGTCCGCCCAACACGGACGGCGGCACCACGATGTCCATGCGGCCGGTTTCGCTTGGTGGTGGTACCTGAGCAATCCAGTTTTCGACGCGACCACTGCGATCGGCCAGTCGCACCACGCAGCCGACTGCGATCAGCAGGGCCAGCAATTCTAGGCTGTACCATTCGTACGGCAGGATGTCGCGTTTGAGCTTTTCTGCAGACTGCGTGGCAAGTCTGCCGAACGATGCCGTTCCGGAAAACGGCTGACCGTAGATGTCGAAGGCATGAGTGTGATTGGCTGGGTCGATGTCCTTCGGAAATAAGGGCTTGTCGACCGCGTAGCCCAGACCGATCACCACCAACAGCAGAATGCTCATCCACACCGCGCTGCGTTTGATTCCGTATTCCTGCAGCATCCAGATGATCAGTCCGATGTTCATACCGGCTCCCAGCACCAGCAGCACAAAAGCGGCTCCGATGGAATTCGCGTGCTGAAACATCATGCCCATCTGCGACATCGCCAGCATTGGAGTCGCATACACCGGAATCCCCAGCGCCGCCATTTTCAGAGGAGCCAGCGGCTGATCGTGATTGAAGTGATGCTGCAGCGATGCGTGAGGAATAAAAGCCCCCAGCAAGCCGACTCCCACAAGTCCCAACAACACCAGTCCGATGGAACGACCGGTGGCCGCTTTACCGCCGGACACTCCCAGTGCCACCGTCCGCCGAATACCATGCTGGACGGATTCGTTAGCAATACCGGTCAATTCGCTGTCTGGAAAAATGCGATCCCAGATCATGCCCACGATGGTCACAATCACCAGCGAACACGCGGCGAATGACAGAATGGCAATGGGTTCGCTCAACGTCAGACCATACAACATGGAGAGCGGATTGAACAACGGAGCTGACATTGCAAACGCCAAAATTGTTCCCCCCTTAACGCCGGCTCGCCGCAATTCCACGATCACAGGAATCACGCCCAGCGAACACACGGGCAACAGCATGCCGATCACCCACGCCTTGCACAACGCCTGCAGCTTCGAACCGCCAAACAGCCGTCGAGTTTTTTTATAGCCAATAAACCGCCGAATCACGGCCGCAATAAAGAAGCCCGTCAGAATAAACGGCGCGGCCTGAGCCAGCGACTGCGCGAATCGAACGGCAAAGCCGAAGAAGAGTGTTGGGAGCATGGGGGGAGTTTTCAGTTTTCAGTTTTTGGGTCATCGTGGTCGTGGTCATGGTCGTGGTCATGGTCATGGTCATGGTCATGGTCATGGTCATGGTCATGGTCATGGTGAATCGCAGGTTCTGGTTTGCCGGCGTCGGGGACCA
>JBDNHJ010000223.1:0-6175 GCA_041688835.1 Fuerstiella sp.
ACAGGATTATTGACGGAGGTTGACGTGCGGAAATCATAGCGACGGCTGCCGATCATGAGTTCCGCGCCATGCCGAGGCCGCGCCTTGTAAGCTCGCAAAAACGTGCCGTTGGTGCTGTCTTGATCGCACAAATACCAGCGATATTCGCCTCGTCGATGCACGCATTCTAACGTCGCATGTACGCCCGACAGATCCGGATCGAACGGAATGTTGACATCACAGCCAGCACGCCCCAAAGTGAACTTTGTGGTGCGTATCCGAACGGTTTCGCCATCCGTATCGCTGCCGTCATCCAGAATCGTCAACAAAGCCACGGGCGGCCGCCGCAACGGACGAAAACGCGCGGCCTGCTCCGGATGATCAGACGACCGACCGTTCGCCTGTCTGTCCCGCAGGCTGTTCGCTTTGCTTTTCAGTAGCTGTTGCAAAGGTTCGGAGATCGTCTGTTCAATAGGGTGTTCATCGACAGGCGGAATGTTCGTCATTGATTTTCCGTATGGTTAATTCCAGCGATGCTGATTCAAGATTCCAGAAAGCATCATTCTTGCGGAATGTTAAGATCAAGCAGGGTCGCAAGATTCGTGGTCGAAGCCATCTCGTCAATTGGAAATACGAGGGGTATGATTTCACGGTTACTTTGTTTTCCCCGACCGGCTGCCGTCAAGCGACCAGCAAGATTCCCCTGCTGACGATTGAGGTCTTGTTCGAGACCAGCGAGTGCCAGATTGGCTTGCATTTCTCGGCCTGACTCTGTCTTGTACATTTCAACTAGGCGACTGCGTTCGTTAACTCGAGTGATGAAAGGTGCCAGCCCCGCCTTAAGATTGTTTTGTTCCGCGATGCATCGCTGCTGACTATTCAGGAGCTGAAGCCGTTGGGATTGGTTCATGTTGCCCTGCATTGCGGCCTGTATCTGTACGAGTTGCAACTCCGAAGCGTTCAGCCGGGCCAGCAGTGGTTGTGCGGCCGCGTGCCGAGGAATGATCCATTTGTCGATCAGGTCAACTTGCTTTTGGAGAGCCAATGCATTCGCTTTCCGGTCTGCGGCTAGTTCCTCTTGCTGGGCGTCGATCTGACGTTTGTTGGCTGCAACCTTCTGCAACTTTGCTTCTCGAGCCTGTTTTTCTGCAAGGGCTCGCCCAGCTAGCGGTTTTGCATTCGCCATCAGTAGCTGTTCTAGGCCGTCGTAGCCGGTCAGATAGCTGCGGAGCACGATTGTGTTGCGATTTTTTCGCACGTTGCGGTCCAGCGTTGCGAGTAATTTCACGATTCTCGCCGACACCCTGTCAAGTTCCGGAACGACGGCGACAAGAGTCCCGATGAGCAGCAACTGTTGCTCATCAGCTTCGTCTAACGTTTCTTTCTGTTCCATTACGTCGATGGTCTTTGGGGCGAATTTCGCAATGTCGCTCAAGTAGCGACCGCCGCTCTGAAGACAGCAATGGCAATACAGCGCTAGTGCTTCGGAATCGTGTTGTCCCTGGTGTTGTAATCGCTGTTCGAGATGCTTGGCTGCGTCCGCATGTCGACCGGCGTTGAACAACGCAATCGCGATGGCGTGTTCGAGTTCGGGTGACGGAAGAATTGCTGCCGCCATGGAATAATGTTGCTGAGCTTTCGGAAGGGCACTGTCATCGGCGGCCGCGCGGCCAATTTTCAGGAGTTCTGTGACATGCGCGTTCCACGCTGCCTGTTGCTGGGTAGACACAACGCTATTCGTAGCAGAAGTGTCGTCGTCAGCGAGCAACTGCCAACTGTGCGTGGATGCCGTGGCGGCGACCATGCACGTGAGGACCAAGATGGAAAATTTCATATTGTTAACCTTTTTTCTAATCTGTCGTATCAATGAACTGAGCGGCTCCGTCCTCTGTCAAACGAATGCCCGAGCTGCGTTCCAATGCGATTCGGATTTCTTCTGCCGTACCTTCCGCCGTCAACTGAGTCGTCTTGACGATATTTCCATCCACCAAGAATTGGCCGTCGGGGCTGATATCGGCGGGAATCTTCGTATCGCTCCGCACGCGGAACATCGTTTGCAATCCGGTGTTCGCATCCCATGACCGAATTGCGATGTTGGAGACGATCGACACGCTGGAACCGTCGCGCTGGAAGTCGATGCTTTGAACTTCCTCCTCGGGCGGATGATCGCAGACCAATTCGACCGCCAGTGTCTGAGCGTTCAGCAGTTGCAATCCCGCAGGAAACGTGGTGACCGCCAGTTGAGTACCGGATGGAGAAAACTCCAAATGGTCAATGGCGCTGTCCGACCGTGATTGACTCGCGATAAAACGGCCTGATAGAGCGTCAATCAGGTGGACTTCGCCTTGATCATTACCAGCGGAAACCGTAGTTCCGTCGGGCGAAATGGCGATCGACGTGACGCCTTCCAGCGGCCATTTCCGAATCGGTAGCGACTTACCCCAACTGAAAATGTAGGCCTTGCCGTCGCTCAATCGCATTGCCAGGGCTGTGAGATCGTCGGATGTGGCAACATCGGCGATAACAGTATCCGGAGCGGAATTCGGTAGATTCGTCAGAGGCGGTTTGACCTGAGCCAAGTTCTGAGCCGACAGGAAATGAACACTACGTACGCCAGCCACAACAATGTTGTTCTCACCGGCGAACTGCATGCTGACCACACGACCCAGCGAACTCAACGTGGCTGCGTCTGCAGAGTGTACCGCAACCCCGGATTCCGGATCAAACAGCCCCATGCCCATGCCCGTGCTGTCTGTCGCTCCGTTGGTCCGCCCATTTTTGGCAGCCAGCAGAACATAGCGGCCGCCGGGCGATACCAAGGCGTGAGATGGCGTTGAGATTTTCATGACCGCATGCGACGCGGGCTTTGCTAGCTGCCACCGACGAAACTGACCGTCTTCGCACACGGATAAAACCTCATCACCGTTTGCCGCAACGGAAAGAATGCGGTCGGGATGCAACAGCGGCAGGCCTCGCAACGATCCGGTATCACATTCCCACACACGTAGCAGTCGGTCATCGCACCCGGTGGTCAGGAACCGCCCGTCTGCGCTAAACACGGCGCTATTAACGGCCTTGCCGTTATGATTCAGCAACGAGAATCCTTGTTCATCAACAACGAACAGCTGGACTTGTCCCGTTGCCAGAACTGCCGCTAGGCGTGTTTCGTCGGCACTGACAAAAATGTCCGTCACACGATCTTGGCAGGGGATCACCTTGAAGTTGGCGGCGATGACTGCCCTGACGCTTGGCGATAGACGCGGATGGAAGAGCCTGTTGCCACCAGCAGTTCTTTCCTAGAACGTAGAGCCCGAACGGCAATCACTGGCGTGGGCACATCGATCAGTGGACCTGCCCGAGGAGGCCCGTTGCCGTTCCATAACATGATCTGGCTGGTTTGGATGCCGAGCTCACTGCAGAACCGGGCAGTGAAGATCAGGTCGGTACCATTGAATGTACTGGCATGCCAAGTCACCGCCGATGGCGAACTGTAGGGCATCTCCGTGACAATCGGGCGTTTCATATTCGAATGCACGTCATACAACCTTACGTTCGCGTTGAACGCCTTAAACAGCGGCTCGGAAGTGTTGCGGATCACTCCACCTTGACGAAACTGTCGCATTTCACCACTCAAAACCGCGACTGTATTCAGGTTGTCTAAGAAATGGATTTGGTTGCACGTTTGATCGCCGGCTGTCGCCGAAACTCGGTCGTATTGTGTGACCATCCCGACCGCTTCAGGTTGGATTGATGCCGTTTACAGCTCCGCGCCGTTGTTCGTTGAGAACACTTTCAGTTCGTTTTGTGAAACTGTGGCGACTTGGCTGCAGTCTGCAGAGAACGCAATTTTGTGGGCGTTGTCCAAGCCAGTGCCCACGGTGTGGGTTTGCGTGATACTGGCAAGCGTCGCAATTTCCGGAGACATTGTCGTGCGAACAAGTTCGGCGAACGTTTTCATCTGAAGCGTGGGCTCAGCCTGTTCCTCAATTCGCCCCAGCGCGCGGACCAACCACAACAGTCCGCGAGATGGTTCGCGGGTGAGTAGTTGTTGGCCGCGGTAGAAGTCGTTGTACGCGCGTTGCAGTTCATTCGACAGCTGCAGCGTTTCCTGACCCGCTTCTGCGATTTTCGTTTTCGCCGTCGCGGTTTTCGTTTCTTCGATTTGTGCTGTCAGCTTCCTCGTCGTTTCCTCTGCGATTTCTGTCTTGGCGAGTGCTTCATTAGCGTTATTGACCGCCTTTGCCTCTGCAACAACCAGCGCGTCGTTACTTTGCTGAAGTTCTAGCTTCGCCCGTTGCTCGGCAGCCAGTGCCCCCTCGGCGATGTCTTTTGCAGCGACAGCTTTGGTTTCCGCAGCGACAGCTTTGCGCTCTTGCTGCTTGGCACCAGAAAAGGCGACGTACAGCACCGCTGTGAAGGTTAGGATGACTGTGGCCAACAGCCCGCTGAGCGTTGCAATCCCCGGATTGCGACGACACCAGCGTGCGAACTTCACAACAATGGATGTCCGACGTGCGGTGACGGTCTCGCCATTCTTCCAGCGGTCAAGATCATCTCGCAAGTCAGCTAGGTTTTCGTACCGCCCTGATATTTCCTTGTGCATCGCCTTTTCACAAATGGCGATCAGATCTCGAGGAGCCTGTTTGTTGAAGCTGGCAATCGCCTGTGGTTCTTCCTTTCCGGCCACAGCAGCGATGATCACATATGTCGATCCTTTGAACGGTGGCGACCCGGTCAGGCACTGGTACAGGACAGCACCAAGGCTGTACTGATCGCTGTGAGGGCCAACCTGAGCGATTTGCCCCCGCGCCTGTTCGGGAGCCATAAAGGCGGGCGTTCCCAACACGCCATCCTGCGTTTGCAGGGGAGCGTCTTTGCCCAGCGTGTGTTCATCAATGACTTTGGCCAGTCCGAAGTCAGCAATCCGAGCCCGCTGATGTTCGAAATCAATCAGCACATTTTCCGGCTTGATGTCGCGGTGGACAATTCCTTCACCATGAGCATAAGCCAAAGCGTCCGCGATGTCTCGAACCCAGCCCGCAAAGCTGGCGATGGACGATTCGGCGTTTTCAATGGCGTGCCGCAACGTGTACCCATTGATGAATTCCGAAGCGATAAACAGACGACCGTCGTCTGTCTGGCCGTTTTCGTACACCGCTACGATATGGGGATGGTGCAGTCGAGCGGCGCTGCGTGCTTCGGTGACGAATCGTCTGGAACGACGTTTGTCGCCGAGGCCAAATGTCGGAACCTTGATGGCAACGGACCGCTGTAACTGCGGATCGAACGCTTCATAGACCGCCCCGAATCCTCCTTGGCCAAGCTTGTTTCGGATCTGAAATCGCCCCAGATTCAGAGGCCCAGCGACAACCGCTGGCGTAGAAGCAGCCGGAGTCTCTTCCGCACTCTCCCCATCTGCTGCGGTGTCACCAGCGGGCACAGTATCCCACAGCTTGTCCGCTTTCGAAGGCGGCGGCTGTGGTTCGGGCTCCGGCACCGACTCGGGCATCAACAACTGCTCCATGAACAGTTGTTCCGACGGCGTAAATTCAGCGTTGCAAGCGGGGCAGTTTAAATTACTGTCTAACTTGTGCTGATGAATTCGAAGTCCACGACGACGCCGGGGCAACTAAGCTTGAGTTTGGTAGTCATCGATCAGTATGGGGGATGAGAGGTAGGAACTTTTCTTAAATACAACAAGCGGGAAAGCAATCGAGTCAGGCTATCGCGCCCCGCGCTTGGTGAACGGCAGTAGGTCGTGTCGATGGTCGTCTGCGAAGCTTCAGTCGCATCGTTGACAACGAAAGTCTCCCGACACGCCGGGCAACGCACTGTCTTACCACGCTTGCCCTCGTCGATGCGAAGTCGCTTGCTGGGTGCGCGACAGGGTTCGTCTGTCGTCCGCCGTGTTGAAAAATGTCAAGATCAGTAATCGGCAAATAGCAGACACTCTGGGATGAGTGGGCTGGTGTGGCGAGTGATTGGTGTCGTAGAAAATGTTTGTCGCCGGTACGATAGCAAAAAAGTTCTCCTCCCGCCCCAGACAAGGATGTCACAATGGCACGCAAAGCAAACACACTGACTCCGCAAATTGCCAGCAAACTGGCCGACGTCGCCCGTGAACTTCGAGAACACATTTATGGCCAACAGGCGTGCCCGGAATGGGGCACACGGTTTACTCAGATCGAAGACCAGG
>JBDNHJ010000224.1:0-6426 GCA_041688835.1 Fuerstiella sp.
CGACTTGCTCAGGACTGCGACGTTTTCGCTTCGAATTACTCATCAAAATCTCCTCGCCCGGAATTGGGCTCTGAAGACTCTCATTCTAACTGGTACCGAATTCGGGGAGCACGCCACCTGCACAGAACGATGCTTCAGGAATGACGTTGCTACTGCACTTTGATTCATCCAAAGTCAGCTTCGATTCCGTCGCGGATCTTGTACCCGCTGGGATTCGCTTCCCGAATACAGAGGCCGGCATCGTGGTCGAAGACGATCCGGCTGCGAGTGGTGGTGGCGATGGTGACGCAACAACCGATAAGTTTATTCAGGTGGTTTGGGGCACGCTGGATTCTTCGTTTCCCGCTGGCATCAACGATGCCGCCAACGTCGTGCTGTACACAGCTCAGTTTACCGCGAACAGCGACTTCAGTGGGTCGGCCAACTTTAACTTCAGCAGCACCGAACCCGGCAACGGATTCCTGTTTACTGAGCAGGGAGCGACTGTTTCTGAGCCCGTGAAGACACAGGTCGTAACCGTCAATCCGGCCACGACCGCCGTGGCCACCGGAACAACTTTGACCGTTGGCGTGAACTACCAGACGGAACTGCCTGAACAGGCACCTGCTTCGGGAATGACTCTGCTACTGCACTTTGATTCATCCAAAGTCAGCTTCGATTCCGTCGCGGATCTTGTACCCGCTGGGATTCGCTTCCCGAATACAGAGGCCGGCATCGTGGTCGAAGACGATCCGGCTGCGAATGGCGGAGGCGACGGCGACGCCGATACCGACAAATTTATTCAGGTTGTCTGGGGCACACTGGACTCTTCGTTCCCAGTCGGCATCACAACCGCTCCCAGCGTGCAGCTTTACCAGGCCACGTTCAACGTACTGCAGGAAACTGGTACAGCCGACTTCAACGTCAGCAGCACGGAACCTGGTAACGGTTTTGCCTTCCGGGGTGTAAATGCCACGGTTACGGTCAGCGATACTCCTCCAAATGAGGATCCCGTCGCTGAGGCGGATGAGTTCACTGTTCGCCTCGGAAGCAACGGTGTTGCAGGGCCAGCTTTGACTGGCAACGTGCTGAACGACAACGGCAACGGTGCGGATTCTGACCCGGACGGTGATACGCTGTCGGTCAACATTCTGCCCACGGTTGCTCCAACCGAAGGCGTGTTGTCACTGCAGCCAGACGGCAGCTTTACCTATACACCCGTGGCTGGCACAACCGCTCCTGGCGACTCCTTCACCTATCAATTGCTGGACGGCAATAATGGCGTAGCCACGGCCGTAGTGAGAATTGTGTTTGACACCAACACAAATCCCGTTGCCGTTGATGATACTTTTAGCATCAGTGTCGGAAACACGCTCACGAACAACGTGCTGACAGGTAGCGGAGTCGATACCGATGCGGAAGGAGATACTCTAACCGTGGAGACAACAGCAGTTACCGCACCGACGCAGGGGACACTGTCGCTGAATGGTGATGGATCATTCACCTACACGCCATTTGCGACGGCAACGGGCACCGATTCGTTTGAGTACCAAATCAATGACGGTTTCGGTGGTACAGACATTGCCACGGTGACCATCACCATCAACACGGACACCTTTAACTTTGACCTAGATGGAAGTGGCGGTAGCGATCCCATCAACCCTTTCCAGGATGGTGTGATTCTGTTTGCCTGGATGAATAACCGGAACTCTCCTGATCCGCAGACGCTGCTGGAAACCGTGGAAACGTTTCGGGATAAAGTCAACGGCACGCTGACTGCCAGCGAAATCGTTGCCAATCTGGATGCCAATGCCGGCCTGTTTGATATGGACGGCAACGGATTTCAAAACCCATTTCAGGATGCCGTGCTGGTATTCGCGCTGATGACTCCCGGAACCGAAGACTCGGCACTCACGCCGTTTATTAGTCCTCAAACTTCTTCAAATCCTGCGACGCGTAATGCAGCCGAAGTGCGAGCGTACTATGACTCGCTGCAGGGGGCGAGCAACACTGCAGCGATTGCCAACGGAGACGAAGACGCCTTCTTCGGTTTTGACCAAGAAGGCGAAGATGCAGATTTGTTTGGTGATGAAGGCAGCATCAACTTGAATCCGGACGCAGCCAGTGGCGACGAAAGCCTTGCTGCTGTCTTCGCGGGTGACAGCGGCGATGGCCTGTGGCAGGACTTGCTTTCACTCTAATTTGAGAACGGTGAGAGAACCTGTCCGGCTGACAATCAGTTGGACGGGCTGGAACACTCCTGCGGTAATGGTTACAACCGGTGGGGGTTTGGTTAAGTTTCGTAGATCTGGTAAACACATTTGTGTTAATCCAAGACATTTAAGTTAAGCTGGGAGGGCGTTTGGCCCTGAGGAGCCCCCAGCACTCTCATACCCTTTGCCCAGGAAAATAGACATGATTTTAAAGACGCTGCGTCGACTGAAACCCAATTCTTCTCAGACTCGAAGACGACGCTTTTCGCACTTTCTTCCAGAGTCACGGCAGATTCAGTCGCTTGAAGGGCGTTTGCTGCTGGCGGCTCAGATCGTGAGTACTGACCCCGCCGGTCCGATTTCGGTTTCTTCGGGCAGCGAATTCGGCTTCGATGTGAATATTGATACGGATCCGGCGGGAACTCTCGGCAATGGTCTGAGTTTCGCCTTTCACTATGATGCGGAAAATCTGACTTTCGTCAGGCTGGAAAACATTTTCAGCACTCCTGCCCCAACAATTGAAGGAAATCCAGTTCCGGACACGGGCGACCGAGACGGTATTGGCGAAACCGACACTTTGGTGCCGAATACTTGGAGCACATTCACATCCTTCACGTTTCCAGCTTCCGTAACGGCTTTTCGAGCTGTTTTTGAAGCAACTGGCGCGTTTGATGCGGGCACTTCCACTCAGATCGGTTTCAGTCAGGTCAGCGCACCTGTGGACTCCACGGGCAATACGTTCGACTTCCTGTCGACGCCACTGACAGTGAATTCTGTTGAAGTCATCGATCCACCACCAGTGGCTGTAGACGACGCACTTACGGTTCGTGGCGGTCAGACGGTCACCGGAAATGTGACGGACAACGACTCTGATCCGGATGGTCAGGCCCTGACAGTGGCTTTGGTGACAGACGTGACCGACGGTACTCTGACGCTGGGCAGCGATGGCGAATTCAGCTACACGCCGAACGACGGGTTTGTCGGGACCGACAGCTTTGAGTATTCGGTGACTGACACGGCCAATAACACCGTGACAGCCACAGCTACCATCACAGTGACCGATGTGCCTGATATCGATGGTGATGGAAACATTTTCGTGGCTTGGTTTCGCGGTTCGCTGTTTCTGCTAGGCGACAACGGCAACAACTCGGTTCTGGTCACCGAGGCCGATGGTGTTGTTACGGTGATTGGTCTTGGCAATACAACCATCAACGGAAGTTCTGACGCGTTTACAATATCAGTACCTCAGGTTTCAAACGATCTTCGCATCGCAATGCGAGGGGGTAATGACACTGTGATTGTTCAGGACCTCACAATTGCTGACAATGTTAGAGCGGCTTTGAACAGAGGTGACGACCGTATCGTGTTCGATAACGTCACTGTAGGCGGAAGCCTAGTCGCCAGTGGCGGTCTGGGCGATGACGCTGTCATCGTGAATGGCGCTAGGATCGGTGGCGACGTTCGCATCGGCGGAGCCAGCGGCAGCGATGCGGTCTGGGTCAACGATGCTCAAATCGGTGACGACCTGATCGTGCGTGGCGGTGGTAAAAGCGATGTCATCATTGTTGACAATTCAGCAATTCGCGACGACGTCATCCTATTGGGCGGTGCTCGCAACGACATGATTGGTCTGAGCGAAACGTCTGTCGGAGGCAATCTGGACGTACGTGGTCAGGGCGGTCGTGATATGGCTCAGCTGAACAATGTCAGCGTTGGCGGCCGACAGAAAGTCCGCAGCGTCGCCTTCGGCAGCTCCGCCATCGATTCGGCCTTCAGCGACGCTCGTCAGCGGATTGCTGACGCCTTGCTGGCTCTGGGATAGACCTTCATCGCTCTGCGGCACATTTGACTGCCGACGAACGTCCATCCAACGGGCGGCCCGCGATTCATCGCAGGCCGCCCTTTTCTATGCGCCTGACCGAAAGGGGCGAGCAGACAATTGATGGCCGCCCCGACCGCGGCGCCATTCAGGCGTTGTATGGGACGTTCTACTGAGAATGCTGTGGCGGCCGATGTGCGGGGTTTGCAGAAACTCTGGCAGTCCGGCGATTTCTTTGCTTCGTGGATGCGATCGAAGGCATTGCCCATTGGCCGACGAAGTGACCGGGTTGACGTTTGCGAAAGCCTGCTTCACCAGTCAGCCGTTCCTGTAAATCAACCGTCGCTGTGCCGCTTCACCAGCCCCGACCAATCATGTGCTCATGCAGAAAACGAAATGATGACACAGGCCATTGTATTGGTGAGAGTTGTTGATAGAAGTTCTGGTCAGGCGTTTGCCCTTCGAATCTTTTTTTCGAACGCGTTCACGATGGCCATTTCTCAGATCTCTTCCCGCATCGCAAATTGGTGGTCGTATTTTGGCCCGAAGCGTCCGAGCCGACGGTCTCGTCGTATCGCGGCCGTGAATGGTCATGCGGAACAGCTTCAAACGCGCATTCTGCTGACTGCCGGTGCTGCCACGACGGCCGACCAGTCCGTCTTTGACATCGACGGTGATGGGCAGTTCAGTCCATTTCAGGACGCCGTGCTGCTGTTTGCCTGGATGTCAGAAGGGACACCGGACTCGGTGATTGAAAACTTTATCGGTGCCAACGCCACTCGACGAACTTCGGCAGCCGTGATCGCTCACCTGAACGCACACGCGGACGAATTGGATATAGACTGCAATGGACTTCGCAATCCCTTTCAGGACGCTGTCCTGATCTTTGCGTGGATGTCGCCGGGAACTCCGGATTCAACATTCGCTCGCTTTATTGGCAGCAACGCGATTCCACCTCGCAATTCTGCAACCGGGATCCGGAACTATCTGGGCGAACTGAACGGCGGCAACAATTCTCCGCCCAACCCAATTACGATCTCTGATTTTGGCGGCCGACGCGACAGCTTGGGTAACGACCTGTCGGGATCAAATACAGCAATCCGCTTGCAGGGGGACACCAATGTGAATGGATTTCTGGGAACATTGGGTTCCGTTAGTGACAATCTTGACCAGTATTTCATTCCGGCAAGCGTGATCAGCGGGTCGGGAAATCTGCGGGCAAGTTCAAGCATGGCCGGTTCAACGATCGAAGTGGTTGACGCGGAAACACGAGAAGTCCTTGCACGCGGACGATCAGTATCCGTCCCGAAAACGCTCATTGGGAATGAAGGTGTTTTTCTAAGACTTGAAGGTGATGTGACGGGCCCTCAATTTGATGCATTTTCCCAAACATACTTGCTTTCGATCACCGGAATCATATTCGGGAGATAGACGCTTTGATTTGAGCAGTTTTTGTGCTGTCGGTTTTCAGATGGGCTGCTGATGCGACACCTTCAGAAAACCGAATGCACTCTGCAACCAAGCGTACTACGAGCTTATGCTGACCGCACGTTGCCGTTCTTCTGACGGAAAACAGCCCCACAACAGCCCGGTGCGCCGCTGTCTGAATTGCACACCACCCGTGAGCGCCGCACAGCCGGGCTCACGATGGCACGGCTCTACAGGTAGTAACTGAAGTAGAAGTCGCGGAGCAGCGGAAAGAAGCGTTCCTGCAGCCAAGGATCTTCGATGACGGGCGGCGGAGGAGGAATCAGGGGCGGTTCGAATTCCGGCTCTTCGATCAAAATCCACGGGGCTGCAGGTGGCGGCGGCCTGATTTCCGTTGTGCCCATCGTAAACAAGAATCGTTTTCGATATACGCTTCACGAACCAGACGCTGCCCCGCTGAATGCCAATCCTTCAATGGCGGATGGTGCGGCGAGTCACGATTTCCGGGACGGCTTCTTCTTCGTAGGTTGAAAAACCGGTGACAAATTTCAGATCGTTCAGCTTTTTTTGTTTCCTGAATGCTGTGGGTCACATCGTCGACCCAGCTGATGATGAGACTGGGCTCGCCTTTGCTGAAGCCGGTTTCGGCTACGGAGCGGATCTCGTTTTTCAGTCGTCGCTGTTATGCTTTCACCAGTTCGCATCTGTCGCCAGCCTGTTCGGAACGCGAAATGAGTACGCAGCTGATGTTTCATGAGGGTCCGTCCGATCGCCAAGTGTTTGCGCAAGGCCAGCCGGACGTCGCTTATCGAATGTTTCTGGGGCAGGGACACCATGATTATCTGCCGGACGTCAGCACGTTGCGAGGCTTTCGCAGTCGACTGGGTGTGGAAGGTCATCAGGCTGTCTTTCCTGCGCTGCTCGGCGCGGTAAGCATGGAGAATTTTACGATGGCTATTTTGTCGATGTGCTGATCGATGCGGACAG
>JBDNHJ010000225.1:0-26103 GCA_041688835.1 Fuerstiella sp.
ATTTCCGGGCGGGCTTTTTGTCGGAGTTCTGAACACCAAGCTTGTTTCGGTCGAGGCTGTAATTCTCCGTGAAGATGGGCGTCTTCGAAGATTTGGCATCGACCTTGCTCGCCAGCAAAGCTTCCAGTCGTTCGATTCGCTTTTTGAGTTCCTTGTTCTCTGCTCTGAGCTGCTGATTCTCCTTGGTCAGCTCTGCAAGCAGTTTAGACAGCTCAGCGATCTGCAAATCTCGCGGATCAGTTTCTGGTGTTCCGGTGTCAGTCATGACGAAGACGTAACAAATCTAACAAGTTCCGGAAACCCCAATCGAAAATGAGTGGCTACGGCCGCAGACCGTCACAAACGCAACTTCTGGTGCCGTTCTGCGGGGAAAGTCCGCGCCGCCCCCTCTAAAGACACTCGAAATGCACCCGAAATCTGTCTTCAGCGCAGTTTCGACTCAGCAAGCGAATCCCAAGACAAATTCTTCACCTTTCCTAAGGGGCTATCTGGCCATCCGATTCCCTCGCGAAGCCACTTTCAGGACACCCACGAGCTAACGCCCTGCGGCTGATAACACCAGCAATTGTTGCCACATCTGTTCTTGAATTGAGCTCGCATTTTTCGTGAGCCACTCTAACATTCGCATCGCAGGCGTTTCCGCAAGACATCTATTTCAACGGCCTCCGAGCAATCGGTCGTTTCTCTTAACCAAAAGCGTTCCACGACATGTCCGATCCCAGCCTCGTGGCAGGCGATACAACCATCCTTATCTTCGGTGCGTCTGGAGACCTCACGGCTCGCAAGCTGATTCCAGCATTGTTTCAGCTGTCTCGCCAGCAGTATCTCAACAAACGCTGCCCCGTCATCGGAGTGGCTCGCCGCGAAAAAACTCACGAAGAATTTCGCAACGAGCTCAAGGAATCCATTCTTGGTAGCTCTGCCGATGCCGAGACTATGGCCGCGTGGGAACAATTTTCTCAACAGCTGTTCTATCGGCAAGTCGATATTAGCACCCCGGACGACTATGTCGCTCTGAACAACGCCACAACAGAACTTGAACAGCAGTTAAAAACGGCCGACGGATCGCCACGTGTCGTGTATCTGGCAACAGCACCGTCTTTGTTCGACGACGCAGTGCGCGGCCTAGATTTCGCTGGCATGATTCCGACAGATCGAAAACACAGCGATCGCCTGCGAGTCGTCGTAGAAAAACCATTCGGCCATGATCTGGCATCGGCCGAAATCTTGAATGAACAATTGACCGGTCGGCTGCAGGAAGACCAGATCTATCGCATTGACCATTATCTGGGCAAAGAAACAGTTCAAAACATTCTGATGTTTCGTTTTGGAAATGCGTTCTTTGAACCGCTGCTGAACCGAAACCATGTCGACAACGTGCAGATCACGGTGGCAGAATCGATCGGCATGGAAGGCGGTCGCGGCGGTTACTACGACACCTCCGGAGCACTGCGGGATGTTCTACAGAATCACATGCTGCAGCTGCTGTGCCTGATCGGAATGGAGCCACCCGCGTTGTTTCAGGCTCGTGAAATTCGCGACGAAAAGATGAAGGTTCTGCAGGCGTTGCGACCCGGTGCGGCTTCCGTCGGTGATTGGGCGATTCGAGCTCAGTATGCCGAAGGACTGGTTTCCAAACAACCCGCCGTGGCGTATCGCGAAGAAGATCGAGTGCCCCCGAAATCGAATCGCGAAACCTTTGTCGCCATGCACGTCGAGATCGATAACTGGCGCTGGGCTGGTGTCCCGTTTTATCTGCGAACAGGCAAGCGACTGCCAACACGCGTGACGGAAATTGTCATCACGCTGCAAAAGCCACCACTCAATTTGTTTAGCACGGTGGAATGCGACGGAGAGTTGTGCAACATCGTCGAAGCTCGCCCCAACCAATTGGTACTTCGTATCCAACCGAAGGAATCGATCTTTCTTCGCTTTTCCACCAAGCGTCCTGGTATGCAGTATCAGGTGCAACCGGTTGCTATGGACTTTGACTACGAAGATCACTTCACCACCCATTTACCAGAAGCCTACGAACGCCTGCTATTGGACGTCATTCGCGGCGATTCAACGCTGTTCACGCGTAGCGATGAACTGCTGGAGGCATGGAAATTCGTCGACCCGGCCTTGAAGCTTTGGGAATCGGGATCAGCCGGGTTAGAATTCTATCCCGCCGGAACGTGGGGCCCAGCAGCCGCGGATCGCATGCTGGCAAAATCAGGTCGCCGTTGGCGTGAACCCAAACCGAAAGACTTTCAATGACACCAGCCGTCAGCCGGTTTGCAAAATCTCTAGTCGCTGAAGGCGCGTTTGTCGTCTTGGCCTTGGCCAAGCAAATGAAGGCCGCTGGCAAGGACATTGTCGAGCTGGAAATCGGGGACAGTCCGTTTGATAGCCCGGCGGCCGCCAGACAGGCGGGGCTGCAAGCCATTCACAACAACGAATCGCACTATTGCCCGTCCTTGGGCTTGCCGGAATTTCGCAAGGCCGCCGCGCATTTTGTCCGCTCAGAATTCGGCATCCCAGCAGAAATGGAGAACATCGCTGTTGCGCCCGGAGCCAAGCCCTTCGAGCAGTACTTCTGCGAAACATTTCTGGAGCCCAATGATGGGGTGCTGGTCTTCAGTCCCCACTTTCCCACCTATCCGCCGAATATTCATCGCCGCAACGCGCGCATGGTGTTGAAGCCGCTGCAACTGCAGCACGAGTTTCGTCCGCAATTGTCGGACATCGAAGATTTTCTGAACAACGACCCGGCCCCGAAAGCGATCTTCCTGAATTCGCCACACAACCCAACCGGTGGCGTCACAACAGAAGACGATCTGCAGGCCATCGCGAACCTCATCCGTGGAACAGGCATCGCCGTCTTTAGCGACGAACCGTATTGCCACATGGTGTGGGAAGGACGCCATCATTCACTGGCAGCTCAGCCAAGGATGTTGGAACACACAGTCGCCGCCTATACGTTCAGTAAGTCGTATAGCATGAGCGGTTGGCGACTCGGCTTTTGCGTCTCCTCCCCGGAGATCATTCAATCCATTGGCCTGATGATCAACACGACACTATCCTGCACGCCGCCTCTAGTGCAATTGGCTGGCTTGGCCGCGCTACAAAACGATGCGGCCGAACGAGATGCAGTGATGGGACTGTTTCGAGCCAAGGTTGAACTCCTGGCTGCCGGTCTGAACGCAATTGACGGCATTCGCACACTTCCCGCCACCGCAACGTTTTACGTGTTCGCCGACGTATCAGAACTCTGCAACCGATTCGGTATCAGCAGCCACGGGCTGGCGATGTATCTGTTGCAAGGTGCCGACGACGACTTCGGCATCGCGTGCTTGGGCGGCGAATGTTTTGGACAAGCCGGAGCCGGGTTCCTGCGCTTCAGTTGCTCCGAACCAGACGACCGCCTGCAACAGGCGCTGGACTTCATTCCACTGGCATTGGGCCGTACCGAACGTCTGACTGCATGGATCGCCGCCAATCCGGAATTCGCTTAGTTATTTTCCGGATGGTAACCGCCATCAAACGACGGTGGTTCTTCCGGTGGCGCTTCGGGGGGATTCGGATTTTGTGGTCGATTTTGGTACTGCTGAAACGCATGTCTGAGCGAATCCAGCAGCCGTTTGGCATTCGGCGTGGCAACAAATACTCGCGCAGAAACCGCAGATCGCGGGAAGAAAGTGGTGATGAAGTCCAACGAGAATTCGGACGCGGTATGACCAATCATTACGGCATTCGCATACTGGCCGCTCATGTTTTCGTCAGACAATTTCAGCTGATCGTATAAATCCTGAGCGGATTGTTTGGGGGCGTTTGGATCGGGCACAGCCGGCGTCGGCAGGATAATCTCACCGAATCGATCTTCATGCTTGCGAATATTTTCCTGCAGTGCCTGAATAAACTGAGCCACCACTTGCGGCGGAAGCACCACGCGGGCCGCCACCTGTTGAGGCTGCTGCATTCGCAACAGGAAGTCGACAATAAATTCATGTTGCCCCTGCAACACCACGGCACCGGTGCTGAAGATCCCGGTGGCCACATGCGACGGAACGAGGGCTCCAACATGGCTGTGACGAACTTCCTGGCTTTCAGGTT
Organism: Fuerstiella sp.; assembly: GCA_041688835.1. GTDB lineage: Bacteria > Planctomycetota > Planctomycetia > Planctomycetales > Planctomycetaceae > Fuerstiella. Next base: position 4,096 of record JBDNHJ010000225.1, read on the forward strand.
GCTCCGATGGATTTTCGTTTGGATTTTCTGGCACGTCTGACATCTTCTGAATTACGATAGGAAAGGTCCGAAGTCGATGCGTTCGACTGCTGCTGAATAGTATAGCAATGGTGTGTCACATTGGCAGCGAAGTTTCGTTTGGAGTTCTGTGGCCCGCATCATGCCCCTTGCTGACACCACACTTTCAATCGAACACAATGCCCCGTTCCGTAATCTGATACGGCAGAATCGAATCTTCACAGGCGCTATTGCGGTGCTTGGCGACGTACATCGATCGGCCGATCTTGTTTCCGTCGCGTGTCTTGCCCAGCATGATGATGGTGTTCGCATTCGAAAGCACGTCACCCGACTGAATTGGGCGTGAAATCAAGTCGTCCAGCATGACTTCATGACTGGTGTACAACAGCATCCCGCCAATATCTTGATGGTTGTACGGATTTTGTTCGACGAGTTCCTGTTGCGAGCGAAAATGGACACGAAACAGGTCGCGCGCCAGCCAGTCATGCTCCTTGCGCAGAATTTGGTGATAGAGATAATCGAACAAGTGAAATTGAAAGGAGTCCGCGTCCTTATCCGTGGGCTCAACGCCGTCGATCACAGCCCGACGAACACCATGCACAAAATTACCGTAGAAGAATGCGATGGTCTGATCCAGTCGCCGCATTAAGTCGGCTTTGAATTCCTGCCATTGTTGCGGCTCCATCTCACCGATCGTCACGCGGCGACCACCGCGATGAAAAACGTGTAGATAGTCAGACCGGATCTGTTCTTTGTCCCACACAATGGCCGGGTCGATGCGGTCGATCAATTGACGCTGTCGCAACGTCCAGTCACACATGCGTTCCGCATACTCAACCTGATTCTGTGAATCGCCACGCGTGGTCAGATCGAAAATGATACCGGTCTGCCCTTCCTGATTCTGACCGGCATAACAATAGCTGACTCCCAGTTGAGTCTTACCGATTCCGGTGGCTCCCATCACGACTGTTAACGTGCCCGGAATCAGGCCTCCTCCGAGTGCCTGATCGAGACGTGCAATACCCGTGGATTGTCGTGCGGAAGTCGTCATAAGTGCTAACAGAAAAAGAAACCAGAGTGCGCGAGGATGTGCGATCTGGCTTCATATCGGCTTTGTGCTGTGGTGACTACTGGTGGGCGGCACGGGCTCGCCGGATTTCCGCAAATTCCTGAGTCACATTGCTCAATCCGTTATCCGTTATCCGTCTTCGCCCCAGCGTTCCATTAACGCGTGCTGAACCTTCAAGTGGTCGCAGATACGGGCCACGATGAAATCGACGAGGTCCGCGATGCTGGCGGGATTGTGATAGAAGCCCGGCATCGAAGGCAGGATCGTCGCGCCGGCTTGAGTTAGACGTGTCATGTTTTCCAGAGCAATCATTCCCAACGGCGATTCTCGAGGAACAATCACCAGCGGGCGGCGTTCTTTGAGGTGAACATCAGCAGCGCGCTGCACCAAATTCGTGGATGCACCGTTGGCGATCGACGACAGCGTTCCCATGGAACAGGGACAGATCACCATGCCGTCCGTCAGAAAGGAGCCGCTGGCGATTCCGGCCGAATAGTCACGAAACGAATGCACCGCCAGCCGACTGTCAACGGGCAGTTGAACGTCAGGCATGCCCCATGAATTCGACGGGGCATTTTGGAAGGCTGTTTCGAGAAACCGCAGCCACGCTGGCGGATCGGCAGAATCCGGCGGCAATGTTGTCCCCAGTTCTCGCAAGGCCACTTGGCGAGCCGCGTCGCTGACGACGACATGAACTTCGCAATCCGCCAGCAGCAGCGCCTGAGCCAGCCTGACGGCGTAGGCGGAACCGCTGGCCCCGGTGATTCCAAGAACGATGTTTTTACGAAGCATTGCAGATTTTCTAGCGCTTCCGCCCAAGTCGACGGAAGACGTTTTCGAGTTGCCGTTGGTTCGTTAGACTCCAGCTGGGGCAGCGGCACTTTTTACCAGCCGCCAATCGTTTAACCCGTAGTCGCAGACTAGGCCGGAAACCTAGTCTGCGACTACGGGTTAAACATCAAGCATGTCTCAGCTTGCCCCGTGTGCAGTATAACTGTTTTTCGTCCAGTGGCTGGCAGCGAACAGCAATGGAATTCATCCGGCGGTTCTCTTTTTCGAATATGATACAAACTTTCCGTTCCTAACCCTGTTCGCCGTTTGGTGACAAATCCAATGTCCACGAAAGCCTTGCTGTGATCAATTATCGTGGTCTGAAGAAGATGCTGGGGGAAACCAGCCTTGAGCGAAAGTGCCGCTTACTGTTCGGTGCTGCGCTGATGATTCTGATCACAGCCAGCTTTTGGATCTACGCCAATCGAACGCGACGCATTGTTGAGTCGCAGCAAATCGGCAAGGCACGCGACCTGATCGTGCCCGAAATTATGTACCGCCAGCATGTCAAGAAGTGGGGCATGCACGTGAACCAATCCACGGCCCCCACTGAAACTCAAACTCAAACGCCGGAAGAATCAGGCGCGATTGACAACCTGCTGGCGGCCGACTTTCTGGATCGGTTGGGAACCGCAGACAAACTTAGACTGGATGTCGAATGGGGTCTGATCCTGAAGGGCGAAGTCCTGGCCAACGACATTGAACACGAAGCGTTTCAGGAATTCGAACAGGGTGGAATCGAGAAACATACATTCGAAGACGACGCAGAAGGCAAACGATATCTGAACTACTACCAGCCAGTCAGAGCCGTGGCATCGTGCCTGAATTGTCACAACGGAAACAGAATTTCCGCGTACAACCTTGACGATCTGGTTGGCATGGCCACAGTCCGCATGCCCATGGAAGGTGTGGAAAATCAGCTCAGTCACAATCGAGCCATCCTGCTGGGTTCAGCAATCGTCACCACGTTTATCGCGATGCTGGTGGCCTACATTATTGTGCGGTACATCATCGTCAAGCCTGTATTGCATCTGAAAGATGTCAGTGACGAGATCGCTCGCGGAAACCTGAACCTGCGTGCCGAAATCAACACGGGCGACGAATTCGAAGAACTCAGCCACGCCTTCAATCGCATGCTGCGACACATGACAACCGTGAATGACGAACTCCGTGGCGTCAATGGAAACCTAGACGCTAAGGTCGACCAACTGGCGCAGGCGAACCTCGAACTGTTCAACAACAACGCCCTGAAAGACGAATTCTTGGCCACCATGAGCCATGAATTGCGGACACCGCTGAACAGTATTTTGGGATTCAGTGACGTTCTGTCGTCAGCGGCCAACCTAGACGACCGGCAGAAAAGGTACGTCGAAAACATCCAAACGTCAGGACGCAACCTGATGGTGCAAATTAACGACCTGCTGGATCTGGCGAAGATCGAAAGCGGGCAAATGAAGATTCAACCGTCGACATTTCGACTGACGGATATCGTGGAAAATCAGATCAATCAAATCATGCCGCTGGCTGATCAGAAGAACATCGAACTCAGAATTCGTACACAGCAAACGACAATCCCAGACGTCCACCAAGATGCCGGGAAGATTCGGCAAATCCTGACGAACCTCTTATCCAATGCGATCAAATTCACGCCCGAAGGCGGACGTGTTCGAGTCAGTTCGGTCTTGATTTCGCCGGACACATTCGAACTCTGCATTGAAGACACGGGGATTGGCATCCCCATGCACGAACAGGCGACGATCTTCGAAAAATTCCGCCAAGGAACAACAACAGCAGGCGAACGTGATCACGTCAAACGAGAATACGGTGGAACAGGACTCGGACTGTCCATCGTTCGCGAATTGTCGCGCCTGCTGGGAGGCGACGTGTTTCTGGAGAGCGAATTTGGCAAAGGCAGCGTGTTTATGGTCCGGCTACCAATCGAAGCCCCGCCGGAATTGCCGGTGCCAAACTTGTCACTGGACTCGCCTTCGACACCGGGCCTGAATCGAATCACGTCGGTCGACCTGTTGAACTCACCGGTTGAACAACCAGCCGCCGCAACAACAAGCGCGCCAACAGAGTCCGATTCGACTTCGGTCGTCGATGGAGAAGAAGCTGCCAGCCATGCCTGACATTCCAAACACAGATTTACCACCACGTTGGCCAGAACTTGTCACGGCAGCGCGAACAGTGCGGGCGAACGCCTACGCGCGGTATTCGAACTATCGGGTGGGAGCCGCCGTGTTGACAGCAGCCGGCGATATCTTCGTCGGCTGCAACGTCGAAAACGCATCCTATGGACTCACCATCTGCGCGGAACGCGGAGCGATGTGTGCAGCGATCGCCGCAGGCCAGCGAGACATCGTCGTGACCTGTATTTCGCTCACAGGACAACCTGTTCCCTGCGGAACATGTCGTCAGTTTCTGTATGAATTCAACCCTGACATGACGCTATTACTGGACAATCTGGATCAACCAGACGAACCCCCGGAAGCCATCCGCCTGACGCACTTGTTACCACGCGGCTTTCGCCTTGAAACCTGAGCCGTTCGCCACACCACCTCGCCGCCGATCATAGGCTTTGCCCCATGCCAAACTGCTGGTAACCTACAGCGTCGAGTGCAACGCGCGGCGACTCGCTTCAACCGACTCACTCGACTCACTCGACCATTCTACGTTTACATCCATCGGAGATACCTACATGCGATTTTTGACTTGTTGCCTCACTGCCGTCATCGGCCTGTTTTCTGTCGCCACTGCGGAAGACACGCGCTGCTATGAATTGCGAACCTACCACGCCAACGAAGGTCAACTGGATGCACTGCACGCCCGTTTTCGCGACCACACGGTGAAGCTGTTCGAAAAACACGGGTTCCAGAATATTGGCTATTGGGTTCCCAAAGACAACACCGACAACGTGCTGATCTACGTCATTTCGTCTCCCGACATCGCCGCCAACAAAGCGTCTTGGCAAGCGTTTCTTGGTGACGCAGACTGGAAGGCCGCATACAAAGAATCCGTCAAAGACGGAAAACTTGTCGGAAAAATCGACTCTATCTTTTTGACAGCCACCGATTACTCACCCGAGATCAAAGTCGCGGCCGCCGAAGTGCCTCAACTGTTTGAACTCAGAACATACACAACCAACGCGGGCAAACTCGACGGGCTGAATGCTCGTTTCCGAGACCACACCACGAAACTCTTTGACAAACACGGGCTCTCACAGTTCGCCTATTGGACACCAACTTCAGAAGAAGATGGCCGCGACAACAAGCTGATCTATCTACTGGCTCTCAAAAACGAAGACAGCCGCAATGCCAGCTTTAAGAACTTTGGTGCCGACCCCGATTGGCAAGCCGCACGGGATGCATCCGAAGAGAATGGCAAACTTCTGATCAAGGGAGGTGTTGAATCCGTGTTTTTGGTGCCCACCGATTATTCGCCAACACGGTAGCGCAGTGTCAGACCTGAATTTCAGCGTCAGCGACCGATCGTATTAGACTCGGCGACTTTGGTGGACCGTTTCCCAGTCGAGATCCACGAGCCACAGAATTACCTTCCTGAGAATCCAAAATGCACATCAAATCGAACACATGTCTTCTGCCCGTTTTGCTGCTGTCGACCGTAATCGGCCACGCTGCTGAAATCGGTCAGCCAGCACCGGCGTGGAAGTATATTCCGGGAACCGACGACAAGCTGCATAGCCTTGAAGACTACAAAGACGCGAAACTGGTTGTCGTGGCATTCCTGTGCAACAAGTGCCCCTGCGTCCGGGGTTATGAAAATCGCTTCAATCAGTTCGCAGAAACCTACGCCGCTCAAGGTGTTCAATTTGTGGGATTCAACAGCACGATCGGAGCCATCGAAAACCTCGACGCCATGAAGCAACGCGCCGGCGGTGGTCAAATGAAATTCGACTACCTGCGTGATGCAAATCAACAGGTCGGACGCGCCTTCGGAGCGACATCCACGCCGCATGTCTTCGTACTGGATCAAAATCGCCGTGTGGTTTATGCAGGAGCCTTCGACGACAACCGCAGCGAATCACTCGTGCAACATCACTATGTGATTGATGCTGTCGACGCGCTGCTGGTCGGCAAACCCGTACCAGTCGCGAAGACGCGGCAATTCGGTTGTGCCATCAATTACCAGCAGCGATAACTTCAGTGGCCTCGGCTTCCAGCCTGTGTGTTCGTTGTCACGGGCTGGAAGCCGATGCCACCTATTCCGCCGAAATTTTCTGCGAAGAGAACACTCCTTTGATCCGCTGGTCGAAGAACAGTCGTGATGTCGGCTGAGGTAACTATGCTGGGACGCGTTATTCTATTTTTTGTGCTGGTACCACTGATTGAGTTGGTGCTGCTCAGCCAAATGCTGCAGCAAACAGGCCTGCTACTGACGATTGCGCTGGTGCTGATCACCGGAGTTGTCGGTGCCAGCCTTGCGAAACAGCAGGGGATGCGAGTCTGGAAGTCCATTCACCAGCAGATGGCTCAAGGGCAGACACCGTCGAAAGATATCGTCAGCGGCGTCATGATTTTACTGGCCGGGGCGTTTTTGATCACGCCCGGAATCCTGACCGACGCTTGCGGATTTCTACTGCTGATCCCGCAGATTCGAATCCGCTTGGGGCTATTCCTTGCAGAATGGTTTAAGGCAAAAACGGTCTCAAAGTTTCAGACATCGGTCTGGTCCAGCACGGACGTGCCTGTCGCCGAAGATGACGGTATCCAACCCGGTGTTCGAGTGGTCGAACCCGACGAAACACAAAGTGTTTCGAAGTAACCAGAGCCCGCTGTCCATCGTACAGAAGCTATCGGGGACAATTCTTTACGCCGCTGTTGCCGGCTTTCGAGTCATCAGTGACACCAAGATCAACGTCAAAAAGCCCAACGGGATGGTGACGATTCCGGGCTGACTGAACGGCGTATAACCGAGATGGTCGGGGATGTTGTAGACATCTTTGAACGTGTCTGCACTTAGCAAAATCCAGCCGAGGGAACTGATCATTCCGACCAAGATGCCCGCGATGACTCCCTGCTTGGTGACGCCCTTCCAAAACAAAATCATCACTAATGCTGGCAGATTTGCGGATGCTGCCACGCTGAACGCCCAACCCACCAGATAGCTGACGTTCATGCCCTGAAACTGAATTCCCAGCGCGATGGCGATCAGCCCAACGACAACGGACGATATTTTTGCCAGTCGCACTTTTTCAGCGTCGGTCATTTCCCATCCGAGGTAGCTGCTGCACAGGTCATGAGTCACCGCACCGGCAGACGCGAGAATCAATCCGCTGACCGTGCCCAAAACGGTGGTGAATGCGATGGCCGAAATGGCGGCGAACAACCAAGTGCTCATGCTCTGCGCCAATAACGGGGCCGCCATGTTGCTGTCGGTGATATCCATCGCTCCGCTAGTCATGGCTCCTAGCCCCAGATACAACGTCAAGACGTAGAAGAATCCAATGCTGGCGATCCCCACAATCGTGCTCTTGCGGGCACTGGATTCATCCTTCACGGTGTAATAACGAATCAAAATGTGTGGCAGTGAAGCTGTGCCGCAAAACAGAGCCAGCATCAGCGACAGGAAATTCAGTTTGCCATACAGATCGTCTTTACGAATTCCGGCGAATTTCGGATGTTCGCCGGGTCGAAGCACTTGGCTACCCGGCGTTGGTTTTTGAAAATACACACGCGTGGGAGTTTCGCCTTCGATTTTCAGATCGAAGTGACTCCAGAGGATCACTTCGCTGTTTTGCAGAGTGCTGAAGAATGATGTCAGTCCCAGTGGTCCGGTCGAAGTCTTGCCATCCGGCAGTTTGGAAATACGTCCCACCGGATGCAATTCCGGTTCCCCTTTTTCGGTTCCCAGCAGCTGACCATTCACCAGCGTTGTACCGTCTTCCAGACTTCGCAGGGTTTGAGTCTCCCACAACATCACAGTGCTGTCACCATTGTCACGGATCGTCCAATAGGTGGGTTCGCCTTCGGCATGGTCAACTCGCACAAACGGAACAGAAGCAGAGGCCATGTTGATTTTGGTGCCTGTGATGACTCCCGAATCGACTTCGCCGACACGTGCCGGAATCTCTTCCATTCCAAGCGGGCCGAGCACCTGGAATTCGTAACCATCAATGCCGCCCGGTTTGACTTCGAAACCTCGCTCCAGAATTTGCATCGTCAGAATCGCACTGAAGAACACCAGCAGCGATCCCTTCAGAAACTGCACCCAAGTCGTCGAAACCATTCCCGCCGTCACCACAATCATGATGACCACGGCACCGACCATGACCACGCCCGCCCAGTGCGGAAGTCCCAGCAACGGTTGCACTAACACTCCAGCACCCACCATTTGCGGAATCAGATAAAAAATACTGACCGCCAAGGTGCTGATTCCAGCCGCCAGCTTAATTCCCTTGCTGTTGAACTTCGCATCCAGCGCGTCGGCGAATGTGAACTTACCGAGGCGTTTCATGGGTTCGGCGACGACAAACAGAGCCACGATCCAGCCCGCGAGGTAGCCGATGGAATACAGAAATCCATCGTAGCCGTAGGCTGCGATCATGCCGCAGATGCCCAGAAACGAAGCAGCAGAAAGATAGTCGCCCGCGAACGCGATTCCGTTAATGAACCATGGAATTTGGCCGTGAGCGGCAAAGTAACCTTCAGCCGTTTGCCCTTTGCGTCCCAGCCAAAAACTGAGGCCCAAAGTGAATCCCACGAATGCCAAGAACAGCAAGATCGCTTCTGAAGAACCTACATGAATCATTGCGAGTCCTCCTTATCGGAGGCTGTTTCTGTAGCACTGTCCGGCTGAGGGTCGGCTGGCATAGCATCTTCTGCTTGACACAGCGCGCCATAGATCAGAGCCAGCACCAGCGCGGCGACGATCAACCCGAAGCCGTACAGAATGGCCAAGTTGATACCGGCAATAGGCGTCATCTCCATCGTCTCTGCGGAGAAAGTGTTGATCAGCACGAATCCGCCGTACAAGAACAGATACACAAAAAACAGCTTGAGCCCCAAGCGGGCGTTCTTCGAGTCCATGGTTTCCTCGCCAAACATTGGTGACCATCAGCAACGGCATCACTCATCCAGCACCATAGCCACCAATGGATCGAAACGATAGTAATCGCCAAGATTCTGTTCCGCAGTTTTCGTGACTCGCACCCCAACCGTGGGATTGGCTTCCAGCCTGTCAAAAACAACAAAAAACAAAACCGGCTGAAAGTCGATTTCACGGCGAAAATCGACTTTTTCTGAATACTTCACTGCTCCATCGCTGCACGTCGAGGCGGCCCAGAACAAACGGACCGGAGTGCCCGTTCGACAATTTCGGGCAACCCGAAATCTTGGCGACGACGATGACATCCAATTCGTCAGTGATTGAATCGACTTCTCACAGCAGATCAGTAAACTCAGACCCCACCGCCCTTCCATCCGCTGTTGCTCTGCTGTACGAAAACTTTCGCGTTTCTGCTTCGGAATTTCCCTGCGGAATTTCGTAGCCCAAATCCAAAGGTGACTTCTATGTTTCGACTTTCGTGTGCGTTGCTGATGGCCCTCACTTTGTGCGTCGAGCACGCAGAGAACGCTGTGGCAGAAAATCAGACGTCCGCCGACGTTGTCATTTACGGAGGCACAAGTGCGGCTGTGACCACTGCCGTGCAGGTGAAACGGATGGGCAAAACGGCCGTGATCGTTTGTCCCGACAAACATCTGGGCGGACTCACCGCTGGCGGATTGGGGTGGACGGATTCCGGCAATAAGAATGCCATTGGAGGACTCAGCCGTGAGTTCTATCAACGCGTCTGGAATCACTATCAATCGCCGGAGGCATGGACATGGCAGGACCAAGCCGAATTTGGGAACAAAAACCAAGGTCGCCCCGAGGCCCCAGGCGGTCCGGGGACAATGTGGGTGTTCGAACCCCATGTCGCAGAACAGATCTTCGAAGACTTCGTCAAGGAATACGACATTCCTATTGTGCGCAATGAATGGCTGGATCGCACGGCCAACGGTGTCGTGACAGCAAATGGAAGAATCCAATCGATTCGGATGCTTAGCGGCAATACCTACAGCGGCCAGATGTTTGTGGATGCGACTTACGAAGGCGATTTACTGGCCACCGCAGGTGTCAGCTATCACGTGGGACGCGAAGCGAATTCCGTGTATGACGAACAGTGGAACGGAATTCAGGTCGGCGTCCTGCATCATTCCCACTGGTTCAAAGATGCGACTGATCCCTATCTCACACCGGGCGATCCCAGCAGTGGAGTGCTAAAAAATATCAGCACAGATCCCCCCGGAAACCGCGGAGATACCGACAAAAGAATTCAGGCGTACTGCTTTCGAATGTGCCTAACGAATGCAGCAGAAAATCGGATTGCGTTTTCCAAGCCAGAAGGCTACGACGCATCGGAATATGAACTTTTACTGCGCGTGTTCGATAATGGCTGGCGGCAGATGTTCGGCAAATTTGATCCGATGCCGAACCACAAAACCGACACCAACAATCATGGTCCGTTCAGCACGGATTACATCGGCAAAAACTACGACTACCCAGAAGGCAGTTATCAACGGCGTCAGCAGATCATTCACGAACACGAAGTCTACCAAAAGGGATATATGTACTTCATGACCAACGATCCTCGCGTGCCGGTCGACGTCAGAACAGCGATGTCGAAATGGGGCCTGCCGAAAGACGAATTCAAAGACAACGGTGGCTGGTCGCACCAGATTTATGTTCGAGAAGCTCGGCGGATGATCGGCCATTACGTCATGACAGAACACGATTGCTTAGACAAAAAAGAGACTCCCGATTCGGTCGGCATGGGATCATACACGCTGGATTCGCATAACGTGCAACGCTACATTACGCCAGAGAGAACGGTTCAAAACGAAGGCGATATCGGCGTCAAGACACCGCGCCCCTACGAAATCGCCTACGGTTCGATCATCCCCAAACTGGACGAATGCCAAAACCTGCTGGCCCCTGTCTGCGTGTCGTCCAGCCACATTGCGTTCGGCTCGATTCGCATGGAACCCGTGTTTATGATTTTGGGGCAATCTGCTGCAACGGCCGCGTGCATGGCCCTCGATCAAAACGTGGCACTCCAAAACTTGCCTTACGAATCTCTGCGAAAACGTTTGGTTGCCGACGGGCAAGTACTGGAACTGGATGATGCGAGTCAGTACTCATTGTCATCCAAAAAACTGCCCGGAGTCGTCGTTGATGATCGTCAGGCCGAGTTGACTGGCCAGTGGCAATCATCCAGTGCCAACAAACCGTTTGTGGATGCGGGGTATCAGCACAACGACAACAATCAGACTCAGGATGCACAAGCAACCTTCACCGCAACACTACAGCCCGGCCGCTACCAAGTCCGAATGTCGTATGCCCCCAACAATAATCGCGCCTCCAATGTCCCGGTCAACATCGCCACTGCCAATGGATTGGTGAAAGCCACCGTCAACCAACAGGTCAAACCACCGATTGACGGAGCCTTTGTTAGCGTGGGCGTTTTCGAATTCGCAGACACCGGGCGGGTCACGATCACGACAGCAGGGACAGACGGTTATGTGATTATTGACGCTGTGCAATTCTTGCCTGTCGAATAATCTTAGCGCTTGGCGTGCGGTGCAACATTAAGGGGAATGATTCGCACGTTCGCAATATGACGAATGCGCCGGATGATTCCGAATCACACAAGCAGATGTGGCCGTGTGATAGCAATTTGAGTCTACCTGTGAAAAAAAGTTTCGTTCAATAGTCTTCAGACAAATGCGGAGCGTAAGGCTCAATGAGCCCCGCACCCATCGCCAAACGAAACGGTATGATATGGATTGCAAGTACTGCCATCACAAAAACAGTGTTCGAGCCGGCTATTCCGATACGCCTTGGTATCTGCGCCTGATCGGATTGCAGCGCGCTCGCTGTCACACCTGCTGCCATCGCTTTCTAACATTGGCGCGAAAGCTGGTTCCAGATCGGTAAGGTGGCCGCTGTCTTGGATGCACGGCTCGGGAGTCTTGTTCGGCTTCCGCCCCCGATCTGAACACTGAACACTGAACACTGAACACTGAACACTGAACACTGAAAACTGAAAACTGAAAACTGAAAACCGTCGGCTCCGCCGACAATCATCCGTTCTGGTCGGTGGATCGTCAGGAATTCGTGCAGGCCGGTTCGCTTTTTGCTGCTCATGCAGTTTTCGCTCGGATGCCTCGGCGATTTCAGCCACCTGTTTGGCGACATCGTGTAACCCAGCGTGGTTCAAATGCTCCATGGCGATCCACATGTGTTCCGAACGCCGGGTGATCTCATCTGACTTAGAAGCCGAGTCGAATCCTCATCGCTGGGACTTTCTTTTGTTCACAATCAGCGCTGTGGCTGCTCCTCCAATGACTGCTCCCACTCCACTCCATGGTTCCACAGCATTCCAAATCAGATGATGGATTCCCATCGAAACAAGACCGCAAATGGAACCGGCAAGGCATGTGATTATGAGTGAGATTCGCCCCCCAATACTCGTGGCACCTTTGGCTACCCAAGCGACCAGTCCAAACACAATTACGAATATCACAGCAAGGGCACCAGAGCTGCCTTTTTCCTCACCCATCAGTCCGACGTATATGAGAAGCATGGCGCAGATGAATCCAGTAGCAAGCCCCGCTACAGCTCCGAGGGCAAGTACCGAAAAGCTCGGCAAAGAAGGCTCGGCATGTTTTTTATTTGAATCAGATGTCATGTTCTACTCCAAGTCCGACACAATTGAGTTGAACCAGAAACCGATCAAGTTTCGCAATGGTGACGATGCGAAACAGTGAGTATATCAGAAGCCCCAACTAAAGGCAGAAGGGCAAGAACGAATCGGTTTGACCTCTCACGCTTGAATCGGCGAGGATATTCTCCCAGTGAGCGTCAAAGTCTTCCGCACTGCGAGGGTGTGTGAACGCCATGCGATTTGCTTCGGGATCGAGTTGGAACTCAAAGAGTTTAGCGAGGTCGGCTCGTTCAACGCATCGAAGTCGGACGTTTGCCACACGAGCGTTGATCGCTAATTCTTCCTTCTCTGGATTCACGCTTTACTCTTCTCCGCAGTAAATCCTGAATCATCGCCTTGAAAAAAATTGAATTCCCCGGTCAACGTGCCGTCTTCCAGCACTGCCCATCCACGACCTGATGTCTGTTCCATTTCGTCGAAGCCCTGAAAGCTGAATTCAACGGTGGGCTCGTCATCACGGTCAGTTTCTTCCCAGTCGATGTCGCACCGCACGTACCCGAATTGGAATTCACTGAGGCCGTTTTTGGAAAAGTTAATGTAGCCGGGCACTTCGGCGTCGATGAAGTCGTTATCCCATTCCGTCAAGGATTTGATGCGCCACCGACCAGCTATCCCTGTCTTGCGTTTCGCCATCACATAATCCCCAGAATCCAGCCTTCGAGATCGGCAACCTAAGTCGAAGCCGACATGGAGGTCGGAGGTCATTGTAACTTCTCCACAAACTTGATTGCCTTCTCAACAAAAGCAGGATCGATCCATCGAGGTGGACTCCTTTGGATTGACACCTTGCCTCCGAATGTGCCGAAGACCTTCTGCATCTCTGGAGACAGAACCTTCAACGGTTTACCCGAACAATCTGCTCCGACTGAACTGATTCGAGTGGCCTTCTTCAGCAGACGGCTTCCCGGCCCTCCTTTGACTAACACCAGATCGTCATGCTGTTTCTCGAAGACGGATGGATAGCGAACATGGAAGTTCTTGCCAAACTCCTTCTTCAGCGTCGTCTTCGTAAAGTCCGCTGCCATGCCAGCCAGTTCAACCACGAAGTAGCCAGCGAGATATAGAGCAGGAGGCTCGTCGGTCTGCCAGCCGGTTTCCTCGCCCCACGCTTGCAACCCGCAGTAGAAGATCAAGTAGTCGCCCACTTCCAACTTTCGTAATGAGCGTTTGGGGGTCGTCGGATCGCCGTAGGTGAATTTCTCAAACTCCGGGTCGAGATGAATGTGCTGCTCGGTGGCAACTTCCTGTTTTCGGGCAGGGAAGTAGCCCGAGTGCGGACGACCGTTCTTACCGACCAGTGTTCCGTACTTGTGGACGCTGACTCGCTTGTTGTCTGGAATGCAGACGAACTCAAATGTCCCATCGTCGAAAAGTGGGCTTTGGATTCCTCCACAGCCAGAATCGATACCAACCCGAAGAAGCACAGCCTTTTTCATTTTGCCACCCCTAGCTGGGCAACCAGTTCCGGCAATGACGACCATTTGCGGAAATTGCGACAGTGATCCCCGGCAAAGCAAATCATTGGTTCATCCCAGAGAAACGTCTGCTGAGGGTCGGCGACGAGCAACGGTGGACGTCGATACTTTGCTGCAAGGTAGTAATTGATGTCGTTGTGCCAGCCGTTGTCGCCTTTGTGCTGCCGATGGGCATGAGCGGCGGGCGTGATGTATCGAGTTGGCGAGAAGCGTGAGTTCCCTGTAGGAAGAGGCGACTTCGGTTTGAAGATATCTCCGAGGAAGTGCGCATCGGCTGCCTTCGCATTTCTTGATCGGACCTTCATGCCTGACCAAAGATCAGAGTGTGACTCATGGGCAGTCTTGATCTTGGCAAGGTAGAACAGCCAGTGCCTTCCGGCATGGATCGTGCGACTTGTGAAGCCAGCGACCCAAACTCCCTGCCAGTCTTCAGTGGATTGGGTTGCCCGCATCTGATGCTTGCAGGTGCAAAGTGTAAGAACTCCACCCTGAAAGTTAGGTGCTGAGCCATGCTGCTCGAACGTCGGTCCTTCATGGTCGAGCTTTACTGTGCGGACAATGTAGGAGTAGGCCCTGTCTTGGACCTTGCCAATCTGAGACTTGAGAATTGGCAATGGTAGGCCGAGATTCTTGGCGAGAACGCCGCTGGAAGGAAACGGCTGAACCGTCTCAATATCTTTGACGGTGTGGCACGCTGTTAGCGATTGCTGTTTCCCACTTACGCAACGGTCGGATTTCTTCTTCGGCACTCTGATTGCTCCAATAACGCCCATAAACGCCGATGAATGCGGTCAAGAGACAGTGAACGAATTCCAGCAGGGAACGATGCTGTTACACGGTTCTCGCCCTGTGAATATATCGAAAAGATGCTTGCCATGGTATTGCCGGTCGGAACCTGACTTTACTGTATTTACGTCGTGCCCAAAGCAAGTTGCTCAGCATACAACCTTCGTTCTCGACGTCCATGCGCTGTCGAATCTGACACGAGCGTTTCCAAGTGTTCAAGATTTACAGGGCGCAGAGAAACTTGTCCTATGGGATTTCCGTGGATGGGATCTGTAATGTTGATGCGAGCTTCTGTTGCCCGGTGATTCATGGTCGGGTAAAGGATGGTGCTCTCCGGTCGTTGTTGATGGCTGATGGCGTATACGACAAGTTGATACAACATTTCCCGAGGCAGCTTCTTCTCCCAGAGATCTCGATACTTGGCATCTAAGATCGCCCGGATCGATCCCTGTTTCATCACGACGTAATCGGGCCTTGGTGTCGGTGACTGCCTGCGTTGAGGATTGAAGCCCGGATGATATTTTATCATCCCTCGAAGGCCGTGCTCATCGACGACGCTGTGCCCTGACAGGTTCTCCTGAAGAAATCGTGACAGCAGCGTTTGGAAGAAGACATTCATGTCGAACAGGAAGCCGGGCAATCGATTCTTAACGGCCTCGCCTTCAAGTGTCACACCTTGAGCTTCGACCAGCAGCCTGATGATCGACATGGCAGGCACGTAGTTTTTGGTCAGCCGATTGAGTTGGCGTGCAACCTGATCCATGACGGCGGCGTTGAGGCGTACAGATGAAACCTGTTCTTCGATCTGGGCTGCGAGCCGTCTGGATTCTCGACGAAGCGTGGCACTGCTCGCCAGCGAACCGCCCAGTTTGAGGCCCGCAACCAAAACACGATTCAAAAGTGTGTCTTCGATTCGTGGGTAATGGCGACAAGGAAGAGACGCTGTGACAGTTCCGCCGTCGAGGGCCAATCTTTGCACATCAATTCTGCCACGTGGTGAAGCCAATCGCTCGTTTTGTGCGATGTATGATCGTTGCAGGCCACGAGAAAGAAGCTCTTGAGCTTCGGCATTCAATTGGGCGACCAATAAGTCCTCGAACCCACATGGCTCAATCAAATGCGACGTATCGGAGATCAGATTCAGCCGACGAAATCCATAGGCATAGCGGAGTAACTTCAACAGTGAGGCACCTCGCAACTTTGGCAGCACGGTGATGCTCAAGTCACCTATTCGGATGCGACCGACATGTGAGAATGCTTTCACCTCAAGACCATTGCGTAGTTCTGTAAGTTGCAGCAGCCGAGATGCCGCCAGTGTGGAGGCCACGGACTTTGCGGCATCGGACTGGTCGAGGAACTGTCCGTGAAGTTCGTCGCAGTCTTCCGGCCCCTGCGTCTGCCACTCAGAGAGCGTGATGGATCGGGCGGCTGCAATCATTCTTCAGCCGCTCCGTTATCTTCATCTTCTTCCGGTTCCTCGTCCACGGAGGATTCGTCGGACGAGATGGCCTCTGATGAAGTGGATATCTCCGGGAATGCAGCTAAGAGACTCTGCACCAGCACATCTTCCTGACCGTCATCAAAAAGTTCGTGGCGAATGCGCTGTGAGTTAACATCAACAAGATCTTCCCCAAGTATGCTGCCCAGTGTTCCGTAGTCCTCGTAGCAATATTCCTCAAGCAATGGAATAATGTCATCTCGAATTGCTCGTTTCAAAGGAGCGATCTCTTTGATTGGGCTCCCTGACTGCATCAGGTAGGAATGTCCGATTTGTAGATTGCGAGCATCCTGTCCAACATGCTGTCGAATGCGCTCATTGAGAGCGTCGAACCATGCACGCAGGGGAATGCCACTCACTTTCGAGTCACGCAGAACAGTTCCATCTGGCATCATCTCGACGAACCCGAATCGCCGACGAAGTGCAGCGTCAAGTAAAGAGATGGAACGGTCAGCCGTGTTCATCGTCCCAATGAGGAATACATTTCTTGGAACTGTAAACACGTCCTGACTGACCGGGAGAACAATTCG
This sequence comes from Fuerstiella sp., assembly GCA_041688835.1. Classification (GTDB taxonomy): domain Bacteria; phylum Planctomycetota; class Planctomycetia; order Planctomycetales; family Planctomycetaceae; genus Fuerstiella. The sequence goes on from JBDNHJ010000225.1 coordinate 21,092, forward strand.
CTTTCCACGCTTGTCCTTCTCCAGCGTGGTCAGAAGCTCGCCAAAGATCCGGGGAATATCGCCTCGGTTAATCTCATCGACGATCAAGTAGAAGTTCTGGTCGGGCGATTCTTTCGCATTTTTGCACAGCGTTTTGAAGATGCCATCACGAAGGTCGAACGTCACTTGATCATTGACGGTGCGAGGTCGGTAGCCTTCGAGAAAGTCTTCGTATCCATATGCCGGGTGAAAACAACACATCCTCACAACGCCTGCCGATTCGTCATCGCCAATGATAAAAGTCTTCTGAGCTTCATCCAAATCCTCGAATCGTTTCCCGTATGCTGAAACGGAAGCCAGATCTATTGCTGCTGCTTCGGCCCAGTAGGTTTTTCCCGTTCCCGGTGGCCCATACAGAATGACTTGAGATTTGCGATCCAGCACAGACTGAATGCGCCCCGGTATTCCTTTCAAACGGGGGTTAGATTTGATCAAGGGATCGGGCGTGGGAGGTTTGACGGGGGGGAGCCGTTTTGAATCTTCTGTTCTGTCTCGACAAGGTTTTCGTTGTGCTTTCTGACTTCACGCACAGTGGATCGCAGCCCCTCGGGTAATGGCATCTTCCACTCATCCAAACTCAACCACTCAACAGGCCGCTGATGCGGAAAGTCGAATTGGGGTTCGTATCGATATTCACCCGTAACACGTCCAACGCCGAGCACTTGTGCTCCGTCTGCTGCCAAGACGATATCTCCCTCGCTCATCCCGGCAATAAAGTGGGTAAGTTGAGAGCAGTCGTTACCGATTGCTGACGGGTGCTTATCGGGATATGTGTCCTGAATTTTCTGTTTGAGTCTGTTCCGGGTTTCCCGCTTGGCTTCGACCCATGAAAGATCCGGCATCTTTTTCCAGCCAATCGCAATACAATCTCGTTCCTGCATCATTGGCCAGTGACTTACCTTGTCTGTGCTGCCCCGTGTACCAAGTCTCCAGTACCGATGTAACCTTCCCTGTACTGCGTTCAGAGTCGCAGTGAATTGGTTCATCGAAAGCTCTACTTCCTTGGCGGCGGAAACAAAGCGTCCAGCGCAGATGTATCGACCTACTCCATCGGGCGGCAGTTGCAGCAGCTTGAGGATATGAAATCGTTGCCAATCTGGACTGTGGTAGTCGTCCAGTTTTTCCGGGTACAGCAGGCTGAAATACTTGTGCCCCCACGCCAGTTTACTCACGTCTGGTGCGAGTTCGTCCATTTGGTCCTGAAGCTCGGCATAGTCGTCGTCAGACGCATCGTCTGGGAGTTCTTCAAGTAGTGTGACACCCTTGAGCAATTGGTCACGGTGAGTGCGGGCATACGCAACAGCCTCCTGAACTGAAATGTCCTTGGGCTTATTCTTGTCGTCACCAGCCTGCCAATGTCCGGTTTCTCGTCGTCGAAAGATTCGGTATTTCAAAGCACTTCCGCCTGCGATGCTTCCAAATCGTTTCGTGTCGAACACGTCATCGTTCTTGAACTCCAGCCAGTAAACCAAGCTGTCTTTGTTCCTGTGATCATGGATGCGATTCAACAGCCCCTCGCCGTCGAGCCCCGCTAAGGCTTCTGGGCCGAACTGCTGCCTGAAGGTCTTGTAGTACTCAGCGAGTTGGGCTTTCGTGTAGACACGTCCCTCGTTCAGCAACTCCTGATGTTTGGCGAGAATCTCCTGACGTTTTGACTCACTGAGCATTAAGTCACCGCTTTCACGTGACACACGCTTAACTTTGCTCAGAGTTCGGCCATCGGAATGCATCCAGTCCATCCATCCGTTGGATGTTCTGCCCAAGACCGCCGCAGCCGCACCGCTCGGAGAATCGAACACATAATCCTGTGTGAATCGCAATTGCCCGTTGTGCTCTTCCAAAATTCCATCTGAAAGCAATCGTTCCCGAACGGGTGTCAACGTGTCGGTCGCCGAGGGAACAATTTCTTTACGAGCTATGCCACCGGCACGAACCACAAACCCGCCCTCGACCAAAGCACCAACGGCCTCAGCGTCTTTCCCTTTGATGTTGAACTGGTCTACTTGCTGGTCTGGCACGATCCGCTTCCCTATTCGTCGTCGTTGTGATCTAGGCCATTTGCATCAGCACGAGTGACCGCTTCAAGTTGACCAATGTAACCAATGAGAGTCTTCGTGGCGGTCAGCAGATCGTTGATCTCCAACTTGCTTTGTATAATCCAACCAGCCTGCTGAAGCTGATGGTCGATTTTCTTTCGTGCTTTCTGTTCGGGAGCCATCCGAATTTCGTGCCCCGTTCTTTTTCGGGTCAGCCGTTTGACCCAAAAATGCACCTAGCATAAAGTCGCGGTGTGCAGATATCAATCAGATGAGTACACCACAAATGCAATTTGGCAATCGCATTCGAGAGCTTCGAGAAGAAACGGGCCTCACACAGAAGGAACTGGCTGAACGTCTCGACGTGAGGATCAGTTACGTGAACGTTCCTTTCGGCGAATAGTAAAGTCTCCTCAGGAAGACGGCCATCCAGACGTGTGCGAGAACGAAGCCAATGCGTCCGATGCTATCGATGAACTTCGCTGCCTCACTGAAAAGTGTGCAGCACGCCAGCATCATTAACGGAACGTACACGACAAGAAACCACTGGCTGCTGCGCCGCAGCCAGAACAGCACTTCAGTTCGCCATCCGAAATGCTTTTGCCCCAGTCCGCCCGGCAAGCAGCACGCGACGACAATGAAAGCTGCGAAAATGCTCGCGGCAAAAGAACGCATCCCAATGCGGATGCCAGACTGCCAGACTGCCAGTTCAGCGATGCGTCGGGCTGCGGAAGCGTCAGTGCGATAGATCCAAACAAAAGCGGGATCGGCAGAGCAAGCAATAAAGTCCACAGCAGCGCCTTTCCAGTCAGGACGTAGTGATCTTTAGAAACACGGCCAACGCCATCTCCGGCACGCTTCAACGCCGCCTTCAGCAACAGCAGCGCAACTGCGATGCACAAGATCACAACACAAAAATAGGGAGCTTGCCGTACCACTTCCCCTATCGATTGAACCAGTTCCCATCCGTGCTGCGGGCTGAGCATCCACGACAGTCCGCTCGGAGCATCTTTGAAAGTCTGCGCGTTGAGGTTCGGTGAGATCTTCATCCAGAAAAGTTGCCTCGAAATGTCGGCCTCAACGTCTTTGTGCGATCAATGGCTGCATCGACAAGAACTGCGGCAAGCCGCGTCTGTGAAAGAGTGGGCCACTGTTTTTTTGGCCGAATCGCTGCTGCGGTTGTCCAGCAGGTCGCGTAATTTCAGCAGGTATTCTGCCATTTCGTGGTCGGGCTGTCCGAGTTCGAGCTGTTTACTGATCCCTTCATATTGCTGAACTAAACGCTGTCGCTTTGCTGAAGATCTGGCCGTCGCCGCCGCAATGGCCGCCTTGTCTCGCAGAATGTTCGCCAACTCTTGTGCGCGTTGCTGCACTTCAGCCGCCAATTCGGGCGTTGGATGTGCTTCGGGCAACTCTGACATCACTTTTGCGGCGACGTCGGTGATATCTCGCGCCTGTTTCGTCACACTGCTGTTGATCGATGTTTCGTACGCAGCTACGGCAGCGGACGCGTTTTCGACTTGCCGCGAAAGCAGTTCTTTTCGCGTTTGCTGCAGCATGCGACGAGCCGACATGCTCAACTGTTCCTGCTTTAACTTTTCCAGTTCAGCAAGCAGTTTGGTTTGTTGAGCTTGCAGAACAATCCGGTCTGCGACACGTCCCGCTAACGGATCGTCATTCGAAGACTCCTGCGACGCAATCTGCTGACGAACCTCCGACAATTCGCGCTGAGCGTCAGGAATTCGAACGCTGATGTCGGCCGGTCGCCGCTCACCTTCGCTTAACTCAGCAGTCACAGTGGCCAATTGTTCGCTTCGCGCCGCGAGTTCGCCTCTGCTTGTAATCAGCGCTTCCTGAACATCATCAAGGCTGCCGGATGCGGTTACGGTTTTGAAACTGTCGGCTGACGGCAACTCCTGCAGTTGATTTCGCAGTTCCGTGGTCATGGTCGGTGCCCGCGTCAAGTCTTCGCGGAATTCTGCGGCCTCCTCCGAATGACTGGCGACCTCTTTCAAAGCTGCGATCGCTTTTGGGTACTTAGAACGCAGCAGTTCTTTCACTGCGTCCTCAATTTTCGCATCCTCTTCGACAGTCGCCAAAGCAGCCTCGACGTCCGTCACTGTCAGTTCAGGGGCGCTCTCGGACTTGGGCGATAAGACTGGATCAGTCGCAGGGGGGTTGATACTTGAGCAAAGATAGTCACCGGAAGCGCAAAGGCTGCGACAGCAATCGTGAGCAGGAAGATGAGGTTGGCTTTGCGTTTCAATGGTTCAATCTTGGTGGTCGTTATGTCGGGAATTGCCTGATGCAGCGCGTGCTGCATTCGGCAATGCATTGATGGAATTTGTTGGCTTTAGACGATTGCTCTACGCGGGCGTGGACCGCTGGATGCGCCCAAGAAAAGCGTAGTTAAACACGACGATGGCCTTTCACAAGAACACCTGCGAGCGGCTCACCGTTCCGAAGCGATAAGAACGGCGATTGCCAAACTGACATCGTGAACCAGCGCGCAAGCTGCGGAGCCTCGTGTTTTGTCAGAGCTTGGTTTCAGGGTTGTGGAAACGTAGCACGGTGGTCTCCACCGTGATTTCTCGGCGGAGACCGCCGAGCTACGAAAAAGCAACGAATTGACTTTGACCGTTTCCAGCTTGAATCTTTCTCGCGACACATTGAGAGATTTTGAGGGGCGGAATGCGTCAGATTGCACTGGCGAAACTCTACGGACTTGAGGTGCGGATTTCCGACGCACCTCTGAGCTTTGAAGCCCGCAGCCTCGCTGTTACTCACTTTTGGTGGTTTCACCCGGGTGCGCGACAGGGTTCGTCTGTCGTCCGCCGTGTTGAAAAATGTCAAGATCAGTAATCGGCAAATAGCAGACACTCTGGGATGAGTGGGCTGGTGTGGCGAGTGATTGGTGTCGTAGAAAATGTTTGTCGC
>JBDNHJ010000226.1:0-30589 GCA_041688835.1 Fuerstiella sp.
ATGAGTCGCCATTGACAGCTGGTTCGACATGCGGACCTCCCCCGACACTTCGCGTGCCGAAATTGATCAACATACCCAACCCCTCAGTGGCCGGTTTTAACCCGCACATCAATGGCTGGTTTTAAGCGCTCACTGACACGGGAGAAGACGCGGAGAACGCTTGGCACCGAGTGAAGGGCAAGTTGGGGACTGGCAAACATCTCGATGAAACCATCATGCTGCTACCCGATGCCGTTTCCGTGAGTGGCGGAAAAACCGGCAGTACGAACGACGAAGCGGAGGGTGGCTTGTTTGGTGGTGGAACTGAATCCGCTGGCACGGATCAAGTTCACGAAAACCCGGACGACGCGATTTCCGGCGGAACATCCGCAGGCGATGATGTCGGCGGTAATCTGTTTGGCGGAACTGGCAACGGAACGGCTCCGACAAAACCATGTTCCGCACCGGCGACTTCCGGCCTGAATCTGTTGGGGCAAGTCGAGTCGTGGGGCATTGGCGCTGCCACCTGTGTCCTCAATGTGAATCTGAAAGTTGGCAAGATGAGCGGCGCGCAATTGCAAGCTCTCATCAAGCATCTGCCTGACGGAATTACCTATGGCTTGGAACTGGATAAAGAGGAAGGCAACTGATGTCCACGTTCACCGCCGATCTTCTTGAATCACTCACCAGCAATCCCCCGGAACAAGCATGGTCGGACATTGCCGGTCATCTTTGGCAGACGTTCTCTCAGCCGATGGCTCCCGCCGTTGCCGATGCCGAATCGGTGAAGCGGGATCGCAGCATCACGGAACTGGAAAACACCCTGTCAGGTTCGTGCTGGGATCTGTGGAACCACTTTGACGCGGTACCCAAGACAAGCCAGGCAATTGTCGATTTCTGGACGCGCAACAACGCGGGCAAAGCCGTTTTGATTCTGGATGGCATTTCACTTCGCGAGACGCCCTGGCTGCTTCAGCAGGCGGAAGAGCGTGGTTATACAATCCATGACGCTGGTCCACGTGCCGCCGAATTGCCGTGTGAGACAACGCCGTTTGCAAAGGCGCTTGGGTTTTCTCAGCGGTCGGCATTGGAAAACAATGGTGCTGGCGGTGCCCACCTATTGACTGGAGCGGGAACCGAGTCATCGAATCTGAACTGGAAGGACTGCACCGGACTGGTCGGCAATCAAACCGATTTCGTGTTTTGGCATCATTGGCCCGATGCACGAATGCACGACCTTTCTGTTCCGGGCGAGGGACTGCACAAGCTGGCCCGCGAAACCCATGAACACCTCACGTCGGATGACTTTTGGGAGTTCGTGCAGCGATTGTCGCATGGTCGACGACTGATCATCACCAGCGATCACGGCTACGCCGCCTGCGGCCTGTTTCCCGATCTCGTTGATAAGGAGCAGGTGGGCTACATGAAGAAGCTGTTCAAGAGCGGACGCACGGCAACGGGCGAGAGTGACGATGGAGCGTGGGTACCGCCAATTGATTTGCGGTTGACCACAAATCACGGGACGCATCGCTATGTTCTCGGTCGACGAAAGTGGAAGAGCGCAGGCGGATATCCAACTCTGCATCACGGCGGGTTGTCACTACTCGAAGTCTTTGTCCCGTTCATCGAACTGTCACAATAGGATTGGAAACAATGGAACGTGAAATCGAAATTCCAGACCATTTTGTTGACTTCAACAAAATGGTCGTAATCGACTTGGTGGCTCGCGAGAAATCGACGACGTCATGCTCACTCGGCATGGGAGGCAACGGCGAATAGATGGCTAAGGCAAAGAAGAAAACAAATGCGGAACTTCTGAAAGAGGCAGTCGCCGAGGCGGTGGGTGCTGGTCGCGAATTGCACTTAGAATCCGTCGACTTTTCTGACCCGAATCGGCCCAAGACTTGTCTCGAAGTCGATTTCCCAATTCTGCCCATCAATCACGTCGCGGTCATTGAAGGCAATGCGGGCAAGCCGATCTATCAGATGTCGAAGTGGTGGGCACGACGGCGGTCGAGTGTTTTTCGAGCAATGTTGATTGCGGCGGCGACGAAAGCGCCGGACGATCCTGCCGAAGCGGCCAAGACGGTGTGGGATGCGTACTACGGCAACCATCAAAAGAACGAAGCCTTTCGCAAACTGAAGGTGGCCGACATTTTCATGGGCGGCGGGACGACGGTTGTCGAAGGCAGTCGTCTCGGAATGCAAATGTACGGCAACGACCTCAACCCGGTCGCGTGGCTGGTCGTCAAGAACGAGTTGGCTCAGGTAGACCCGGAGGAAGTGCAACGGCTTCTCGACGAAATCGAAGCCGAGGTCAAACCACAAATCATGCCGTTCTACGCCTGTGATTGTCCTCGTGGACACAAGGGCAAATGGGCACACAAGCCGACAGGCGAAGTGATGGGGGAGGAGTTCAATCCGTTATCACTCTCACCTGAGCAGCGACCCGAATACGAATACGCAGGACCGGAAGTCATCTACACGTTCTGGGCGAAGCATGGCCCCTGTCAATCGTCCGAGTGCAATCACCGGACGCCGATCATGTCGAGTCCGGTTGTCGCGGTGAAGACGTTGACCGTGAAAGCGTGGGAAGATCGTGAATGCAAATCGTGTGGTGAGAAGTTTGATATTGAGCAAAAGGAAACTCGGATTGCTCCGGCAGCCATGCTGGTCGTTGCCGAAACTGAGAAGCCCTATGCCGTGATGGATGGCGAAGGAAACTTTACCTGTCCACACTGCGACCAAAAGCATCAGGATCAAAAGGCTGCCAACGACGGCAACTCGGGTTCGCTGGGCAAGGCGAAGAACAAGAAGATTGATTTCACACTATTGGTTCATCCCGACTGGCTGATAGGATCGCCGGGCAAGGACGCCGACGGAAACTGGTTCGGCGGAAGCGTGACCGATACGCCCGATACAACCGCAGCATGGAACGCGGAACGAGCGAAGAATCTTAAGCTGATCGAGGTGCGTGGCAAACTGCCAGAGACGATTGCTTGCCCAGACACAAACGAAGTAATCGCGACCGGCAAAGAAGGTGGAACGGTACCGGGAAAGTCGAAGTTCAAGTGTCAAGAACGGACATGTGGTCGAGATCAGGACGTTCTGACTTCAATCCGAGAAACGCAAAAGTCTGGACCTACGGCGATGTATGTCGCCCAAGGTTATTGCCCATTCTGCGACGAACTAAAGTTGCCATACCGCGGAAGGTTTTTTGACCGACCGAACCACAAATTGTTCGATGCGGCGAGTACACAATGGTCCGACGAACGTGGCTCTACCTTCGAGGATTATTTGCCAGTGAGCGAGCTACCGTACGGCTTCATGACGCATATGAACAACGGCGGCATCCCAAACCACGGCTTCACGCATTGGCGGACGATGTTCAATTCGCGTCAGTTGCTGGTATTGACCAGTTTGCTAAGACGGATTGTCCAAGCAAACACTTCTCGCGAAACCATCGATTTTGTCTTAGGTGCATTCCAACAGTATCTACGCAACCAGAACATGTTCTGCATTTGGGACAAGGACTATGACAAACTGGTCCCGATGCTAAGCAATAACAATTTCCACCCCAAGTCGACGATGATCGAGAACTCGGTGTTCTCGAATCTCGGTAGAGGAAATTGGGCGTCTGCAACTGCCAACTGCATGAAGGGATTGGAATGGAAGCGAGAACCTTGGGAACTCGTTTCAGTCGCTGACCTTGCCGACTCGGCCCCCTCAGTCGCCGAAGGATTAAAAGGGAAGAGCGAAAAAACACTCCCCAACGATCCGGTGCTGAACGGGTGCCAACTCTCGTGTGGATCATCGTCAGATTTGGCGGCGATTGATGATGAGACCTTGGATTTGGTGATAACTGACCCACCATTCGGCGGACTCCTTCACTACTCCGAACTTGCAGATTTTTTTCACGTATGGCTGCGACTCGCGTTGAAGGACGTATATCCGGATATTTTCAACTCCGAGCATACGCCCAAAGTTCTTGAAGCCGTTGCGAACCGCGCTCGACACGGAGACGACGCGGATGCGTTCTATCAGAAGATCCTGACCGAATGCTGGCGAGAAGCATTTCGTATACTAAAGCCCGCAGGTATCTTGGCTTTCACGTTTCACCATAGCGAAGACGAGCCGTGGGTTGCGGTCCTTGAGAGTCTCTTTCAAGCCGGGTTTTACCTCGAAGCTGCTTATCCGATACGCAGCGACGAAACGAAAGGTGAAGGTGCAAAACCCGGAACGTTTGGTTCGCAACAAATCGAGTTTGACATTGTTCACGTTTGCCGCAAGCAGCTTGAAGAACCGGAAGCGATCAGTTGGGCACGGCTGCGTCGGCAAATCATGCGCGACGTGCGACAACTGCAAGAGGTCATCGAGCAGCATCAGAAAGAAGGACTCGGCGAAGCGGACCTGCAAGTCATTCGACGAGGTAAGGCGCTCGAATACTTCTCGCGTCACTACGGCAAAGTCTACATCGAGAAAGGCCGCGAAGATGAATTCACGGTGAAGGATGCGCTCGTCGGTATCAATCAGCTTCTCGACGACGAGAGCGATACGACCAGCGAAGCTCCACCAGTTCTCGCGGAACCGTACACACGGCAATTCCTGCGACTGTTTGCCGACAAAAGCAGCCTCGACCGCGACCAGATGCAAAAGTATCTGCGTGGCACCGGTGTTTCACCGTCGGAATTCCTCGAACGGGGTTGGTGTACCGAAACGAAGAAAATCTTCACCGTGACCGATCCGTTGGAGTGGGCACAGCAGTGGAAAGGCAAGGCGCGTCGAGGAATGTCACGCGATTTCGACCAGTCGTATTTCTTGCTTGGAGCCTGTTACGACGACAGTGGCATCAAGGTCAGTGACACGCTCAACAGCGGCAGCTTTGTCGCGCATCCCGCCATCAACGATCTGCTTGATTGGTTTGGCAAACATGGCAGCGACGCCAAGATGAAAGCGGCAGCTCGACGTGCAAAGCAAATCTATTCGTCGTGGTTGGCGAAAAACAAGCCAAAAGCTGACGCACAGCTTTCGCTTTTTGACCTTGACGGAGACGCATGAACGCAATGAACGCTCCCCTTGTGAACGACGACCTCTGGACACGTCGTGGTATTTCCCTGCTGTGGGATGCCGACGAACTGAACAAACTCTGTCAGCCTCAGCAGGTCATCAGTATTCGAAAACTGCGCCAACTCTATGCAGCAGGCTGGCCGGAAGACGATCTACCACTCGTCAATGAAGTGACCTTGGTGGTGGCTGGTCTTGAGGGTTGTATCGACGCCCTGCCGCCGGAAGAAACGACGGCTTGGTTGGAAACGACAATCTACCCTGCGATCGTGGACTACCAACGCGAAGTAGCCGGGGGTGGTGGACAGGCAGCGTTAGTGTTCTGGATCGTCGAACCGGATCGGCTCACGTATCGCACCAGTGAAGATGCATGGCACTGGCATTGCAGCGGTGAACACAAGAAGCACCAAATCCCACTGAGTCATTGTTTGTTCAACGGGGCACAGCACGATCTTAAAGAAATTCACGACACCAAGGGTAATCGCCTCGGCTTGTACCACCCAAGGATTTCCTAGTTGATGAATCTGATATGACGGCCCAGCAAATCCTCGAACCCGGACAGCGCATCCGCCACACCGAGTTCGGTGAGGGCGTCGTGGTCACTGCTGCAACCGACGGTTTCGTGCGGGCGTTTTTCGGTGGCGGTGAGCGGCAAGTACCGCTTGTCTCGCTGACGCCGATTCTCAGTCGTGCCGAACAGATCGTCCGGCACGTTGGTGCGGGCGAACGTCGGAACCGTCGAGCTTGGCTTGCGTACCAAGCTCACGCATTGCCGTTGATCGAGAGTGCCGCAGCATTGACATCGGCTAAGATCGACTTGCTACCGCATCAGGTTGTACTCACGCATCGAATTGCTACGGCTTCTCCACGCCGCTATCTGATTGCCGATGAAGTCGGCCTCGGGAAAACTATCGAATCAGCATTGGTTCTGCGAGAACTCGCCAGCCGCGGAGAACTGAACCGAGCCTTGATGGTTGTTCCCGCTGGTTTGGTCAATAACTGGCATCGAGAGTTGAACGAAGTGTTCAATCTCAATTTCGAGGTCTTCGGTAGTCAGGGTGATGTGACCGACCGGAAATCGAATGCCTTCGCCAAACACGATCGACTGATTGCCAGCGTCGATACGCTCAAGCGGTCGGCCAGAGTTAAGCGGTTGATGGATGCACCGATGTGGGATTTGGTCATCTTTGATGAAGCCCAGCATCTGACGGCATCGAAATCGGGAAGACGGACAAAGAAGTCGGACAACTACAAGCTGGCCGAGAAGCTGAAGGATCACAGCCGCGATCTGCTCCTGCTGTCGGCGACGCCGCACCAAGGTGACCACTACCGTTTCTACATGCTGATGAAGCTGCTAGATCCAACGATGTTCACCAGCCCGGAAGACATGCTCGAAAATCGACATCGGCTGAACTCCATCATCTTCCGCCGCACAAAAGCGGATGCCTGCCGACCCGACGGATCGACGTTGTTCGCTCGTCGGTCAGTCCATACCGAGTCATTCGTGATGTCGGACGCGGAACGAGAGTTCTACAACGAACTGAATGTCTATCTGATGGATGGTTTTGCCCTCGCCAAACAACAGGGCAATAAGGGGCGGGCGCTCGGCTTTGTGATGACGATCTTCCAGAAGATCGCCGCATCGAGCTTCGCCGCCGTCCATCGCACACTTCGTCGCCGCCTGATTGCGTTGACTGTTCAGGAAGGCTTGATGCACGACAGCCAACTCGACATCGAGGCCCGCGATGCTGTCTTTGCAGAATCACGTCAATTGATCACGGGCGAATTTCAGTTGTCAGATGACCGGCTCGGACAAATCGAGACCGAACGAATTTTGGCAGATCTGAAACGGCGAATCGTCAAAAAGATGGATGACGATGAATTGGCGATGATGTCGAGTGAGTATTCGTCAGAGACGACGACCACCGCATCCGAGGATTCTGCGGTTCTCGCCGTAGAACTTGCACTGCCGGAGGAACGGCTGCGGATTCGGAATCTACTCACGAAGTTTCCCAACCAGACGGAAACAAAGGTCCAAAACCTGATCAACGCGCTTGGCACGCTCTGGAAGCAGGATTCATCCGAACGAGTGGTCATCTTTGCGACCTACCTCGGAAGCGTCGAAATGTTGGGCGAGGAAATTGAGAAGGCATACCCCGGCCAAGGCGTGGTTGTGCTGAAGGGTGGTGATCACGGAACCAAACTGGCGGCTGAAAAACGGTTCAAGAGACCTAACGGACCACGGGTCATGATCTGTACGGCTGCCGGACGAGAAGGCATCAATCTTCAACACGCCCGTGTACTCTTCAATTTCGACTTGCCTTGGAACCCAATGGATTTGGAACAGCGAATCGGGCGTATTCATCGTTACGGTCAGAAGCACACCGCTCAGGTCTACAATTTGGTGTTGTCCGATACGATCGAAGGCAAGATTTTCCTCTTGCTCGATGACAAGCTGAAAGAGATCGCCAAGACACTGGGCAAGGTTGACGAACATGGCGAGGTCGCCGAAGACCTTCGCTCACAGATCCTCGGCCAATTGTCCGAACGCCTGAGCTACGAAAGCCTCTACGCAACCGCAATTTCCGATCCAGAATTGAAACGGACGCGGCTTGAACTGGAACAAGCACTGTCGAATGCTTCCGAAGCACGGCATGTCGTCTACGAGTTGTTCCAAGACCTCGATGGTTTTTCACTTGACGACTACGAACCATTTTCAGACACTTCGGAGGGCATGGACGAAATTGTCCGCTTCGTCCGTACTGCCGTGGAAGACGAGGGCCAGAAATTTCGTGCTGACACTGATGGCACATTCGTCGTTTCTGATTCTGGTGGTGGCGATCAATTGAGGTTCACCACAGACCGGGATGCGTCCATCGAGAAAAAGAACATTGACTTGCTCGGTCTCGATCACCCAGTGGTTGTGCAGTACATGCAACGCTTTCGCAGCTTGCCTGATGAACAGATCGGCATTCGAGTTCGCTCGGACGACGGACGCACGGGTGTACTCTCGATCTGGCATGTAACAACCCAAGGCGAGCGAGGCGAAACACGAAACCAAATGCTCACCCTTGCCATCGATGCCGCAGGTCAGAGAATTCCTTCGTGGGAAAAGCAAGCTGACGGACTCTTTCAACTTGAAGCCGCTGCAACCAACGGCAAATCGCAGATTTCCCTGCTAACGGAAAATTTGGAGCCAATGATCCAACGGGAACTCATTCACCGAGGCTTCCTCTCCGAAAATCGAGGCTATGACGCCCGTTTAGTGGGCTGGGTCGAGGTCGTACGATAGCTGATCGGAAACCGGATGCGCTGGATGGAGGGCTGGGGACGCCCGCCCCGGATATTACCTTGACGGAATATGCAGTGTGTGTAATAATATCAGGAGTGAACGAAATTGAGTATCGGCAAAAAGGAACGATTTCAGGAGTTCGTCAGGAGAATGCAAACTGCCGAAGAAGTCGCTTCGGCTGCGGCGGCACTGTCGCTAGTCGGCGAGACTCTGGCGGTGGTAGAGGACGAAATGACGGATATTCCGAACGAGTCTGGAAATTGGCAAACCGATGGAAGGATGTATCCACCGCAGGCCGACAATGCGCGGGACGTCGAGAGCCGGATTGATTTGGTGCGGTATCGCTCGCGTGAACACAACACTCTGATTCGAGACAACGGTGCCATTGAGATCAGAGACCTGCAAGGCAACATCCTTCTCAGCAAGTTGGGACAGGACGGAAACGGAGTTGATTATGAGCAAGAATGAGAATCCAATTCAGACCCTTGGCAAACAACTTGCCGAAGATTGCCCGGCTGCAACCATATCGATGGACAAGCCAAAGAAGGCGAGCGGCATTTGGTTTCTGGACATCCTTCGCGATGGCCACAGTGCCAACGTGCAATGGCAATCGAAGCACGGATTCGGCGTGTCGAGTTCTCCCGATGCTCAGTATGGCGAAGGGGCCGACGAAACTTATGGCGACAGCGAAGCGGTGCGTCATCGCGTTCTCTCGTTGCTGTTGTCGCGGGGTGAAACTTCGCCACCGGCTGCGGTTCGCTTGGCCGAACTTCGACGCGAGCTTGGTCTTTCACAGATCGAATTGGCGGAAAGACTGAGCGTTCAGCAGGGGGCCGTGTCGAGAATGGAAAGACGCGGCGATATCAAGGTCAGTTCTCTTCGTGAATACTGCCAATCGCTTGGTGGAACTCTGAGACTGCTGGCACAGTTTCCAAACGGTTCCGCCAAAGTCATTCAACTTGACGACGAAAAGGAAACCGCATGAGTCTTGAGAAGGAAACCGCAAACGTGCGATGCAACTTGCTGGTGATTCGATCGCGGCAAGTTGAGCAAGCAGCGTGCTTCTACGAAGCCCTTGGCCTGCACTTCACCAAACATCGGCACGGCACTGGGCCGGAACATTTTGCGTCCGAATTGGACAGCCAAACATTTGAAATCTATCCGCTGGCCGACAACGCCACACCAACGACTGAGACCCGAATTGGTTTCGCAGTAAACCATGTCGATGACGTTTTCGCACGGCTTGTTGAAGCGGGCGGCAAATCAATCAGCCCACCAAAGCCATCACCTTGGGGCCGTCGAGCAGTCGTGTGCGATCCCGATGGTCATCGAGTCGAATTGACTGCTGCGACATTGTCGTGAGCCGGAAGTATAGTCGTATACGCCGTCAGCGGAGATGCTTATTTTAGGACGCGGCGAACTCAACGCCATTTGAACGCGGCCCCAGCAGATGACATTTCCTGACGCTGATCCCTGAACGCTCACACTTGCGAATGATGTACTTCGCCTCCTCCATATCGTGTGATGAGAGGAAAACCTGATAGCCAAGCTGTGTGATCAGTCCACGCACAATGTCGATGAATGCGGACGTATGCAGCAGGTCGGAACTTTGCAGGGGATCATCCAGAAGCAATGCAGGCCACCGGCTCCATCTGTACTCGGTGCTCGCGGCGAAAAGCGTTGCAAGTCCCTGCACTGCCATTTGCCCGTCACTTAGTTCCACCTGTGGATTGGAGGTATTCGTATCCAAGCCGGATTCATTGCTGACGGATTGCCGAAGCTCCATCGACCCTCGGTTTGTCCTTGCTTCCCATCCTATTTGGTACCGAAATGGAGAAAGGACATCGTGAAAACGCTGAATCCGTGTCGCCAACGGGCGAAGTGCATGGTCATTGAATTCATCGACTTTCTCCTGAAGTTCATTTGCGAGTGTTGTGGCGCGATCCTTTACATCCTCGACACGAGCAATTTCCGCTTCTGTATCGGCAATGTCACCCTGAAGCTTCGCGGTGAGTTCTGCCTCTGAACAGTTGTCGTTTTTTTCGAGATTCTTAGAGATGGACGAATCGAGAGCAACGGATTGGTTGTTCGCACGCCAAGCGTCCAGTCGCTCAGCGGTCTGGCTGCACTGTCGCCTCAATCTCCCGATGGCTTCAATAGAAGTCTCCCGGTCAAGAATCGCACGCTGCTGCGCTGCTGCGTCGGGAGTTCCTTCGAGGATTTTCTCCCACCGCTCACGCAACGCATTTTGCCGTTGCTGATTTGACGTCAGGGATGCCTGATGAGTTTTCAGTTCCGTTTTATACTGCCGAAGTCCTGCCGATAGCTTGGCAAGCTCAGCTTCAGCCTTCTCGTGAGCCTGCTTTGCAAATTCAGCTTTTGCTGTCGAGGCGGCCTCCTTGGATTTCAGTGATTCAAGAAGTTGGACCGTACCGCCTTGGTCAACCTCGGGCTGGTCGATTTGCGCCCGAAACGATTGCACGATTGTTTCATCCTGCTCGATCTTTGCTGCGAGCTGTTTCACTGAAGTTTCATTGTTGTTGATCTTGTCTTCCAACGTGGCTAATTCAGCTTGGGATTGTTCAGTTTGCTGGCGTGTGCTCTCCGCTGATGGTAATTGGGAAAGTGCGGCTCGTGTCTCTTTGATCTGGTGCGTTACCGACTCACGGGCGGCGCTCAGTTCATTGCGTGCTGTCGCTGAATCGAACCCTCTTGCGGCAAGCTCTTGCTCAATCTTTGTGGACTCTTGAGTCCTTGCGGTCTGCTGGCGGATTAACTCGTTAACCAACGGCGGAAGTTGGCTGATGCGCTGTTGTAAGGATTCCAGCTTCTCTTGATGCTCAGCTTGGGCGGACTTGTTCTTCGCAATCGCCTGGTCAATTGTTACCGTGTCAATCCCAGCGGCTTCGACTGACCGTTCGGCCCGCTCCAACAGTGATCCATCTTTGTATTCGGCCTGACAAACCGGGCAGGTTTCCTCGTCTTGTGCAATGTGATCGCAAACGATCTTGATCGCTCGTGTCATGGCTTCTGCTTCAGCCAAGGCGTCGTCTTTTTGCTGTTTGAGCCGTTTGCTTTCGTTGTTGCATTGTTCGATTTTCGACTTCAACTCTTCCACCAGCTTGATGGAATTGTCTTGCTCGTCTTTAAGCTTGTCTAATTCGGTGTCAGTCGCCTTTGCTTTTTCGCTTGCTGCATCAAAGGCAACGAGCCGTTTGCTAAGTTCGTCGAGCTTTTCCTGTTCTGTAGTCAGACGGACAAGCGACTCAGAGTGCGTTTTACGTCGCTGGTCGACTTTCGCAGCATCAGCGCTAGCAACTCGAAATGTTTCTGCTGAGGATCGAAGGCCCTTCTGCTCCTGAAGCAATGCTGTCTGCGTCTTCCGGCTTTCTTCCAGTCGTGCGAAAGCCTCACTGGTCTTATCTGCCGCCTCTTTCTGTTTCTTTAACTCAGCAACTTCGCGTTGATTCTCTTGAAGTGGTGGGAGCAGTTTACCGACCGCATCCTTTGCCTCCGCCACCTTCGTGTTGGTTTCGTTGACTTGCGTGGTGGTAGCCTCAAGCTTTGCCGTAACGCTCTCCAGTTCACTGCCAACGGCAATCCACTCCTTGATTAGATCAGAGAAGCTCTTCAACGTCGTAAGTTCGCTGTTGAGATCATCGGTGGTCGTATCAAGCCTCTGCACGATCGTCGACAGCTTGCGTTCCGAGGTCCAACCTTGAGTCTCTTCGGGTTCCGCTACGGCTTGAAAGCCCATAGACGCAAGTTGTTCTCGCAGATCGGATAGAAACGACTCGGCTTGTTCAGGTGAAACTGTCTGGGTGTCCGTCACTCGGTTCGTAAGTTTTGCTCGCTTTTCAAGCAGCTCTTTCCAGTCGTCGAGAGCCCGTTTCTGAGCGGAAACCTCGATTCGCAAATCAGTAGCAACTTTGTCAAACGCGTTCTTCGTCGGTAAACCACCGAGCGCCCGTCGCATCACGTCGAGTTGATCGACCCCGGCTGGTCCTCGTAACAATTGCCACTGGTCCTTCGGCTTTTCCTCTTCAAAGCGAAACTTCCTCGCTTGAGGAAGGAACATTGTTAGCCGTAGGTAGGTTGAAATGTCGTCTGGCTTCGGCGTCCAGTCGGAACTCACGAGCAAATTATTCAATTCATTTGCCGATGGTTGCTCAGTCTCTGACCGACTGATGCGTTTTTCATCCGGGCCAAAGGTCGCCGCAACAAAGTGGCTACCCGGTTCCGCTCCGCGTCGCGTTAGATGTTTTGCAAGTGGCGATCGCGAATCCTTTGCATCATCAATGCGACGTACATTTCCCGTCAAGAGCCACTCAATGGCCTCAAAGAATGTTGTTTTTCCGAGTCCGTTCATTCCGTAGACGATGATCAATCCCGGTCCGGGTGGAATCGAAAGACTGAAGTTCGGTCCAAATGCGCGGAAGTTGTGTATGTCGATTTTGTTGGCGTAGACATGGTTCATTCGCCGGGTTCCTCCAGCAAAGCTCTCACCAACGCAGATGGGTTCAGCGTTCCAGAACGAAACTCAGCTCGCTCAAGAACTTCGCGCCATGCCTCGAAGTCGGCCATTGAGTCAGACAGTGCGTCGAGATTGACACCTGATGTTGTCGCTGATCCCTTCCACGGTTCGGCAAGGAACGTACGTTCCAAGAAGGCCGAAAGCTCGGTAGTCCACTCATGGGCGTTGCTACTCGGCAGCCACACCAGTTTTCGGCAAACCAAATCGTTACGTTCAATCACACGAGAAAAATTTTGCCATTCTCGCTCGTCCTTGCTTCCCGTCGGACCGGCAAGAAACAGATTCAGATCATCACTGAAATCGGAGAGAAGCCAAGTTCTCGCGATGGCCGCGTACTGTTGGTAGCCGTGCCACTGCGAAATCAACGTGCTGTAGTAGTCATCTTCCCATTCACCGCTGACCAACTCACCACCAAGACGGCCCACCTGAATCGCGTATGACGAATGGCTCTTGATGAACATGCCAACGGGCGGTGGAATCGTCTCCATTTCCGGCCTGAATTCCGAACTTGTGCCAGCAGATTGGCTTAGGGTGTCTCGCATCGAGGCCGATTTGGTTCGTGATTGCGATAACTGGTCGGGGTCGCGCGTAATTCCAAACGATCGTTCCTGAGCGTTGTCGATGACGGCAGCTACCAAAGCGTCAACGGGATTCGGTTCAGACGCTGACATTTTTTGCCTCCGTCACATACCGCTCCTGCCCCAATAAGAACTCTGTGTAGCGACTGCTCAACAGGGTCTTCAAGCTGTCAAGGCCATCGGCGATCGCGCCAAGCAACTCGATATCGCTCGGCAGTACGAAGGAACTCGCTGGTTCATGATTCAGCGAATTGCTGGATTCGTTCACTTCTTTGTCAAACCGTGATTCACCGACGCGGTAAATTTCCCACGCTACTTGAAGATGCGGCAACATGACAAAAGGCGTCTTCCACTTGTGCGATCGGTCGGCCATTCTCAAAGTGAGTCCACTCATTGTCTGAATTCCAGATGAGTGACCGCTCATCTCATCCTGCCCCAGATTTCCGGGCGACTTTCCTCGTGGACTCTGGAGTTGCTCAGGGAGAGCGACGCATAGAGCCATTGCAAATACGGTGGCGCGAAGCACGCACCGATCAATCGTTTCCGGCCCCGTTCCTGATGCGGAATCCGTCATCAAAACTCCACCATCGCAACTCAGCATCAGACCAATGAAATGATGAAGAGTCCCCGGATCGTCACTGAGAATGTTGACCCACTCACCCCACAGTTTTCGCATCGCAACGACAACATCAGGAGCGATCTTGTACTTGAGTTCTCCGGTCGGGTTGTCAAACGTTTCACTTACTCGCTCTCGAAGTCGTTTGAACGCCCACTCGTTGCAGAGAATCCTCAGATGACTGGCGAGTTGCTCCAAGTCATCGAAATACTCTCCACCAAGTGGTAGCTCTTCGTCAGCCAGTTCGACGAAGCTATATTTTCCAAGAGTCGTTTTGATTGTGGAATCCTCGACTGGCACCCAATCGGACGTGCAGCATTCGCAACGAGACTTCCATGCTGCGGCCCCAGCAAAGTGTAGGTCGGTCATCGGTCTCGCGGTAGCGAAGGGGGACTGAACGACGATTCGTTCTATCGCTGATGTCAGTGCAGAGGATTCATCTGTTAGCAGGTTGCACCACAGTCCAGTCAGGCCATCTTGCCAGAGACTCTTAATCAAATGTTCGTCTAGGTTGGTTCTGTATCCTTCACCATCCCGCACCACCAGAAGAACCCGTTGTAGAGCGTCCCACGATTTTAGTTCCGCATTTTTCGTTTGGTGTGCGTACTTGGCGATCACGACATCAATTGGCGTGCAAAAAAGAATGTCGTCCTGTGCCAAATGATGATGAGATATGACTCCAATGACAACCGGTTCCGCTTCGTCTTTCGGACGAATAACCACTGGACAACCGGAGATACCTCCGAACGGCGATTCCTGATCGCCGAGCCTCGCGCCCTCGTCGCAATAAAGCTGAATCAGTGGGCCTGCTTGCGTACCCGCATGACCGTTGCGAACCACCCCGCCAAGTGTCAGTCCGTTTGCGTGGAACTCTGCATTCTGAACGGGATAACCGTGAAGCTCGAACTGCTTCGAGACTGGAAATGCTATCGGACGTGCAATCAACTTTAGAGAAATTATCGAGTGTGACGTCGCGTCGACTTGGATCAACGCGATATCGAGTTCGAGGTTCTTCTCGATGACCTTGCCCGTGATGCGTTCTGACTGAAACTGAATTTCAACGTCGGCATTCAGTTCGCAATCGACAACGCAGTGGTTTGCTGTACACACGATGTTGGGCGTTACCATCCACGCCGAACCGACATGCTGACCACCAACCACTAACCGCCCGACGCTTTCTCTGAATTCTCCCATCTTGGTCATTCCCCGTTGTAATAGTTCAGTGATGCGTCGACGGAACCGCTTTCTTCAACAACAGCCTGAACATAAGCTTGCTTTCGTACGGTGTATGGGGCGTAATTCTGTTGTTGCATGTCTTCGAGAAAGGTTGAGATCGCCACATCGGCTTCTGATTCGTCGTCGGAACTGACGGCGTCAGGCAATCGCAGGACATCTGCCCAAGTTCCCGCATTCAGATATTTGCCACCGCTGAGTTGTACTTCTTTCGGAAAGTGGGTGTGCCCAAAAACGACCGCCTCAAATCCACCTTGTTCGATCATCGTCTGAGCTGGCCGTCGATATTCGTCTTTTTCCTTATCAGTAGCAAAGTCAGCCCCGTCTCGCACTCGGTTCAAGGCGATGCGAACGCACTTTAACCGCTCCGTTTCGTTGCCCTTTCGTAATTGAGTGTAGAGACCCCATGGACACGTTAGGTCAACGACCAGCATGGATAATTTGGCGAGCCGACTCATCAAGGACTCCGAGTTGTTTGCCGCTCCGGACAACTGCCCCGGACGAGTCGGCGGTCCGAGGAAAGTTGCGGCGTCGTCTCCAAGCTCCTCTCGAAGGAACGAATTCAAGTCTGTGTGAGATACCGTCGGGGCACCGGACAATAATCCCGGTTGTTTCGCCTGAGTATTTCCGCTGGCGCGCTTAGCGATCTTTCCCGCCGCAATTGCGAGTTCGTAGAATTTTCGAGTCTCGGGATAGAACGCCAGCATTAACGGAATGGCAGCACCGAACTCCGGCTTTAGCAGATTCAAAAAAGGAGAGTCGGCCAGTCGCGGATTGACCTCATCAACGACGATACTGCTTCCTATGGGTGGCTGGAAGAATGTCTTGCCACGTTCAGAATCATCGATGCTCGCACCACGCGACAACTGAGAACGTTCACGACGAAGCCTGTCGTAATCGACGCCGTTGAAGCGATCGTACTGGTTGCCGTGCTCGACGATCAGCTTTCCACAGGTATATGCCTCACCGTCGTAGATCAATCGAACATTTGCGTTGCCGCCGACGAGTTCCGCGAATCTCGTTCTGATACCGGGGAGACATAACTCGACATCGTGGTTACCTAGAAGGACAACGATCTGAACTCCCGATTGAGCAAGATCACGCAAAGCCGCGAAAGGGCCCCGACCATTTTCGTCCACAAACCGTGATGCAATGTCATCGAGTTCTTTCCGAATGATCGCTGCATCGTTCTGCCACGCGATAGGCGCATATCCATTCGCAGGATTTGGAGCCAGGAAATCGACGATGTCTCCGTTGAGAACAAGATGTGTTTGACCGTCGAAAGCTTCGGCACGTTCGTGGATGCTGTCAAGGAAGCTCGTGAGCTGTGTGACTGAACGAAAGATGCTACTGCCGAGCTTCAGTTGGTCGTCTGAGTCGCTATCCAGCGATCCACCGAGGTGCCAATCAGAGGTAACGAACACTTGCGTACGTTGAATGATCATGAAAAATTTATCTGAGTTCGATCTGTTTCAAAACGGCATTCTAGCAGGAAATCGCGTCGAGAACGAATGTGCTGTGAACCGAAGTAACCATCGGTGTCTGGGAATATGTGAATGGGAGCTAAACCGAAATTCGTTCAACGATATTCCGGGTCACCTTTCGTTTTCGTCGGTCGTACAGTCGAGTCGTCCTTGGATCGGCATG
Source organism: Fuerstiella sp. (assembly GCA_041688835.1). Taxonomy (GTDB): domain Bacteria; phylum Planctomycetota; class Planctomycetia; order Planctomycetales; family Planctomycetaceae; genus Fuerstiella. The sequence goes on from JBDNHJ010000226.1 coordinate 16,944, forward strand.
ACCCGCCAAATTCTGTACGTCCTCAAGAGGCACGCCCTGACTGAGTAAATCAGTAATCGTAGTGACACGAAATGAATGCGGAGAGAGACGAGACGACAGACCGGCGTTTTTCATTCGACGTTTGACCATGCGGGTCATGTCGCCAGCGGTCATCGAATTCTGTGTGAGCTGCTTGGTCTTTCGGATTGTCGTGCGAAACAGCGGCTTCGATTTGTCGGAGTATTCCGTTCCACTGGCCGCAAGGTACTCCCCGATGGACAATTGCAAGTCATGTCGAACGGGAATCTCTCGTGACTTGCCGCCTTTCTCGTTGAACCTCAAACAATGCTGGTCGCCAAGGTCGTAGAAATCACCGCGACGAAGTGCAGCGACGGCTCCGACGCGAGCGGCCGTGTAGATCATGATGGCGATGATGGCACGGTCTCGGAGCCCGACAACGTGAGTCGTATCAAGCGACTGCATCAGCTTTCGAGCCTGAGGAACGGTAATCTCGGGAGTCTTGCCTTCGACAACCTGCAACCGTTCGCCACGAACCGAGTGGGCAGGGTTCAGCACGATGACGTGCCGAGTCACCAACGTGTCGAAAAAGTGGCGAATCGCGGACAGGTGTAGCTTTTTGGTCGCGGGTGCATAGTCCTGCTCGTCTAGGTAGACGCCAACGTCGCGGGGCGATACGTTGGGAAGCTGTTTGTTTAACGCCTCGCAATGCGACAAGAACTGCCGAATCGCCCGCTCGTAAGCAGCCCGCGTATGAAGATTGCGAATTTTGCCGTAAATGAACTCTTCCCAAGCAAACTGAGCGGCGGCCCCAGCACTCTGAATGAGAACGGGGAGGGCGCTGTCGCTGCCTGCGACAATCACGGGCGATCGGCTTACTTGCGGCATTTGCTCGATGTTTGCAGCAAACGCTTTGTCAACTGATTTCTTCAATGTCTTCCCACGCTGATGCTGGCTATGTCCAGCATCTCATTCAAGCAAGTGCTCGCCGGTATTTCTGATCCGATGAGTTTTTGCCTCTGTCGACCTTAACGCACAATAACGTCCTTTGTCATGCACTATTTGGGGGCCCGTCCTATTCAGCAACTAAGAACAAAGATTGCTTGAAGTGCCCGCTCGCTACCTCGGTTGCCGCCGCCGTGGTGGCCGGCCACGGTTCGAATTCAGTGCTTTGCTGAGGTAGTGTTCGAGCACTTCGGAATACGTGACATCGTCACGCTGAGCCAGTTTCGACAATAGATAATGAGATGTGGCCGATACAGTGAGCGTCTTTTGTTCATCAAAATGCTGCGTTCGTTCGCGGCGTTTGCGGATGGCTGACTTCAGGCGATTCCAGTCTGCCGACGTGAGGTGCTTCTCGCACCATTCGTTTAAGTGCTGGGCACGACTCGTCTTTTCCCGTCCACTGGTGGCATCCCGATATTCGCTTTCAGCGTTCAATAGATCAGCATCGTCTCGGAACTCGATTTCGTAGTTTCGAAGCTGGCGACTCAGATAGAGTTCTGCATGGATGCAGTCGTCGGCAGTGATCTGATATTTCGTTCTCGGCATGGTGGCACCTCCTACTCTGAAACTACGCGAACATGAAAGTGTGTCAAGGTCACAGTTTTCATTTCAAGACAAGTGAAGTGGGAGACGCAGTGTCGCGAATGCTCCGCGGCTTTTGACCGCTCGGGTTGCGCATTGACGTTAACGTCAATGCGTGCTTCCACCACTGCCGGTCAGCCGTCCTCGCTGGCCGTGCCATTGTCTGCTTTGCACCAAAGTCGGGCTTGTTTGATGCACTTTTCGAGATGGACCAGATCGCGTTCTTCAAACCAGTAAATCCGGTCAAAACCACTAGGGTCTTTTGTTGAAGGTCTCCATCGACAGACGCTGATGGCACGTTTCTTCCAGCCGATCCGGGGCCCCCAGATCTCGATATCTATGCGGCCTGCCTTGTGTTTGAAGAGTCGTTGCCATTGCTCTGCGTGTCGCTTGAATTTCATGTTTTCTCCCTGTTTGAAGTTTCGATTATTCCAGCGACCAACGGGAGCGGCATTATTTCTTCCGAGCGTCAGCTCGAATCCGCTCCAGGCCGGTGCCTGGTGGTGGTGACCAGTGGTCTCAAACAACGTTTGAAAAAACCTCTGGCCACCTGGGCTTGTTTCACAGAGCGAAACAAGTCCGTTCGGGGTTTTGAACTGCTTCATGCAAAGGAGTCACGCGAATCAGAATGGCGTTTCATCGTCATTCGATTGCGTGTCACCGTTTTCGTTTCCATTCTGCGGCGATGCTGTCGTTGCATGAGCAAAGATCCACGAATGGGCTCGATCCATCACCTTCCCGACCAGCAGCAGGTCATCGCGACCAAAACTGCCCGTGTCCTTCCAGTCTTCTCCGTCCTTGTAAATTCGACTGATCGTTACGTTGTGTCGCGTGCCGGTCTGAGTTTCGTTTTCCCAGATCGCGGCGCGGATTCGTCCCAGTCGAATTTCCTGTACTGGACGAGATTTCTTCGGAGCTGACTTAGTAGCCATAGCATTGACTTTCTAACAAATTACAAAAAGAGAGATGCGGCTCACCTGAGTCGCATCAGTTGCGTCTTCATGACTGATGAAAACGCGATCCGTCGCGTCTAAGTCCACTGTGACCTGTATCAGGTTTCGGACTTCTGACATACGGGGCATCGCCCGAGAAAGTTCTCAGACAAACCCGCTGGCGTATATCGCACAAGCTTCCATCCCTCTGAGATGGCTGCGTCGTACGAATTCGGACCTTCATTGCTGCAGTCTTGGCAAGACATCGCGAAGGGAACATCAGACGGAATCCCGTTTGGGCTATTCAGTGCCGCGTTGGCCGTGCGAAGCGTGAACTTGCACACAGCCAGTGCGACGATTCGATTCCATTCACCGCCGACATACTTTCCGCCGGAGGTGTCTGGTGGAAATCCACCATCTGCCATCCAGTCCTGCAATGCTTCCGCCAATTCGTGGACATCGATCCAGTTGCATTGAGTCCACTCATTAATGAGCAGATCCCATGTTACTTGAGGATCCATAATCACACCGCCAGCGACAGCAGCTGCCCGATACGAGCATCCAGTTCCGCTCGGTCGCCGGCGTAGCGAGTTCGTTGACTCAGTTTCGTCAGCGCATCCACAATTGAAAAGATCGTGAAGCCGCCCTGAGACCGAGCAATTTCCATCGCTTCCTTGATTAGATTTCCCGGAATTTTGTTCGCCGCCAGAACTTTGGCCACGTCTTCCGAATCAGCACCAAGACGTTCGGTCATCGCTTTCCGTATCACAGTTGCGAACGAGTCGCGACGTTCATCACGACGAGCAACAAGGTTCTCCAAAATCGTGCGAATCTCGTTCAGACCGTCACGTACGTTCGCTGTGTGCTTCCGGCTGAACTCCACTACTTCCGTGGCATCCCAGACGATGTGGTTTTGACAAATTCGCTGAAACCAAAATGTCTGAATGCCGACACTTCGTCGACCAACTTCACTGTTCCAGATAAAGAAACCAGGAGCGAACGCTTCGCCATCGATTTCCGCCCATCCGGTGGGATCGATCATGAACGCGAACATGTCCTGTTCACCGCAGTAGAGTCCGGTGCTGACATTATCCATCGCCGTTTGTGGCGGACGGAAGTCAGACGCGAACTCTTCGACAACATCCAGTAGCTCAGAATTCCACAGCCGCGTGTAAGCCACTCCGTGAACACTCCGAACCTCGCGTCCTGTCGTCAGGATCTGCAGCGGCTTTTCAGAGCGCGGCAGAGTCTCCTCGAACGCTTTGCTGGCCGTTCGATTTGACAGGCGATTGATCGTGTCTTTGCTGACACCAGCCATCCGGCACATCTGCGAAAACGACCAGTCGTTGAGCTGGAACTCGTTGCCGTCTCCGTCGCACATGGTGAGATCGTGAGACAGCGTCAAGTCTTGTGGCCGTTCCCACAGATCCATTGAGTGATCGCGTTGCTTCGAGCAGTGATCGTACAGATCATTGAATGAATCGAAGCATTCATCCGGTTCCCGTTTGAAGAGTTCTTTGTGAGCTTTCGTTAACGTTGCCATTCGGCATTCTCCTTTTCAACAGAGACATCAAAAACAGATGACTCCGGCTAACACAGCCGAGCCGCTGACAATTCCGAAGAAAAGTCAGCGGCCCGCCCGCGTTGGAAGAATGCTGTCGACAGCGCCCAACGGAAGCGGCCCACGTCTTCTAAGCGTAAGCTTAAATCCGCTGGTGGTCGGTACCGCTCTAAAACCTGTTGAGACCACCGACCTCTCTTGACGACGCGACACCTAGTGCGGGGCCCTCAAGCGAGAAGTGGTTATGTGTTACCAATATTGAAGGAATGAAAGAACAACTTCGTTATGAGTTCCATTCCTTATCACGGTCGTCGGGAATTGTCACATCGTCGCGCAGCCACTGCGGAATGTGCAGTTCGCTGGGAGCGACGCGACCGATGTCAGTGGCCAGATGTTCGAGCCACCTGAGTGCTTCGGCGGCGTTGCCCATCCTTCGCAGTTGCTCGATGAACTCCGCGTGCTGCGGCTCCAGAACTGCCCAGAAACACTCGGCATTTTCTCGCGACGCTCGTCTGAGTAGAAAGCGGATTGCGTGTCTGGTTTCCAGCACAAGTTGTCTTAGGCCACGTCTGTCAGCAATTGCAATCCACGAATCGTTCATTCCACATTCGTACCATGAAAGGCCTCATCAGTGCAAAACACGAAGTGACATTTTCGGCTTGCGCTTTCGGTCAGGGCTGACTACCGTGAGTCCGTGATCCCTGAGCATGACAAACATCGCCCATCAGTACTCTACAATTTTCAGTTCCTTGGCACTTCGGTCATCGGCTCGCTGACGTTTTCGCTTGTTTGCAGTTTTGCTCCGTCGGACACCCATTTGCCGATGTTGGGCGTATTGGTTTCGATCCTCGGCGGCTTACTTGTGAGCTACATCAGTCAGGAAGCCATTCGCGAACAGCGACGTGAACAAATGTTGTCACAACTCGGTGTGCCGATCGGTCTGGCAGCTGATAAAGCACTCTTCGATTCGTACACTCTTTTGTGTCAGCGGCTGATAAGAATTGAACAACAACGCAATGACGTGCTGCGAGAATTCTCGTTGCTAAAACTCAGAGCGATCGACGATGAACTCGAATCTCTAGGTCGCGGCGAAGTCATTTTCCAAACGACCGAATCGTGGCGCACGGTCTACGAGAGGCTACTGACGAGCGGGATCACACACTACCGATCAGTTGCGTGGATCAAGTCGGCAAATTATTGGCAGGATCAGCCGGGCCGAAGCAGTATGGAGTTGAACTTTCGCGTGCATAAATCCGGCTTGCCGATCGAGCGCATCGCAATCATTCGTGATGCGCTGTGGCCCGTCGAAGGTGACGTCTTGGTTGAGCCGGTGCGCCGATGGCTAGACCTTCAGGAAGCAGCGGGGATCCGCATTGGAATACTGCGAGAATCTGACTTGGCATCAGAGCAGGATCTGTTGTGTGATTTCGGGATTTACGGCGGCACTGCTGTTGGTGTTCAATCACTGGATGATAGCTCACGAACGATTCAATTCCGGCTGCTGTTTGATTCGACAGACGTGAGTCTCTTCAATGATCGTTGGACAAGATTGAACCTGTTCTCACGCCCACTTGAGACGCCAGATGAATCGGAATGACTGACGCAGCGGAACAGTCACGCGGCACGCCGCAGAGATCGCACGACACTGTTTCGTTCGGTATCGGTTAGAAACCGAGTTGGCATTGACAGTCTCACAATTCCACCAACAAACGTCGAAACGGCGATGCCACGTTCCTGAAACACGCACCGAATGGACTTGGGGTCTACCTGATGGGATTCTGTGTCGTGCCCCTGCAATGTGAGAATGCCAGTCTTGAAGGACGTCCTGAGCTTCCATGTTGATGGACCAAGCTGATCGAGGATCGCTCTCGCGTTGCTGACTCTGTTTGCAAGCAATTCACTTCCACACAGGACAAAATCCGTTGCATCAGCAACAGCCGCTCTGCAATTCAGCAGCGGACAAACGTTGACGGTTTCGCCGCAATGTTCCGTATCTTGAAGTCGGTGGAGTTCCAACAGCCTGAGCAGCGGATCCGTTATTGTTCCGTCTAACACACAGCGCTTCACTTCTGCTTCGAACTCCGCGACTGTGGCTTCGCGACAACACAGAGCCATGCCGACGGGTACGCCTGCACCGAGCCATTTGTGACAACCGGCGATGTAGACATCACATTTTTCTGCAAGTGATTCTGCCGGTACGTGACCAAAGTGCTGGGCACCATCAATGATCACGAACATTGGACGCGGCTCTAAAGCGTCGATGATTTCCGCAACAGGAAGTCGACGCCCCAGATGATTGATGGCCGAAAGAAACAAGGCGTCACACTTGTGACTACGCCACACTTCGGCGAATTGCCGGACGACGTTCAAATCATTCGATTCTTGCTGACATGGCGTGGGGACGCGAATGATCTTTCCGTCGGTGACGTGAGACTGCTGTTCGAGAATACTCATGTAGCCTGGCCATTCTGTTTCGGTGGTCAGGATTCGACGGCCATTCCTGCATACCAGACGCGCAGCGATCCGGAACAGTTCCGACGAGCGGCTTGCCAGATAGGTTGGCAGGTCGTTGCTCAAGCCGGCTAGTCGGCGAAGACGCCGTTTCAATCCGTCCGGATTGTCCCATTCGGCAAGCGCAGGAAAGCGGTTTCTATACTGGCTGGACCAAGCAGCGGAGCCGTTCCAAAGAAACTCTTCAAAGGACAGTGAGCAGCCCTCGCAAGCTAGCAGCTTTGTGTATTCGCGAGTGATCTGCTGGACGCTGGGCGTCATCAAACCCATGCGAGCGGTGTCGAGATACAGTCGAGTTGTCATGGTATGTGCCAGGCCGGGTTGAAACGAAACTCGGCGGCACTCCATAGAAGAGGAGCGTCGAAGCCGAGCCTGCTTCCGAACCCTCGCCAAAGGGCCAAAGCACAGACCGCAGCCCGACGCTCCCGTACCGGGGGCGCGGAAGGCCAGTCTGCTGCTTTGGAAAGGAACCGAAGTTCCGATTGGCGATATTTCGGAAGGCAGCGTCTGGACGTTCTCACGTCACATCAAATTGTTTGGTCTATTCTATATCCGTACCGCGAATTGCAACCGATCTTTCGAATCAGGTTCCAGTACAGGTGAAAGATTTGTGCGAAGCCTTGCTGACGCATGCGAACGCTGCAGAAGAACATTCGACGACATCGCGTCCGTGATATTGCGGAATCGCACGAACCTGCAAGTTGTTGGTCTGACAACAACTTGCAGGTTCTTCCCCAAGGCAAATTTGGCTGAGGCTGCTTTCGTCGGAGCCGGTCATCGTTGGGGTTCACCCGGCCCCGCCCCGACGATGATTGGCGCAGAGGAAAGCAGCTATCGCGACAAGTTTCAGTCGCATCCGACCTCACGTTGCTTTCGTTGGAGAGCGTCAGAAGTTGGGGGCCGTCGCTCAAGGCTATCGACCAGCTGCTGCCAAAGCTAAGCCGCAAAAGGCAGCCGATTTATCAACCTGTTGTTCCAGTGAAGTGGCCCACTCGAGAATCTGCTTCTGGGATTCAGACTCATCGTTTCGGCGGGCCTCCGCAACGGCCGTCCATGCTTCCACTCGATAAAAAGCTTGCGACAGCGAAACGCCTTGGGCATGTTCCAAAGCCTTTTCCCACTGCCCTTTGGCTGCCAAGGAAATCGCGAGTTGTTTCCGAGGTCGATTTGCGTCTCCATACCAACCCAATGTGCCGCGAATGAGATTTGATTCCGCAAGGGCAAACTCTCCGGCGAGTGCGTCAGCCGTTGCCAGCACAAGTTTCATTTCCGATCCGGCTTGTCCCCGGTCGATTAGGCTTTGAGCTGAACGACGCGCGTCGCGATAACTAGCCAAATTGCCTCGTTCGGCGTGGAGAATTGCTAATTCACCATATCCCCGAACAGCTTGTGCGCGTTCTTTTGCTGAGCTACCTCTTCGACGTGAATTTTCGACCAGATCAGGCAACGCAGCTTGTAAGCCCGGCAGGTCTTTGGCCCATGCCGCCAGCAACGATCGGTTGTATCCATAGGAGCGATACTTGACGAGCAAAATTGCGTCTGGTCCGACCTTCGTGTCACCGTGAAGCCGGTTGAGCAGAGCTTTGATAAACAGAAAGTTCTGCTCGTCAAAAGTGGCTTTCGAATTCAGAAAGCCTGCGGCATTGGCCAGGTTGAGACACGATTCCATCGCTCCGTCGGAATCTCCCAGGTCGGCCTGCATCGCGGCAAGATATCGATGGCAGTCGATAATTTTTTCAACGGTGCGTTCCTCGTCACTACGATGCCGTTTGCTCGTATCGATGTATCCGCCGTTGTAGGATTGCTTCACCGGTGGGCGCTGCTCCCAAATGTCCGTCCAAGTGTCGAAAACGTTGTCGTCCAAGTTTGCAACCGCTTGCTTGTAACGCTGAGTCTTGCCCAACAAATTCCAAGTGCGAGCGATTTGTAGCCAAACGAAAGCCGCCTTCGTCGGTTCCTGAATCTGATGAGCGACTTGCTCGGCTTCGTTCATCAGCGAATCGATATCATTGATGTCGACTGGAACAACAATCGGCACTTCATCGTGTGAGTCATCGGCAACGGTGGTAGTGCCAACCGATCGTGCAATGCCTGCGAACGCGGCAGCCCGTAGTGACGCCAGCGGAAGCGAAGTAGACCATTCAGCGACTGACAATAGGCTGTCCCCAGAACGAACTCGATGCTCAGTGTGAGCGGCACAAGCGGGTGTCGCCCAGCGCTGTTCAGCAAACCGTTCAAATAGTTCAGGAAAGTTTTTAACGCGGATTTCCTGTGGGGCGTTCTTCATGACCCGAAACAGGATCGAAGCCCGGAAATATGGGTCGGGCATATTGTTCGCAACTATGACAGCAGCTCTCCAACGCCGTTGCAGAATATTGGCTTCGGCAAGCCGAGCGGTGTAAGCGTAGTTGGGGTAGTCGTAAATACTGACGGGTGCGAGAGCGTTTTCGGTGAGAAGCATCGCTTTGAAAAATTGCGTCCGGTCGCCACGCCGAGCCGCAGAGATCGCGGCGTGACCGTATGCGTTCGCATTGACGAGTGGTTTGGGGTAGTTCAGTTTTTCGATCTTCGCACAGATCGTGAAGATCGTTTCGGGGGACTCAGTCCACGATGCCGCCCGAGCTTCCTGCGTCAGGGTGTATTTTTGCGATACACTGCCCAGTCCGGTTTTGTCGACTAGCGCAAGGGAGCGACCAAGTAGTTCTGACGCTTGAGATCCTTGACCAAGTTTTTTTGCTAAGCCCGAAAGATTGGCGAAGTGGTGACTGCGGGTCTGCCCAGAGGCAACCTGCTCGCACATTTCTGCTGCGTCTTCGATAAGTTGCTTCGCTGATGCACGATCAAATAATTCGTGCTGGCAGATTTCCAAGATTGATTCGACGACGCGCTCGGGTTTCGTCATCCGAGGGAGAACTTCGATGGCCTGTCGCACAGCCTCACGTGCTTCGGCTTCGTTGCCGACCAGCTGCCATGCCGAAGCGATCGGTAACCAGCCTTCCGAGAATCCCGAATCGTCAGGGGAAGCTTCCTTTAATTCCTTGGATGCCAGCGTCAACCACTTCTCTCGCGACAGTGGCGTCAGTACTTGGTCCACTTCATTCAATCGTGGATGTTCGGAATGTGAAGCTCGAAACTTAACGACTGCGGCGAGAAGTTCACGCGGATCTTGGCCACGTACCTGTTCCCGAAATTCAGCGTAGTCGAGATCGACTTCCATCGCTTCAAGCTGGTCGATAGCCCGCTCGGTTTCCTCAACGGCGATAGTTAGATCGTCCGTACTGAGAGCAGATTCGGCCAGTGTTTGAATCTGTTTCCACTTGTCACCACCGTAGTTCTCAAGGCGGTTGCTGTCGCCGTCAAGTTTTTCGATCTGGCTTTTGAGCTTCGCCTTCATTGTTTCGGCTGTACGCACTAATTCAGGGTCGGGCGGCAGTGTGTCGAAGACGGACGATGAACGCACAGCGGGAGCCGCCACGATCGCAGCTTGTGGTTCATTCATCACTTCTGCCTCATCAGGCGAGGCTGTTTCAGATGATTCCTTCACCTCCAATCCTTCTGCGGTGCTCAATAACTCAGGATCGGGCTTTGGTGTCTCGAAAACGGAAGAGGACCGCACAGCCGGAGGTGACACGATTTCAAGTTGAGGTTCATCGACCACTTCTGACTCAACAGGGGAGACGATTTCAGATGATGATTTCGTCGCGAGTTCGGCAGCTTCTGGACCCTCTGGCTGAAGAGGCAAGTCCTCGACCGGCTGACTGGCTTGCGGCTCATTGGCACCGATGATGGATTCCGCAGGTTTCACGGTGGAGTTGCTGTTGTCGGCTTGCTCATTCTCATCGTGGCCGATGATCCGAGGAACCCCGTACATGAATGTAAAGAAGAGGAGCATCGTGATGCCGCCGAAAATTCGCCAGCGTTTACGCAGCCGCTCTCGTCTATTCTGCTTTTCGATCTGGTCCCATGAGTTTGTCATGTTGTCATTCTACTCCCGCTATGGAGATAGCTTCTGTTGCTCAACCAGTGCCTGCCCATGATCGCGAAGGAGTTGTTGGGCACGTTTCACGGCCTGCAGGATGTCCGGCTTGCTCAACTTCTGCGCCCAGTATTCAGGAAACAAGCCCAGCGGCCGCCTGTTGTTTACAGTGGGGTTCTTGCCACCGCCAAATATGTAAAGCCGTTCAAGTCCTTCCATTGTGTCTTCGAGTGCGCCCACTCGTTTTAGCCGGGTGAGCGATACCGGTTTCGCGTCCGCCGTTCGTTCGATATCCCACGGATTGCTGTCACTGTTGGGTTGAAGATATCCGGGGGCCGTGAACGGTTGCAGGTATCGTTCGACATCAGAATTTTGGCGTTGTAACGCCTCGGCTCGGGCGGTTTTCGCCTGAAACTCTTTTTGCTCACGCTGCATTTGAGCAATCTGTCGCCGTAGGTCGGTAGCCGTATCCTGCTCGTCGCGCACTTCAAGTCGGACCTTTCGGATCGCTGGTTCTTTCTTCTTGCGAACCTCTCCTTCCGCTTGTTCACGGGCCTGCCGGACTGCCTCCTGTTCCGCCATCAGGATCGATTGAGCGATGGAAGACAGTTGTTCCGGGAAGCCCACCGCGTTGACTGCTGGGCGTTTCGATTCGGCATTAAACTTCGCAGCGTGCTGCTGGAGTTTGTCTAACTCGAGTTGAAATGACGCTTCATCATCGACCGACAGTTTCACTTCGTTCAAGATGCGGTCGACGCCCTGCAGTCGCTGCTTCAGTGCGATCAACTCGGCGTCGTTTGAATCCGGTAGTTCCTGTTCAATCGCTGCGATGCGAGCGGACCAGTCAACAGGATCTGTGCCCTCGACCTCAGGCCGGTTTGCTTCCGGTTTCGATTCGGTGGTCACCGGAGACTTGCTCGGTGGAACAGAAGGTGGGGGCTTCGGCAAACGATTGGAGTCAATTAGCCATGGTACAGCAAAGAAGACCACCGCGACGACAGCAACAAAGAGACTGGTGGCGTGCCGATTTTGGCTGCGTTCGGATGTTGACCGTGCGTATGGAGAGAGTTGTGACATGAAGTTCAGGGGGAAAGGAGGCCATCTTCAACCATCAGCAATCCATACTGACGCAGCAGTCGTTGCGATTCCTTGAGACGAGCAACGATACTAGGTTTACGGAGTTCGGCGAGCGAGTTCATTCTCGGGAAGTTGCCGAGCGGTCGGTCGTTTTGTTGTGTCGCCGATTTTGAGCCACCAACTCGCAACAGAATTGATCGCCCCTTCTCAGAATCTGCTAAGGCTCCGATACGTTGCAGGGCAGAATAAGACATCGGGCGTTTGGTTTTATGGTACACAAGTTGATCTGCTGTTTCCGGCTGGACGTATCCGTGAGTCGTGAAGGCGACAAGATCCGTGCGAATCCGATCGAGTTCCCGCTCGTAGTCGTCTCTCGAAGCCAGTGGCAGAGGGCCTTGACCTGCCGGTGCCGTATCTAACGCCTCGCCGTTCGCAACGCTCGTCAGCTGCGAATTGAGCTGAGTAACCAGTGCCGCCGCCTGTTCCCGCTGCCGCTTCAATTGCGTGAGTTCCTTTTCGAGTGAAGCTGCCATCTCTTGAGCCGCATCCTCGGCGGCAGAATTCACGTTGTTGAAAAGGGCCGCCGCTCGCAACGACAGGGCAGCATGAAGCTCGAATTCGCTCTCTGGAAGTGATGCCGCAGATTCACGGATCACGTTTAGCTGATCGACTCGCGCCTGATGAAATTCGAATGCGATGAAGAAGTGCTGCTTGGTTTCTACTGCATCGGCGATTGAGCGATTGATTGACTCAGCGTCACCTGCACTCTTCGCCCGTTGTTGAATGGTGTTCAAGTGAGCGGAAACGTCTCGTGCAATCTGTTCCGGCGCGCTTGGTGGAGGCAAACTTCGGAGTGCAGCAAATCGCAGCAAGAGTTGTTCGCTTCCGGCAATTCGCTTTCCGACATTGTCTCGCTGAGTGCTGTTAAACAGTTCGTCCCAATCCGCTTTCGCAGACTCAAGGTGTCGCAGGACTTGCATGGCCTGAGCAAATTCCATATCGAACTCGGCATGTCGCAACTCCAAGTCGATCTTCGCAAGAGCCGCGTCGGATGCTGTTTCATTTGGTACGCTATTGTCGCCGGAAAGCCGCTGCTTGAATCGATCTACCCAAGACAGAGGGGGATCAGGATGGGGGACGACAATAGGATCGACAGGCTCTCCGCGATGAAACATCAGAGCGAATGCCAACGCAGCGAGCATCAAGGCAGCGAACGACAGCGGCACGAGTATGCCAGAGTACCACCATGCTCGCTGAGCCGATCGCCGACGCTGCTCAACGGAAACGCTTGCGGTAGAAGATTCATTATCATTGGCAGTCACGTCAGCTGACACATCACTTTTCCTGATCAGTATTTACGGCCTTTACGCGGTAGGCAATTCCAGCGACCGTTGCTGCAATCACGGCGATCCCCAACGCTGGTAGCGACCAGTGCAGAAGGCTGAAAATGGCTGCCTGAGCAGAGAAGACAGTGGCGCCAACCAAAGTACTGCGCAGCAGCACGGGACTCGCAGACAGATTGCCGCGTGCTGACAAAGCCAAGTGGGTCGAGTTTCCAGCCAAGACCATTGCCACCAATCCCAGCAGAATGGCCAGCGAAGTGGTCACTGCGGTCGCCCGAACAGTGAACGGGATGACAGCGATCGCTAGCCCAGCCACGACGAATGAGAGCCAGTTATTCTGCCGCGACTTCCTCGCAGACACCTTTTTGGCCGCGCCGTTCTGTTCGTCGCGCTGCCTGCTTTCTTCTGCTGCGATGGCAAGCTCGCCCCAGCCCGCCAAGATGTAGGGGCCGAACACAACGGCTGGGTCACGTCGAACTCGCTCAATCACTTTCTCATCAGTACGTGTTTCGGTGAACAAATCCCATTCAATTCGTTCATCTCGAAACAATTCGCCTTCCAATACGCGGAGAGATCCCGACATCCATTCCGGGCAAGCTTCGATCAGGACTTTGTATATCGTTGGAAGCGGATGTACGGTCGAATTCGGTTCGTTCAAAGTC
>JBDNHJ010000227.1:0-3601 GCA_041688835.1 Fuerstiella sp.
CAGACTCCTGTCGAATTCGCCCGGCCGTTTTCTGCTTCTTTCGCGTCCGCTCCAGAAGCAGAAAACGGCCCCACACCTGCGGTCAGCCTTAACCCAAACTGACTCTCATAACCGTGGTACTGAGAACTGGGGCACGCCAGAAAGATCGCGCGAAAGTTGTCTGGATTTCTGGACTGTGCCCACAGTTCACTCTGCTCAATCCATTTAACGCCGTCATTCACATTCGCGGCGCACAGCGCGGATAGTCTGTTTTTTTGCGACGGTGAAAGACCGATCACTGTGCCATCAATCCAGTCTAGCATGACGAGGACATAAGCGCTAAGCCGCCGCTGATGTTGCTCCGCTTGCTGAACACTATGTGGTTCTGGTCGAATTGTGACCCTGTGCTTCTGTGGACCACAACGCCCTTCGCACATGGTTCCACACAACACCAGTGCTACCCACGCGAGTTGCAATTTACGTTGCATTGCTTCCCCTCTGTTTTTAATTTCCAAACATCCCGATAGGCCGGGACTAAACACCACGTCGACAGCTTCGCACGGCAAGTGAGTCGCTTTCCACACGCAGTCTTAGACTTATGTGGCTCACTGTTGCGCGAAACGACGCCATATCCAATAGGCGACCAACATAGCGAGTCCCATTAGGTTGAGGTATGCAAAAGGTGACCAAGTCACGGGCGTCCCGATAGGTCTGTTTGGTGGCTTCTGAATGATTTCAGTAAACTTGCCGTTTTCCCACATGGCAATCCTCACGTGACGGCCACCACGACTATCTACGACACGGGTACCATCAGCGACATCAGGGAAGTTCCGAAAATCGAAATACTGATCGGGAACATTCTCATTTACGTGCGACCAGGCCAAAGTCATTTCGTGCCTTACGAAATCACTTGGACGTGGCCATCCCACGTGTTCGATCGTGAACTTCGTGGGCACGTAGACACCGTTCACCTCTTCCCAAACGACTTGAGAATTGAGCGTATCTCCGTCTCCACCTCCAGCCATCGAGTACGAAACGGGCGTGAAGCCCGCGACTTCATTCAGCGTGATTGACAATCGATTAAAGTGAATCGTCGTCAGTTCACTTGCCCGTTCGATTTCGGTGACCTCCCAGTTCAGGAAATCCTCGATGACTTCTGTGCACGTCGCAAGTTCGGAAAATCCAGTTTGCTTCTGACGACCCATCAATCTAGGACGGCCTGTATACTCAAGATAGCTCAGAATCCCCAATGAACGAATGTCCACAAGGTTGTGAGCCTCAGCCACTCCACCAGACCATTCTGCCGTGGGCTCTTCGATTGTTACTGCAGTCGTCGATACTTCTTGGTCGATTCGCCCATGAGGCCCAGTCCCCTCGTACCATGCAAATAAATCAGGCGTCCTGACGCTGTTCAGTTTTTGTGTCAACAAAAACTTCGGGGGTGGTGGGGCATCGATTGCTGGAGGAGACTTTCCACTCATGAACCCGATATGTTCCGGATGCAGATGATCATATCGCAACCGCCCGGTAGGGCTATCAAATGCGTAGAGTGCGGACGTCGAAACGGATAACGTTCTCGGCGCACCTTCTGTGGTTCTGAAGGAGCTGCGACTGCCAGTCATTCGACAGACGCCGCTCCGCAACTGTAGACGGGCATTCTGCATACCACGCAGTAAATACTCCCCCTCGGATGTTACGTTTTCGGGCTGGTTACTAGCGGGCGCCTCCAAGCGCGTGGTGGCAAGCAACGCCGCCTGCGATCCCATGATGGCATTGAAGACAAAAACGGTAGTCAACGTAAGAAACATGTGTCAATCCCAGCGGCCACTCAATGGTGATATTCCTACGGCTGTCCAACGCATAGATTGCCTACCGTTCCACCATCGCCATCACAAATATTCCCAGTCGTCTTCCAGTTCGTGCAGTGGATCAAATTGAGACTGTTGGGGGTCTTGCACACATTGGTACTTCTCGAAGAGACCGTTGTGGTAAACGGCGTAGCAAAGAGCGTGGCATTGATAGTCCCGCCCACAAGTGGTGTAGCTCACAGCCCCAGCCGCGGTTAGACGCTCCTCAAAGTCGTCTTTACCCGTGGCCGCCCCTGCTGGTGCAAAGCAGATCATAGGAACGGTCCCACCATAGTTGACGATTTGGTGTGTACACGCACAGACTCTGTCCGCAGCGCAATCACAGTCGTCACACATCGGGCCAACGCCGCCGAATTGTTCCATTATGCATTCCGCACACGGTCATCAGCCTCGACGTAGCAACTGACCGCTCCATTGATATTCACATCGCCCGCCATTAGCCACATGACCGCATAGGCCGAAACCGCAAATCGCGTGAAAGTTCGTCCACTAATCATTTCGATTGCCTTTCAAAAAGCAGAAATACTTCAAATGGGGATTTGCCTGTTGGTGAGATTGAGCCCAAGGCAGTGACCAGTTATTCCTCGGGGACCGGCAGGACGCGCGCCAAAACCGGTACCTTCGCAGTCAGTGGTCCATTCTTGAGTCCTAACGTTTCGGAAATATACCCAGACGATGTCGGCCGGAACTCGACATCAAGGATCGTCGTTCCATTCTCATCGCGCTGCGAAACAGTCAATTGTGGATGTCCACTTGTCACATCCCACTGGCCCGTCGTAGGGCAGTTGTCCTGAACAGATATCCGCACTTGGGATCGACAAATGGTCCCAATCTGGACATTGCCGAGGTGAACGATCGCAGGCGTAACACTGAGGAACGCACTTCGTCTCACTGAAACCCGGAGGGTACATAGAAAGCCGCTCGAGGTCCGCAAAATCACGTTTCCGTCGACCCCGGTATCGGGAGCGACGTTGACTTGAACACGACCAGTGCCATCGCTTCGCAACACGACGTCACACCACGTTGGAGTGGACACCACTGAGACATCGTCATTTTGATCCTCACAAACCCAATTGAACGACGCTTCAAGGGAGTCGACGATGCCCAATGAGGAGGGCAGAACCTGCAACGGCGAGACCACGTTGGCCCTGACGATCAAGTCGATTGGACTGGACTCGGCAAGAAAGATCTTTCCCATCACGCCAAATCTCCCCGGCCTCGACGGTGCAGCAACAGTCAGCAGCCCATCCACTTCAGACCCCGGCGGAATGACTTGGCTTGCAACAGAAATATCCGTGCAGCCACAGCTCGTCATAATATTTTTCACATGCCAAGCTTTGGTGGACTTGTTCTTGATTGAGAACGGTTTCGTCGTTGTGGAATTGGGCATCACGCTCCCAATGTCGACTGTAACGTTATTATTAACCACATCCCCTGACGGTCGGAGCCAAGAAATAACCACGACTGAAACGATCGCAATCAGTGAGTAGATGACCAGTCGCCCCATCATTTTCACCCGAAACAAAGTGGGATGCGTACGTCGTCAAGACAACATCGTCTAACGCGAAGTGAGCCCCCGCCCATCAAAATTTTCATTATTAAACAGATGGCTTGCACTACATCTGATTAAGGGTAGATTACATCATTACATCATTACATCATTACATCATTACATCATTACATCATTACATCATTACATCATTACATCATTACATCATTACATCATTACATCATTACATCATTACATCATTACA
>JBDNHJ010000026.1:0-38057 GCA_041688835.1 Fuerstiella sp.
ACCATGACCAACAAAGAGCAGGAAGCATTCACGAGAAGTATCAATCGCGGTGTCCCCTTTGGTAGCCAACAATGGACGACAGCCACTGTCAAACGATTGGGGCTGGAGTCGACAATTCGACCGCGAGGACGACCACGGAAATCACCTGAATAATAAAAACGGTACTTGACACCTTTGTTTTTTCATCCGATTCCCTCGCGAAGCCACTTTTAGGACACCCACTAACTAGCGCCCAAGGTTATCAAGAATTTTTTTGCAGAACTCATCTTTCGGCGGCGGGGTTCGGTACAAGGCTCCCATCATCAGGCTGTTGTGGCTGGTTGCGACCACACGATCCAACGTGAGTTGATAGCGTCCGTGTTCATCTGTCTCGCCATCAGCGTAATCGTACAACATGAAGACGATGTTTCCTTGAGTCGGAAGCAGCTCATCGAACTCGATGTACTTTCGGAACTCGTCATAAACAACGGTTTGCAACACCGCCACCATCCGAGTGCCCCAGTGGTGATGATAGAAACCTTTGCTTATCAGTTGACTTATGTAACGCTTCCTGACGTTCGCCCAGTTGAATCCATGACTCGGACGTTTTTCAAGTTCCTGGCTGTTGATGACACCTTGGTATGCTGGTTCGACCGATCCGGTTATGTCTACGGCCTGTAGCTCAACGCTGATGAATTCCCGAACAGTCCCATGTTTTGAATCCACGTCAGCGATCACAAAATCCACTTGACCAAATCCAGCCATCTGAACTTCGTGGGCGATCTTTGGATTGGTCGGTTGGCTTCCGTGCCAACAATGTTTGATGACATCATCTAAGAAGTTGACCTGAAAGAAACGCTTTGGGCAAAGGCACACAAGATTTGAAGCATCTCGGCCACGCCAAATACTGCAAACAGGATATGGCCCTGCAATCCTTTGGCTTCGTTTTAGGCATTGTGAGTTAATAAATGGGCACTGGTAATCTGCGTTTACCGGATTACGCATCTCTGCCGCCGGTTCACCGAGTATCTCCCCGATGATCGTTGTCGGATCAATGGGCACTGGTTAGTTCCTCTTCCCGTTTCCCAGATTTTCTCAACATCCGTGCGACGGCTTTAGCCACTGCTTTGGCGAGAAGTGGAGGGACTGCGTTACCGACTTGTCGGAATTGTTCTCCTCGAGAACCAGTGAATTGAAAGCAATCGGGAAACGACTGGAATCTTGCGGCTTCACGAACCGTGAGTGATCGTTCTTGTGTTGGATGAATGAACGCACCCCAGTGAAGATCACATTTGGTTAAGATCGTGCTGGCAAGACCATTTGGGTGCAGCCGACCATATCTTTTCGTGTGATCGCTTCTTTTCGCTTTCTTCATTCCGGCCGGAAGCAGGCCAACGGGAATATCTCTCCAACTGCCTCCTTGTGGGATATGTTTTAGGCGACTCAGGTTGATGTCCGCAAGAAATGGTGCAACATGATTGTGCAGCTTTTTGCTTCGACGACGCATTAATTCTTGAAACACCGAGGCCGGTTCTGTCGTGTAATCAGCCTCTTCCGCACCCTCTCTGATCTTCAATTCGGGAAGATCAGAAATGGCATCCCCGACCGTAACAAGTGGCTCTTGTTTCGAGTGGCGAGTAAAGAGATCTTCTTCCCTGAAATGTGTGGGCAACGGCCAACTGATTTTATCGCCATCACGCAGACCGATGAAAAAGATTCTCCGTCGCTCCTGTGGAACTCCGTACTCTTCGGCCTTCAGTACACGGTGTTCAACATGAAAGCCCAGTGACTCAAGTGAACGATAAATTTCATCGACCGCACGACCTTCCGCAACGCTGGTAATGCCGGTGACGTTTTCCATCACAACCATCTTTGGCATCAGGCCTTCAACCATCCGAAGGTACTCACGAAACAACCCAGAGCGTTCGTCATGCATTCCTCGTTGATGATTGTAAACACTGAAAGCCTGACACGGTGGCCCACCAATCAGGACATCAAGTTGGCCCGACTCAAGCCCTGCGGCATTCAGCATGTCGTCGGTGCTGATGTCTTGAATGGCTCCATCGTAGAACCTAGTTCCGCGATGGTTCAGCTTGAACGTGTCTGCTGCCTTTGCGTCGAAATCATTGGCAGCGAGGACTTCAAAACCAGCGTCCATAAAACCTTGGGACAGCCCACCGGCACCGCAGAAAAGATCGATTACAGAGAATTTTTGGCTTGCCACTTTTAGTTGCCTCCCTGTCCATGAGCGGACCAAATTTCGCTGGCGATTGATGGCCGAGGTCGCGACTGCTTGATCATAACGGATCGCTGAAGCGTAAGAAAGATAGGCGCACGTTCATGTGTGAAATTGCAGGCAACCAGGTTAGTTTCTGAAAAAAAAAGAAAAAGGACGGGCATTGTAAGTTTCATTACTAACCGTAATAACTGTATTTCAGACGGGTTACAGATTTCTGAAGTTTATGGAAACGGCGAAAACCCAGCCTGTGAAAGGAATGACTATGCCTGTCCTTTTGCTTTTGCTTTTGCTTTTGCTTTTTCGCTTTCTTTCGCTTTCTTGTGGAGACCCAGTCACCTCACAATCTTCTAGGAACACATCGGGTTGGTACAATGCGTCGTGCTGAGGAAGTTCAAAGGGGTCGGAAATGTCAGCCTTCAAAGTATATTGCCCGAACTGTGATCGCGAGATTTCGGCATCAGACATCAATATTGCGCAGATGGTGGGTAAGTGTACTGGCTGCAATCAGATCTTTCCGATTTCCAATCCCGCACAGTCAGATGACCGAGACGATACTCGGGCGCCGTCGCGGCCGAGCGGCATAGAGCATGAAACCGGAGTGACCGGCGAATTGTTTCTGAAACGCAGTTGGTTTCACCCGGCGTTGTACTTTTTGCTGTTCTTCTGCATTGCGTGGGACGGCTTCCTGATTTTTTGGTACAGCATGGCGGTGTTTGGCGGTCCGGCGCAGGGTGGGTTTGGCTGGTTGATGATTCTGTTTCCCATCTGCCATGTCGCTGTCGGAGTCGGCTTGACCTATTCGGTACTGGCGGGCTTTCTGAACAAGACCGAAGTCCTTTTGACAGCGGATTCGTTGTATGTTCGGCACCGCCCGGTCCCCTGGCGAGGGAACCGCAGCCTGCGACGTGATGAGGTTCTAGAGATCGAACTGGAATTCGGCGGTTTCAATACTTCGGCAGGATCCGGAGGATCTCTGATGCAGAAGATCGTGTCCGTGCATCACACAGACGGGCGTCAGATTGTGCTGCTGTCCGGACTTCCCGAGCGGCAAGCCGATTACATCGCCTGGCACCTTGCCAACGAACTGCAGGTTCCTTTGGTTCGCAAAGCCGGCGGTATGGCCGTCACCGGCGTCGGCACCACTCCTATGCCTCGCTGGATGAATCGATTCATGGGAGGTTCTGACGCCTAAGCATCGTTCGGTTTTTCATAGCCGTATTTCGCTTTGACAACGTTAGATCTTTCCAACACTTGGCGTGAAGCGAAAGAAGGACAGGCATTGTCATTCCTTTCACAGGCTGGGTTTTCGCCGTTTCCATAAACTTCGGAAATCTGTAACCCGTTTGAAATACGGTTTTACGGTTAGCGATGACACTTACAATGCCTGTCCTTGTTCTTCCTTGCCCCAACGAGGCACAGGCTCAAGTTCTCTTGATGCTCAAGAAACTTCTTGCTGCGAAACGCAAGGCCCAATAGCTCGGAGTGTGTCAGGCAAATTATCGCCATTGGTTGAAACCTAACCATCGTTTCGGCATCCTAGCGGCGTCAACAACACTCCCTACCAGATGCCCCCGACCGTGAACCAAGACTCTCGCGTAAAATACACGTGCCACAATGCGGCGGAATCTTTCGCGTGCCACCACGTTTCGCCGCTGGACCTCTCTGTGGTCGATGCAAAAAGGCAGCTGCTGAAGCTGACCGATTAGCCAATGACATGGCTGAGCAAGCCGCAGCAGACGAACGAATTAGGGAGCAGGAGGTGGCAGCAGCGTTGGATGAGCAGCGGCAAAAAGATTTGGTGAAACAGGAGCAGGCCGCAAAAACAGACTCGATGACCCGGCAGCTGGAGGCTCGTAAAGCCAGTGAAGCAATGGTCATTCGGCAAATGCAGAGGACGGCCATCTGGTGCTCCGACCCTGTTGCGGTCCCCCCCCAGAACCAGTCATCCCCAACTATGGAGGCTTCGAAGCGCTCGGCATGATCTACGCCATAGCTGCATTCATAACGTTGGCTGTTGGGGCATTCATGATTCTTGGCGCTGTTGGAAAGGAAGACGTGGGGCTCATCATTAGCGCAGCAGGAATCATCATCTCCGGTCTGTTCATCGCTGGCATGGCGTCTGCCGTTACCGCGCTTCGCGACATCGCTAGGAATTCGTGGCATCTAACCAAAACGCCAAAAGTCGTAGCTAAAACGGCAACGCATGTGGCGACTGGAAGACAAAAAGAGCGCTGCGCGGCGGCATCTCTTTATGTTCGTGTTAACGGCGCTGGCCGCAGTGCTGGGCTGGGTTGGCTCGCTGATTCAGGCTGGCATCATCACAGTTCCGTATTTCCAAAAATAATCCCGAAAAACGCCCAAACGAATAGTCCGTTTCCGCAGAACCATCGTAGTAAGGATGGCTGCTTTTCGCCTTTGGCGGTGAGATTGCTGTGCGGGATATTTTGGGTGAAACTTGGTGTTCTGCGCTGAACGGCTTGGTAACCGTTCACTGTTCGCCTTTGCGAACAAGTGTCCATTGAGCCACCAAGCTCAGTGGGTTTCTTTTTGCGCTGTCTCGACCAATCATCTTGATGCCGAGATTTTTGCCCAGGCCGATTGGCACATTTTTTTCACTCCTCGGAACACCGTCGCCATGTCCTATTTTCACGCTGGACCCTTCAGACCCTTCAGACCCTTCAGACCCTTTTGACCCTTTTGACCCTTCAGACCCTTCAGACCCTTCAGACCCTTTTGATCAATGGATTTGCTGACGATCTGTTCGGCGATATTCCGATGTCCGAGTTTAATTTTCAGTGCAGGAATTTTCTCAACCGAATTTCCGCATGAGTTCGCGCGCCGCTTTGAAATCCTTCTCCGCGTAAATCTCTGACGTGCGTGCATCGCTGTGACCCAACACAACACGTGCGTCGTCGAGACTGCCTTGCTGTCGTAACGTGGTTGCTGCCGTGTGCCGCAACTGGTTCGGACTCCATGATTCGATCCCCGCACCTTCACAAGCCCTGGCAATGGCTCGATTGTAGCTGTCCTTCGTGTAGCAACTTCCGTGTCGTGGCTTCCGCTTTGGGTCGCTCACGGCGGCTCTGGCTGCCTGTGACGGTGTCATCGGCGAGACACGAGCATCGCGTCGTCTTTGGTTGGCTTCCTGCCATGCCTGCAACGGCGAGAACGTATACGATTCGGCATCATCGCCAAAGAACTCAGCAACAATATCCTGTGCCTGCGGCCCGATATAGATTTTACGCTGCTTCCCGTGGTGCTCGGTCTTGTGCCTGTGCGGGACGTACTCCCACGACGTGTCGTCGGATCGGTCGATATCACACTCCCGCATAAACCGAACTTCTTGGGGACGCATGGCTGAGAGCAGCTGAACTCGGACCATTGCCGAGACCTGCCAACCGAGAAACGGAAGCGTGGCGTTCACGTCATCCACTGTGACTGGCAGCACCGGCTCACCTTCCGGGACGATGCATCGCCCCTTCTGCAGATTCCTGACGGTCACGCATGCTTGGTACACATGTGGCGGGACAAGTTCGTTTTCGACTGCCCAGCACAACATCCTGTTGATTCGGCTCACTTGGCTATTGACTGTGACGCGCACCCAGCCTTTTTCAATCATCGCTTCGCGCACAGCCTTCAGCTTGAGCGGCCCAAACGCACTGACCGGCAACGATGCGAAGAGCGTTATCAACGGCTTCAGTGCGGCCCGAATATGGTGCGTCTCGGACGTCTGCTTGCCGTCTTCAATATAGTACGTCGCAGCGTGTTCTATGTACAGGATTGCCAACCGTGCGATGGTCACGTTGATGACGTCAGGCCGGTCGGGCTTGGTTAGCAACGCCGCGATGATGCGGTCGTAGTGCTCACGACTCTCGGCGCTGTCGTACTCCCCATCCAGATAGATGGTCTTTCCGTTCAGGATCACCTTGCCCTTGTTGCGGGCGTTGTGGCGGAGATCTCCGGGGATTTTCTTCCAAGGCATTGTGAGGCTTTCGGTAAAGTCGTTGGTACAAAAAGTGGTACAAACGAGTTTTTCCGCCTCACTGTCTCGCGGCAGGTTTGCTCTAAGTCGAGCAATGACAATCATTTACAGTAAATCGGGACGACAGGATTTAAACCTGCGACCTCTCGGCCCCCAGCCGAGCGCTCTATCAGACTGAGCCACGTCCCGTTTTTCGTCGAAGGAAACCGCAAGAACTCAATCGCTGCTGCTTTCTTCCACGCTGTGTACATTAATTAGCGAATGTGACACTGTCAACGGTCCAACTTGGGAAGATCTCTGATCGCTCTGTGGTTCAATCGGTGGGCGTTTTTCTTGACCACAGATATCACGGATGAACACAGATCAACAACACAGCGGCTTGTGGCTTCTGTCGCGCCAACAATTGGCCAGAGACCAAGGAGGCGCGTTGCGACATTGATGGTGCAATCCACGAGCTAGAGATGTGTTGGGCACGACTCAGAATGCTCATTGCCAACTGCCCTGACCTGCCGGATGAGATGCTCTTCTCCCAGCTTCCCGTGGTTGGCTGTCACGCGGCAACAATACATGGGGTCCGTGCTGTCGCGATGCTGGTTGATCAGGTCTCGCACCAATCCGGCAAGATCCTGAATTGCACAAAAGACGGTCGCATTCGTCAACGATGATGAAATCGAAATAGTCTGCGTCATATTGGTCAAAGTACGGTTGGTCGTCCGGGCCGCTCATGAACGTCTGGAAGATCGTAAAGAAGATGCTGCGGTTGGGCGTGGCGGCAGATCGAAGCGTCCGGACTTCGATTTCCATGGCTCCCGCGAACTGGTTGCCGATGACCAACTCGGGAGCACAGCGCGCTAAAGCTGCCAAGGTTCCACCATGCGCCAGAAGACCGGTTGAGAATCATTCCCACTCAGAAGGCGATAGATGATCCGGCGCCCCGACGTCAGGATCTGACTGGGGATTCGCACCATCGCATTTACGAACGTGCGAAACTCCATCGTCAACAATTTGTACTTTTCGCTGCGACGACGAGCCTTCCAACGGCCCGTCTTCGGAAGCCACAGCGCGGCCTAGGCCTTTAGCGACCAAGCCACCGAAGGCTTGAGCATAAAGAGAAGAAGTCTCTGATGTCGTCGAACAAAACATTCTCGCCTTTTTCCCCAGAAAGATTCTTCCGGATGACGATCATGCGATACTTTTTTTTTGCAGGCCGTCGGTTTGTAATCGAAGTCGGCCACGTCTTCACTTTTCGAACTTAAACACGATGCTGCGAAAGCCGGCGGCGCGGAGTTCGGTGGCCATAGAATCACACTGGGCCGCCGCGCTATCATGAGACGGACGGTTGCCAGATCGATTGACAAATCTCTTCGTGAATATTGCGAGCCGTAAAGGCCGGTATCTCCTGCAGATGCGGGACATGTTTGATTCGCTTCTGAATGCGTTTGTTCTGATCTTCGATTTTCTGATGAGCGACCTTCAATCGTCGATTCCGAGCCTTGGACTGACGATTTGCACTCTGGGAACGTTTCAACCGAAATCCCTCCGTGAACAAATGTCGTATTGGAGCTCACATCCATGAATACGCCTTTTCCACAACGGATTACGCGGGATTTTGCGGTCTTCAGAACGGAAGCGTCGCTTGTCTAAGGGCTAGGGCGGACAAGACAGAACTGACGGCTCGATCAACGCGATGCGTGTGGATTTGTGTCCATGCGTGGTTTGATGTGCGAGGAGTCCCAGTGAATCTGACTGCACGCAGAAAACGAACGACTATTTTCGTAGGCTTCGCGGCGGTGACAGGATTTCATTCAACAGAATCGCGTTCCGAACGCCAGCCGGGTCACGCAACAGCGCCACCACGGATTTTGCTGCGTTAGATTTGCGACGCGAACTGGTTCTGGTCTGCTCGGGCATCTGGCTGAGTCGAGTACCCAGATGGGTATCGACGCTGTCCAAGATGGAACCTTCGACGTATTCTTCGATATCGTGATCGATGTGCTGGTCGACATGTTGATTGATGTACTGATCCACATGCTCACTGATTCCGGAACCGACACGACGTCCGGGAGTTGTGGCGGCCTGCGATTCCGCCTGCCGACGAACTCGAGTGGCTTCGCGAGTTTGCTGAATCTTCAGTTGCCGTTGCTGTTCCTGCTGGTCACGCTGAGTTTGCTGTTTTTTTTGCTGCGATTTCTGACCGGGTTCACGTTGTCGCGGTGGTCGTTTTTGTTGACCGCCACCGCTGACTTCAGACAAAAACGCATCGATTTCGCCCTGCACACGCTGCTTGCGGTCTGGGTCGCCACGCTCCACCAGAAGGCGTTCCTTTTCCGCCTTTTCGTTCGCCGATTTGATTACCGCGCGGATCATACTGAACGCGAAGAACACGACGATGATGAGTAGTTTAGACATGTTGGTATCACCGTGTGGCAGGAAAACGCTAAGACCGCAAAACTTGACGACGTCAACAGCGATCAGGTCTTAAGAAAAATCCGCTGCTGGAACCAAACATCGGCCAACGCCGAATCCGAACATTTAATCGCTGCTAGTGCCAGCAATGGCGGCTCGCATGCTGGTATCGGCCTGAACATTCTTGAGTTCGTAAAAGTCCAGCAAGCCCAGTTTGCCGCTGGAGAACGCTTCGGCGACCGCTTTGGGCACCTGAGCTTCCGCCAGCACAACCTTCGCTCGATTCTCCTGAATGCGGGCGATCATTTCCTGTTCGCGAGCTGTCTGGTCCGCTCGCAGTTGTTCCGCCTTGGCTTGGGCGACTCGCATGTCCGCTTCGGCTTGGTCCGCAGACAGGCGAGCACCGATGTTTTCTCCGACGTCGATGTCTGCGATGTCGATCGATACGATTTCGTAGGCGGTATTGGCTTCCAGTCCTTGGCACAGCACAATTTTCGAAATGCTGTCGGGGTTTTCTAGAACTCGCTTGTACGATGCTGTCGAACCGATGGCTTGCACAATCCCTTGGCCGACTCGAGCGATCACGGTTTCTTCCGTGGCCCCACCGATCAGCTGACTGATGTTGGTTCTGACGGTCACGCGAGCTCGAGCACACAGCTGAATGCCGTCACCGGCGACGGCGTCCAGAGTTCCCGAGCTGCGTTTCGGATCTGGGCAGTCGATCACTTTGGGATACACGCTGGTTCGAACCGCGTCCAGAATATCACGACCAGCGAGGTCGATTGCTTGAGCGGTTTCCCAGTCGAGATCAATGTTGGCTCGCTGAGCGGCAATCAAAGCTCGAATCACGTTCGGCACGTTTCCGCCAGCCAGATAGTGGGCTTCCAGTTTTCGTTGCGTGATCGGGTAGACTTTTGTTAGCCCCGCCTGCACAGACATAATCATACTGCGAACGATGATGGTCGGGTTGACCTTTCGAAATCGCATTGTGATCAAGTCGAGCATGCCGATTTTGGCCCCCGAGAATTTACACTGCAGCCACAGACTGGCAAACTGTGCAAAGATTGCCAAAAAGATAATCGCTAGCAGTAGGATGATGACAATCGCGGCCCACGCAGCGCCGCCCATGTCTTCCTGTGCCAGCATTGTCAGATCTGTGATTCTCGGCATCGCGGGGTTCTCCATTTCAATCTGTTGTCCGTGTGGTTGCACGCGGTTTAATCCTGAGGGATTTCAAAGTCTAGGATAGCAGCCTTACCCCGGTCAGGGCCAGCGTCAGCGACCAGTGATTCTGTCACTTCTGTTTTCAGCACTGTGTCTGCGAAGGCGTCTTGTTCGGCTTCGGGCGGTGATTTCCGTTTTTCCGCTGCCGCTTTCTCAGCCGCAATGGCTTCGGCACTGGCGGCTTTGACAACCAGACGATTGCCCTTGATGTCGATTACCTCAACATCACTGCCCGCGTCCAGCATCATTCCTAGAGATTCTGCATGAAATCGTTGTGAGTCGATCGCCACCATGCCTCCGGGAAGCAACATCGACGCGGCTTTTCCGACGCGACCAATCATCACTTCCAGACCGCGTGGTTCCGCAGTTTCAGACGTTGCTGCCACTTGCACTGCGGGGCCTCGCAGAACGATATGATCGCCGAGTGACGTGTTTTGCAACAAAAATAACATACCTCCCAGCACGGATGGAATTCCGAACACCCAAAAGCCTGCATACGTCCAAAACAAGCCCGGACTATCGGTCCACCATGCAGACCATGCCGCCCACGCCGATATGATCAGACAGACGGCGGCCAAAATTCCAATCATCCCGAAGCTCGGAATCATCAGCTCTAACGCCAGCAAAAACAGTCCGACGATCAGTAAGATGGTTGCCAGCACACCTGCGTCAGGCATGATTTTCCTCGTTCACAAAGAAGTTCGTGTCGCAAATCACTCGTTTGAGCGACGTTGTCACAGAATACAGTTGCCATTCTGGCCGGTTCAATGCCCTATTGTTGGGGGCTGACGCACTTCTGTCCACAGATGTGGCCTTTTCTTGGTGGTTGACAGTGCAGAAACAACGACGTTGATTGCGGTCAGTGTGTACGATTGAAGTCGTTGTCCAGATCACACGCAATCCTGAATTTTTGCCAAACATCTCCGGAATGAGCGACCAAATCACCACCCTTCACTGCAAAAACGTGGCTGAAGCCGCTTCGATGCTGCAACAGGGCCGGCTGGTCGCCTTTCCCACAGAAACGGTCTATGGGCTGGGTGCGAATGCGAAAAACCCGGCTGCGGTGGCACGAATCTTCGAAGCCAAACAGCGGCCAACCTTCGACCCGCTGATCGTGCATGTGGCGAATGTCGCTGCCGCGCGAGCTCTAACGCTGGATTTTCCAGACATTGCAGCAACACTGGCGGCCGCCTTTTGGCCGGGCCCACTGACCATCGTGCTGCCCAAACGGGCCGAAATTCCGGATCTGGTGACGTCGGGGCTGCCTGGAGTCGGAATTCGTGTGCCCCATCACCCTGTCGCTCAACAGTTGCTGGCAGAAGTCGGCTGCCCACTTGCGGCTCCCAGCGCGAATCCATTCGGAGGCATCAGTCCGACCACGGCGGAACACGTGCAACAGGGACTGGGCGGGCGAATCGACGGAATTCTGGACGGTGGCTCGTGCGGGGTCGGCGTGGAATCGACGGTGATTTCGTTGATGACCGAGCACCCCACCATTCTGCGGCCCGGCGGATTGCCGCGCGAAGATATCGAAGCCGTGATTGGACCGGTTCGGCTGGCCAGCAGCGATCCAACTCAAGACAACGCCGCTCAACCCGCCCCCGGCATGTTAAGCCGCCACTATGCGCCGACCACACCGCTGCGGCTGATTTCGCAGCAGCAAACAGCGACGCCCGCAGCCGGAAAAGCGAGCGGTTTATTATCGTATGGAGCCGTGAACCATGTGGAAGGATTTGCCCGAGTTGTGTGTCTGAGCGATTCGGGGAACCTGAGAACCTGTGCCACAAATTTTTTTGCAGCTCTGAGAAGTCTCGACGCAGCGGGCTTGGATGTTATCATCGCCAGAAGTTTTCCGGACGAGGGACTGGGAGTAGCCCTGAATGATCGGCTGCGGCGTGCAGCCAGCGAGTGGCAGTTTTGAAGAAGCGAATTGAAGAAGCCTTATGAAATCCAATCAACTGCTGGTCATCGCCGGCGCATGTGTCATTAGCATCGCTCTCAGAATGATCGACACGCCGATGACGAACTTTGGTTCAATGGCCGCGTTGGCGCTGTTGTGCGGTTCTGCGGTGCAGCATCGAGCTATCTTTTTGCTGCCGTTGGGCGTTCGATTGTTGACGGACTTAGCGATTCACTACAAAACCGGCTACGGCTTCTTCGCCAGCTGGCCGTTTGATTACGCAGCCTACATCGTGATTTGTGTCGTCGCTGCGGAGATTCGCCCACAACGCTGGCTGGCCATCTGCGGCAGTGGTATCGGAGCCGTGGGCGTCTACTTTTTGCTAAGCAACTTCGGCGTCTGGATCATGTCCGACATGTACCCGCATACCGCCGCTGGCCTGGCCCTGTGCTACGTCAAAGCCATCCCATTCGCGAAGGGAACCATCTTGGGCAATTTGATCATGGCTCCCCTGTTCTTCGCCGCTTGGAAAATCGCCACGGCCGCCAGCGCATCTGCAGAAGTTGTCGCCGCCAAAGAATGACGCTGCGTTACTGTGTGTGGGAAGAAATTTCGGCTAAGATTATCGCACGATACCGCATGTGGGACGAATGAGTCGTCCATCGTTTGCCCCGTGGTCGCAGACCAAGCCGAAAAACCTAGTCTGCGACCACGGGTTAAACATCAAGAATGTCTCATCTTGTCCCGCGTGCAGAATAGCACTCCCCGACTGGGCGGAGTGGCTGATCAGTGTTTCACGCAAATGACGGGAGTCGGTGCCTTGGAGCGATATTGGATTCGAAATCGAGGCCGAGTGCAGGGCCCATTCACCGTTGACAGAATTCAAGGGCTGTTGCGGCGCGGGCGATTCAGTCGTCACTTCCACGTTTCGGAAGACAAAAAAGAATGGTCTCCGGCATCAGACTTTCCAGAATTGTTTGCCGGCGTCGGCCGCGATCGTGGTGGATCTGATGACGATGACGAGGTCTTCCGCGGCGGTAGCTCTCCGTTTGACGACGAGGATCTTGCACCGACACGCCCAAACCGGAGCGTTCGAAAATCACGCGGAGATGAAGATGAGGACGACGACGATCTGGAGGACGAAGATGAGGAGGACGAAGAAGAGTGGGACGACGAAGACGATTCTGGGGTGCTCAGTGGCCTGCTGGATTGGATCGAAGACAACGCCAAAACGCTAGCCGCCGTGCTGATCGTTCTGCTACTGGGTTTGGGATGGTTTGTGTTTGGGCGTGAAAGTTTCGCTCAAGATGCTGCGGATCTTGAAGTGTTGTTAGACCTAAAAACGAAAATCAGCACGGCTCATTCGATGGGGGCGGATGCTGCCGGTTGGCAACAACTAACCGACAGCACGCTTGCGGAATTAAAGCCGATGGTGGATCGGTTAAACGAAACCGCGTCGTCCAAAGATCATATTAAGCAGGAACTGTTGTTTGCGTCTCGCGATGACATTCCCAAAATGTTTGACCAACTCCCGCGCGGACAAACTCAGGCAGAGCAGAGCGTTATGCTGCGTTTTTCCAGAATCGACCAGATGATCAAAAATGAAGTTCGCTTCAGTGCTGAATCCGTGTTGACATTGCCTCCCGTAGCAGCGACTTCCACACAACAACAACAACAACCAACGCCTGAACCGCCGGGGCAGGCCGAAGCAAATGAGTTTCCTCAGCCGCCGCCGGATAATACCTCACAGCCGCAACAACAGCAGGGGATGCCTCCAAATCGCAATGGCAACCGTCTTGTTCCACAACAGAGTATGCCTGCGCCCGCGCAGCCACAGAACAACGGCGGGGGAGTTCCAGGTCGCCCGGCTCCAGCAAAGTTTTAATCATGCACGGATCACCCCGACTGCTGATTTTCGCACTGACGATGGCGTGCTGTTTGTCGGCCAGCGCTGAGACGATCTCCGTGCAGTCGTTTCTGGAGCAGAAAGACAAGTGGCCAGCGTGGGCTCAACAAAAGACTCCGCTGATCATTAATGGGCGTTACGAAGGCCGTGTCGCGCGGCAGTTTCGCCTTTCCAAATTTCCGATGTTGATCACGCCGTCCCGCATCACGTCGCTGCCGTTGGGAATTCAGGACGGGGAAAGAATGTCTGTGTCCGGTATTCTGAAACGATCCGGCAACCGTTACGAATTCGAAGCGTCTCGCATCGCCATCGGCCGCACCGATCACGAGCGTCTGGCGGCACGAGTCGAAAAGCTGGGAACTGACGACGCCAAACTCTGGTATCCGTTGGCTGATGAATACTCGTCGATCGCAGACTTCTACGGTGATGATTTCTTGAAGACTCAGGTGCAGACGCTGCGACGAAAGGCGTTTAGCCTACAGCGAACACAGTCCGCAGGCGATGCGTTACGACTGTCGCAGCTGATCGAAAACGGACCTTCTCTCAAGATTGATGCGGCTGTATTGGCGGCGATCCGCTTCGAAAGCATCGTGGCGATGGCAAACCAAAAGTCGCCCGATCCGGCGAAAATCGAACAGGCGATTAAGACTCACTTGGCTGGCTGGGATTCCAGAGATGCAATGCTGGACGCGGCTGTTGAAGAGCGGTTTTTGAAGGATCCGACGGCAGAATATGAAGTCAGTGATTTGGCCGTGCGTACGGTTCTGCATCGTCGTTGGTTTCGTGTGGTGCGAATGTCTGCGTTGCTGAAGCCACTGCAAGCCGATGGGAGCAATGCGTTGGACTTGGCTGACATGCTAGACAGCGAGCTGCCGGAAGAACGGCAGCAGATTTCACGACTTCGAAACATGTATATCGACTTTCGCTTGAGCAAAGTCGCGCGGCTGACCAGACGTCAGCTGGATGAACTGACGATAATGATGAGCGACTTTGGTCGCGAGGCAGAGAAGCGGCCGACCATTCAGTTGTGGCTGGAAGCACAGGAAAAACGCCTGAATGATGGAGAGCTGGCAGGGCTGCTGCAGACTGCCGAAGAGTACATTTTTGCTTTTGAGCGTTGGAAGCGTTCTGAGCACCGCGAAACCGCGGTTGATTTGCTGAAGCGTGGCTGGATCATTGCCAACGAAGTGGCTCCACAGGAAGCGAACCACATCGCTGAACGCCTACAGCGTTTCGGATGGACGCGCCTGAAAAACGTTTGGATGACGTCTGAACAAGTCTCCGCACTTCCTGCGGACGATATCGAACTGGCCATGCGAGAGCAGCGTGTTGTGGCGGGAATGAGGGCTCAACAAATCATCATTCAGCTCGGGCAACCGCAAAAAAAGATCCGCGTGATTTCTTCACGACTGGTGGAAGAAATCTGGATCTACGGCGATTCGAAGTCGCAAAGCATCATCGTTCACATGCAGCGTGGACGCCGCCAGCCAGCGGCCGAATCCGTGGCAACGTTGATTTCTCATAACTAATCAGCAACGTCCAATGCGTCTCTGAGATCGGAAGATCTTTGCTGACTCTACCGTTTTCGATGTGGCGTCAAATTGACTGGAAATGTTGAAACATCAAACCACGTCAGCCGAATGAAGCAGGCAATGGAAAACGGGTGTGACAATTTTTGCTGGCCTATCTACTAGCAGCAAGGCGTCAAAACTCTGGTGTTGCAGTCGGAATTGATTTGCGCAATGTTTTGTTGCGTTCCATGCGGGTAGCTTTGATTCAGGCCGGAGGCCGATACTCCCATTGCCTGTGGCGTAAGCCACCGGGGCAAGTGCAGAACATCTAGCCCGGAGGGCGACACAAATCCGCTGCCCGCCTCAGACTTGTGTCGGCCTCCGGCCTTTGAGCTCCCGGTTCTGGATTCCGGTGGCTCACGCCACCGGCAAACGATGTGTCGCCCTCCGGGCTAAGCACCGGCTCGGACTAACGCCTGCAAGTGTTGCCTCGGTCTTGAACAACTGTGGCTATCGCCAAAACCGCTGGAATTGGGCAACCACAGAGAATCCGGTCAAGCGCGGATCTGCTACGCCAGCAGATCCTGAACGACGTGGCCATGCACGTCCGTCAGCCGGAAATCTCGCCCCGCGTGCTGATACGTTAAGCGTTCGTGGTCGAAACCCAGTAGGTGCAGAATTGTCGCCTGCAGATCGTGAACATGAACCGGGTTCTGTGTGACATGAAAACCGAATTCATCCGTCGCACCGTAGCTCATGCCAGGTTTGCTGCCGCCGCCCGCCATCCACATTGTGTAGGCCTGAGGATGATGGTCTCGACCAGCGTTACGGCCCAAAGCCGGATTGGTCTCAACCATCGGTGTTCGACCGAATTCTCCGCCCCATACGACTAGTGTTTCGTCCAGTAATCCGCTGCGTTTCAGGTCTTTGAGCAAAGCGACTGTGCCCTGCACGGTATCCTTGCAGCGGGCTTGTGTATTGCCCTTCACGTCGCTGTGCGCGTCCCAGCCGGAGTGATAGATATTGATAAATCGCACACCACGCTCCACCATACGTCGCGCCAACAGGCAGGATCTGGCGAATGAGTTTTGCGTTGGGTCACAACCGTATAGCTCAATCGTTTCCTGTGTCTCATCAGAAAAATCCATCAAGTCCGGTGCCGAAGTCTGCAGCTTGGCGGCCATTTCGTAAGCGGCCATCCGCGTCG
This sequence comes from Fuerstiella sp., assembly GCA_041688835.1. GTDB lineage: Bacteria > Planctomycetota > Planctomycetia > Planctomycetales > Planctomycetaceae > Fuerstiella. Next base: position 16,355 of record JBDNHJ010000026.1, read on the forward strand.
CAATTTCCGGGTCGTGAACCACCCCCAACCGTTGTGCGTTCAGTTTGTTGACGAGTTCGAACGTGGCGTGCTGCAGCTGATCGCTAAACTGTTCCGGAGTCGCCACATTCAGAATCGGTTCAGCCCCGCTGCGAAACACAACCCCCGTATAAACGGTTGGCAGAAATCCGCTGGACCATAAAGATGTTCCACCACTGACACCCGCACCGGTGCTCATCACCACAAACGCCGGCAGGTTTTCGGCTTCGCTGCCGAGTCCATAGATGGTCCACGCTCCTAACGATGGTCGACCGGGTTGAGAAAAACCGGTGTTGAACAACATCTGCGCCGGGGCATGATTGAACTGATCCGTGGTGACGGAATTGATGAAGCAGATGTCATCCGCGACATCCCCCAAATCGCTCATGGGAGACCCCAAGACCGCGCCGGAGTCGCCGTATTGTTCGAACGAAAACTGGGGGCCCATCACCGCTGCGTCGGGCTGAATAAACGCATAACGCTGATCGCCGATGACGGATTTTGGCAACGGCTTGCCTTGCAGTTTCGTCAACGTGGGCTTGGGCGTGAACAATTCCAGCTGACTCGGAGCCCCCGCCATAAACAAATGAATGACGGCTTTGGTCCGCGGTCGAAAGTGCGGATTGCGGGCCGCCATGGGCGGTGTCACTGTTGCTGTTGCGGCGGCCGAAGCGTTGGTCAGCGAATTTGTCAGCAGGCCTGCGGCGGCGATTTTGCCGAGACCGACTCCGCAGTCTGACAAAAAATAGCGACGTGATACGTCGGTGCTGCCAGCCAGTAGATTTTGATGTAAGCGGTGACTCATGACCGAATGTTCTTCGTGAATGGTCTTAGTTCTTGGTAATGGATTCATCCAGACACAACAGCGTTCTAGCGACGGCCGTCCAGTCGGAATGCAGAATGTAGAATTCCACAAGTAACGCGAGTTCTGCAGCAGTCGGCTTTCGCGTCAACAGTTCGCGAAAACCGGTTGTGATTTTTGTGGTCACATCCCCTTCGACGTCTGCCATGCGCTTGCCGAACGCTTCCGCCGATTCCAGAAACATGGGATCGTTCATTAGCGTCAAAGCCTGCAGCGGAGTGTTCGAAGTGTCTCGGCGGGCAACACACGCTTCTCCGGAAGTTGCGTCGAATGTGGTGAACATCGCAAAAGGCGCGGTTCGTTTTTGATAGGTATACACACTGCGGCGAAATCGCTCGGCACCTGCGCTGGCTGTCCATTTGGATTTCGAATAATTCGCCGACACAGCGGCGGTGGGCTGAGTGGGGCGGACTGGTGGCCCGAACATTTTTTCGTTTAACAGACCTGCGACTGACAACGACGCATCGCGGATAATCTCCGCTTCCAATCGAGTCCTCGGGAAACGTTGCAGCAGACGCTGTGCCTCTGGGTGGTCATCATCCGCTCGAACTTCTGACGACTGTTGGTAAGTCCCGCTGGTGACAATCAGCCGGTGCAGCTTTTTCAGCGACCAGTCGTCGTCCATAAAACCGACCGCCAAGTCGTCCAGCAATTCCGGGTGCGAAGGCGATTCTCCCTGCATCCCGAAATCGTCTACCGTACTGACGATCCCAGTGCCAAACAACGCGGCCCACTGGCGGTTGACGACGACTCTCGCAGTCAGCGGATTGTCGCGCGAGACCAACCATCTCGCAAACTCCAGTCGATTTTTCGGGGCAGTCCGCTCCGCCGCAAGCAGCTGTTCGGGCAGTCGCGGCAGTACCCGTTCTTGGGGCTGAGTATACTCGCCGCGATGATGCAGATGCGTGGGGCGAACATGATCGCTGGGCCGCTCACGCATCACAAGTGTGGGCGTGCCGGGCTTGGTTTGCCGCAGCGTGATGACCTTCGCCGCAACTTCCGCCAGTGCCGGTTCATGCATCAGAAACGCTTCACGCACTGACGCATTGGCCAGCGCCGCGTCGACCGTCAGATCCTGCAACGGCGATTCTAGCATGGATGCCTGCACGGGGTCGGCTGCGTCAATCACACTGAAGCGGAACTTGCCCAGTGAACTGCCGTAGTGTCGGCCGAAGTGCATCCGCAGAGTCAATGCCGTTCCAGGTGGAATCGGTTCGGATAGATTGAAGACTGCGACATGCCGATGTCCCGGCCGTTTATTGACGGACCAGCCGGTTTGGAAATCAGAATCCGTCGCCAGATCGGCAGCCACACGATTGTTGCCGAAGGCGTTCATCGCATAGGTGTGCGACGCACTTTGGATCTTCAGTGGTGTTTCGGAGTCCGCCCGCTGGATCAATAGTTCCGTCAGATAAAAATCGCCGATCGGGCCTTCGTAATAGGTCATCCCTGGGCCATGATTGGGCAGTCGATCGTCCGGCAGGGCTTCGAGGCGGATCGAAGTGATCGGTGCTTCGCTGGCCGGAAATTGCAGCGTGTAGATGTCGTGTTTCGATGTGTCGCCGGCAGCAAAAATCACACCATCCGCTTCCTGAGTTAGATAGGGCAGATTGGTTGACATCGTCGTCGGGATAATCGTATCCCAGGTTCTAATCTGAGTCTGTTCCGTTTCCCACCAAGTTGCAAACGCCTCCGCAAATGTAGGCTCTAACTTTGACTCTGGCTTCTCCGATTTTTGGGGCCAGTGCGAAGGTAATTCGCTGATGATGTTTTCCGCGTCGGCCAATCGTGTTTTCCAGTTGGCCACGGACGAATCGGATTCCACGTAATAGTCTGGCTCAACGGTATTGTCGAGATACGCCATCATCCCGAAATAATCGTGATGCGTGATGGGATCGTACTTGTGAGTGTGGCATTGAGCACAACCTGTGGTGAGCCCCAGCCAAGTGGTGCCCGTTGTGGCCACGCGATCTGTCATGGCGTGATATCGAAATTCCAGCGGGTCGATGCCACCTTCTTCGTTTAACATCGTGTTGCGATGAAAGCCGGTGGCAATCATCTGGTCCGCCGTCGCGCCGGGCAGCATGTCGCCCGCCAGTTGTGCGATTGTGAATTCGTCGAAAGACATTCCGGCGTTGATCGCGCGGATGACCCAGTCGCGATACGGCCAGATCGTACGGTCGCGGTCTTTTTCGTAACCGTTGGTGTCTGCATAGCGTGCTAAGTCCAGCCAGCGTCGAGCCCAGCGTTCGCCGTAATGCGGTGAAGACAACAACTGATCAACAATCGCGGCGTAAGCTTCTGGCGTCGGGTTGGCGATAAACTCTTCGGCCTGCTGCAACGTCGGCGGCAGCCCGATCAGATCCAGAGACACTCGACGCAGCAACGTTGCGGCATCTGCCGGTGCCGATCGCCTGAGACCCTGCTGTTTAAGTTTGCGATCGACGAAGAAATCGACTGGGTGAACGTCCTGCGGGATCACTGCCTGCTGCGGAAGATCGAAAGCCCAGTGCCGTTCGTAAGTTGCTCCCGATGCGATCCATTGTTTCAGTGTTTCGATCTTGGTGACTGTGAGCTCTTTTTTGGCAGCTGGCGGCGGCATCATGACGTCGGGGTCGGTCGATTGAATTCGCCCCAACAATTCGTTCAGGTCTGCTTGATTATTCGGAATGTCCAACCGCAAGTCTGCCTGCCGCTCGCCTTCGTCGGGGCCATGGCAGATCAAGCAATGTTGCGACAGAATCGGCCGGACGTCACGGCTAAAGTTCGGCGCATCCGCAGCCTTAGCCGCAGCAGATGCCAACACCAAACAGGCAGCTAGAGCGTGTAAACGAATCATTCGTGACGGTGGATTCTCAAAATGTTTCAAGGGATGGAGCCTCAGGGATCAAATCAATACGTCGGCTTTCAGCGTCTGAATTCCGCAGTGTGCCGGATACAGTCTCCAGAAAACTGCTGACTATTGATTATCCCATGGTCAATTGCCTGATTCAAGCGGTCCCCGATTCGTTCAGCTCGTAAATTTCTTTTTGAGGGCGATTGCGGAATTGCGTTCTCGCCGGGCGGCAAAAGAACGTCATACTCTCGTGAGCATGTCAAGCTGGCATTTTCGACTCATCGACCGCGTCTGCATAGTAGAATGGATCACTCCCTTGGTTTCCGCTCGTCTTTGCATGGTGGTAAGATCAATTTTGAATTGCCAGATCGGGCTATTCAAGTAAATCCTCGATGCCCCGGAACTGAATATATGCGATTAGTAAAATACATTCTGGTAGGATTGACGTGCTGCGGGTGCGATGGTGCCCGCGAGAATGACCCAGCAGTGGCATCCAGCCAGACTAGGATGCTGGATGCTCTGCAAAATGTGAAGAAACAAGATGCCTACCAGAAACTCTACTTTGGCCCAGAGTCCATCGAAGAAGATCGGCAGCGGCTAGAGCAAACACCGGAGGCGCTGTTGAATTCTAGGCTCAGCCAACTGCAGCGTGTCGGCCAACGGTATCTGTGGCTGGGACAGACAAAAGCCGCGATCGAATACTTCGAAGCTGCCCGCGCTTTAGCCGAAGAGTATGACGAGCCAGTTGCCAGCCGAGTGGAAATACTATTCAAGCTCGCTGTGAGCTATCTTCGTCTGGGGGAAAACCAAAACTGTGTCGACTGCAACAATGCGGAGAGTTGCTTACTTCCCATTCGCAGCAGCGGTGTCCACGATCAGCAGGAGGGCTCACGCGCTGCCATCAAGCATCTCACATCATTGTTGCGGCTTGCTCCCGACCATCTTCGGGCGAAATGGCTGCTGAACCTCGCTTACATGACGATTGGTGATTATCCGGAAGGGGTTCCGAAGGAGTTGCGTATTGCGCCCGAGAAGTTTGACGGCTCGGAAGCTTTTCCGATCTTTCCAAATGTGGCGGGCGAATTGGGCCTGAACACACGAAGCCTGTCGGGCGGAAGTGTCGTTGATGACTTTGATGGCGATGGCGACGTTGACGTGATTGTGTCTTCGTGGGGTGCCGGTGATTTATTGACGTTCTTCCGGAACGATGGCGGTCGCTTTCGCACAGAATCTGAAATCGCCGGATTCTCGGGAATCTTCGGCGGCTTGAATCTTGTCCATGCCGACTACGACAACGACCACGATCTGGATGTGCTTGTCTTGCGTGGTGCGTGGATGGGCGAGTCTGGACGTATACCGAATTCCCTGTTGCAGAATGATGGGTCCGGGCGATTCACTGATGTGACATTTGAATGCGGGCTTGCAGAAACACATCACCCGACTCAAACGGCTGCTTGGGCTGACATCGATCTTGACGGGGATTTGGATTTGTTTGTGGGCAACGAAAATGAACCATGTGAGCTGTTTCTAAACGATGGAGCTGGGCACTTCGTTGATGTGGCAACAAGGGCGGGGGTGACCAACGGCAACTTCACGAAAGGAGTATCATTCGGCGACTTTAATAACGACCGATTTCCAGACTTGTACGTTTCGAATCAGGGGCAGGCGAACCGCCTCTATCGCAACAATAAGGATGGCACTTTTACTGACATTGCGCAGCCGCTCGGCGTTGACTCGCCCAACATGAGCTTTGCAACATGGTTCTGGGATTTCAACCAAGATGGCATTTTAGATATTTTCGTGGGCAGTTATTCATACGGCCCAAATTTTGTGAGCGAGCAGTATTTTGATCAGCCGTCGACAGCAGAACGCGATTGCTTGTTTCAAGGCGATGGCAACGGGGGATTTACAAACGTCGCGAACATCGTGGGACTAACGCAGGCGACTCAACCTATGGGGGCCAACTTTGGTGACCTAGATAACGATGGCTTCCCGGACTTCTATCTCGGAACTGGCTATCCCGACTACGATGCTCTGATGCCAAATTTGATGTACTGGAATCGATCGGGCCGCGCATTTCTGGATGTGACGATGGCGGGGCGATTCGGCCACTTGCAAAAAGGCCACGGTATATCCTTCGCAGACATCGATAGCGGACGGGTATCAAGATGCGTTCTTATGTTCCAGTATGTGCTTCCCGTATCGCTACGGTGTCAACTCACTGTTGTGGAATGACGGTGGCAATCGATTCTTGGACATGCATTTTAGTGCCGGCATCGAACCTAGACGGAGTCACGAAATGATCGCTCCTTGGTTTGCTCTCGACTTCTCTGGCGCTGATGCCGAAAGCCGCCTCCGAAGGGGCCGAGAAGGCGTGCAGGTGATCTGGTCTGCTACAGGCACACGCTCCTCTGTCGTGCTCGATATCGATCGCGATGGTGATCTGGACATCGTTACCAACGAATTCAACACTCATCCCCAAGTGTTTCGCAATGAATCGAAACCGAAAAATTATCTGCAAGTGAAGCTAGAAGGGATCTCCAGTGGCACAAATGCACTGGGAGCAATCGTTGTGGTTGAAACTGCTGCTGGCCAGCAACGTCAGGTCAACAATGGAGCATCCGGATACATCTCTCAAAGCGTCATGCCACTGTACTTTGGCCTCGGTGACCATAAGATTGTCAATCGCTTGATAGTGATCTGGCCCGACGGTCACGAACAAGAAGTTGCGGGGCCAGTCGCCATCAACACAACAGTCAAGGTGATACAGAATCGGTAACACATCAACCGAATGAAGCAGACAACAGAAAAATAACCGCATTCCGCTGGCCACGGTTTCGAACAGCCACGAGCTAGCGGAAAAACGGGTGGAAGACTTGAGTCAATCCTGACGGCTGCAGCGTTGCGAAGGTTGCACTTCTGTTGTTGCGGTCGGGTTTTTGGCCCATATCAATTGGGGCATGCGCGACACTCGAATCAGCTGGATTCCGTCTGAATTGCAGCCGACTCACGGACTTCGGGAAGCTGGACCCATGACTGCTGGCGATGGCTGTTGAGGATCGCTTCGCACAGCAGGACTTCGCGGTGGCCGTCTTCGAATGTGGGAAATTGGCGTGGTTTCGAAAAGTCGCCGGCTGCGATGTAGCCGTAGAACGTTTTGAACAGTTGCTTGAACGTATCGGGGAAGCCTTCGCAGTGACCGCCGGGATAGCTGGCAATGCCAGCTGCGGAATCGTGCATCAGTGCGGGGTCACGAACCAGTGTTTCCCCCGGTTGATCGCGATGGCCGATCCACAGCGCGTTGGGTTGTTCGCTGTTCCACGACAACGCCTGTTTGCCACCCGCGATTTCGAATCGTAAACAGTTTTTGCGACCGGCCGTTGTCTGCGATACGTGCAGGCAACCACGTCCGCCATTTTCGAATCGCAGCAGGATCGAACCCGCGTCTTCAGTCTGAATCGCAACCGGTTCGGTCTCACCACCCACTGCGCCAGAAAACGTTACCGCTCGCCCAATCGGGCGCTGCCTTGTTTGAAACACCGTTTGCAGGTCTGCACAGACAGCCACCACTTTTTCCCCACTAATAAACTGCACCAAATCCAGCCAGTGCGTGCCGATGTCCGCCACCGCCCGCAACGCGCCTCCGTCTTCTGCCATGACTCGCCAATTGAAATCCGTGTCTTTTAATAACCAGTCTTGCACATATGATCCGGTGACGTGCAACACATCGCCAAAACTGTCGCTGTTGACGCGTGCGGCGGCTTCGTGACACAACGGATAAAACCGAATGTTGTAAGCGACGCCCGCCACCACATTGGACTGCTTGGCTAGTTCGACCAACTGTTGCGACTCGTCCGAATTCATCGCCAACGGCTTTTCGCACAGCACATGCTTTCCGGCCCGTATGACCGCCGTCGCCTGTTGAAAGTGATACCGATTGGGCGTTGTTAAATGCACCACATCGACTGCTTCATCGGCCAGAACGTCTTCCAGCGATGCGTATCCGCGAGCCAGCCCTAACGACTCAGCGGCTGCGATTGACTTCGCCTGCGTCGAACCAAGAATTCCGCCGACATGCACGCCGGCGCGCCCCAGTGCTTCGACATGCACGGGGCCGATGAATCCGGTACCGACCACAACGGCGTTCAGTTTTCGTTTCATGTTGGTTTCGATTTTTCACGAGCGGACAAAGTCACTAAGTACAGTCGGAACAATAACTGAGGTCTCGGCGGCATCCAACGCCGCGAATCACAGCGGCTAAGCACTCTTGGATGGTTTTCGTTGCATCACCAGCCGTTTTGGCGCTAGCCACGGATTCCGAAACACCACGCATTTTCCAGCCTCAAGTCCGTGGCTAGCGTTAAAACGGCTGGTTTTATTAGGTCAGGCTATTTCTGAACCAGTGCTTATGGGGTGAAGCTAGAGATCACGTTGCCACGTGATTCGAACCCGGAAGAGCGGTTTCCGATCGCTAAAGCGACACCGCTAGCCTGAACGGCAAGCGGTGCCACCCGAGTGGCGCGGGCGAAGCTTGCGCTGTCTCACTTAGCGGCGCGACTTCAGAAGTCCTGTGCTTCGTCCGGGCCGGGATTTTTGTAGGCGGGATCTTGGGGCTTGGCCGCCATGCGTTTCGCAGGCTGTCCCGGAACCTGCTGGTTGGTCGAAACTGACGTTGCCGTGTTGAACAGACGTTTGCTGATGGCTGCCAGTTCGGCTGCGGGAATCTTGATCACCTTGCGGTCATAGGTCATCAGGCCATTGATTTCACCTTCGACATCGGTGGTCTGAGTGTACACGCCCGCCGCGATGCCTTGGCTCTGCAGTTCACTCAGAATTTCGATCGACTTGACGTATCGGTCTTTGAATTCCGCTTCGTCCTTTGGGATGTCGCCGTAACCCCAGTTGCGGTGATTGGCGTCCCACAAGTGTCCGAGCACGGGAAAGCCGTGGCCGCCAAATTCACCGATCACTTTGATGAAGTTGTCGAAGCGTCCATTGGTATCGAATTCAAACGGAAACCCAGGATGCGGATACCGGTGTTCATCCACGATGTCGCCCGCCGTCCAGAAATTTCCTCCACTGGCCACGTTGACCAAGCGCGACGGATCACGTTGGGACGTCCATTCGCCGATTTCCACTGTTCGGTGCTGTCCCCAGGCTTCGTTGAAGGGAACCCAGCATACAATGGACGGATGATTTTCGAGTGCGTCGATCATGTCTTCCAGTTCAGCCATGAACTGTGCGTGCTGAACTTGCGGCCAGATGGCATCGACGGGATCGGGTTTTAGTCGCGTCCATTCTGGCCAGCCCTGATTGCGACCGCTGCCGCCGCTGACCTGATCCTGCCAGACCATCATGCCCAGCCGATCGCAATGGTAATAATAGCGGCGAGGTTCCACTTTAATGTGCTTGCGAATCATGTTGAAGCCAGCCGCCTTCAGCCATTCGATATCAAACAGCATGGCTGCGTCTGATGGAGGCGTCAGCAAACCATCCGGCCACCAGCCTTGGTCGAGTGGTCCCCAGTGAAAGATGGGTTTGCCGTTGAGCGTGAACCGCCAGTGCCCATCCGCGTCTTTGACTTTGCCGACCTCTCGCATGCCAGCATATGACTGAACTTGATCGATCACTTCGGACCCGCGATACAACGAAATTTCCAAGTCGTACAAATGCGGCGACGCCGGGCTCCACAGTTTAAGATGCTGTTCGGGAATCATGATGCCACCGTCATCGACGTAAGGCTGATCGCTGGGTTCCTGCAACCAGTCCTGAGTATGAATGGTTTCGCCATCCGATCGGACCACAACGCGAATGCGATCGTGCTGGGCTGCTCCATCCACTTCGATCTTGAAGTTCAGCCGATTGGCCGCAAGATCCGGACGCATCCAGAGGTCAGCGATCGCTCCCACGGGCGTTTCTTCTAGCCAGACCGTTTGCCAGATCCCAGAACTCTGCGTATACCAAATGCCTCGCGCATTCAGCACTTGCTTCCCGCGTAGCTGCCATTCTTCCGTGGCATCTTCGACACGAACGATCAGCTGATTCTGGCCATCCTTAATCGCTGCGGAAATGTCGAAGGAAAACGGCGTGTTGCCTCCGACGTGTTGCCCCACGCTTGTTCCATTGACGAACACTTCGCAGCGATAATCGACGGCTTCGAAGTTCAGCCACTGCTGCTTTGTCACCGACGTTTTTGCCGCAAACGTGCGGCGATACCACAGGGCTTCGCTGGCATCGAGCAGTCGTTGCACGCCGCCCAGTTTAGATTCCAAGCAGTACGGCACCAGAATTTTTCCTGCCCAGTCGGTGGGAACTTCCTTTTGGTCGATGGCAGTGACAGCGTAGTCCCAGCGTCCGTTGAGGTTGGTCCAGTTATCACGTTGCAGCTGCGGGCGAGGATACTCAGTCCACGCGTTTTCCGCAGTCACAGCAGCGCCCCATTCCGTGATCAATTCTGATTCAAACGGCTTTGTGTTGCGTTTCGCAGCTGGCAGTTGGGGAACGTTGTCAGCGTCGATCAAATGCACGTCAATAAACTGCCCGCCGCGTGTCTGACTGCAATGCACGGCCATCACATTGCGGCCCATCCTGATGGCCGCCTGCTTGTCTGCAGGAATCGGAACCACAATATAATCCGATGTGTAGTCCTTTAACTCAACGATCCGTTGACCGTTCAAATACACCTCAACATCTTCATCATGATGAAGCAGTAGCGCCGGTTTGGCGATCGCTGCTGCCACTTCGAATGACTTACGTAGCCAGATACGGTTGGTCGCCCATGTTGTGCCGACTCGCGCGCCGGGCGTATCGCGTGTTCCGAAGCCGCCCGAACCGTCCTTCCATGCGGTGTCATCAAAATCCGCACCGCGCCAACCATCAGCCGGTTTGCGAAGTGTGTACTTCCAGTCGTCAACGATTTGCTGAGCTTGGACTGCAGAAAATTGCAGCGCCAACAGTGAAAGACAGACGATTGATCTCATGTGAGTGCTCCTGTGTCTACGTCTGATTCCTCGACGGTTGGCCGGACGACAATTCTGTTGCCGGCGACTCTGATGACTTCCACCTGCGTCCCGTGATCGATGTAACCACCATCGCTAACGACGTCTAAGAACAGATCGTTGAAGTTGGCTTTACCGGACGGTCGCAACGTTGAAGCGGTGATACCAATGTCTCCGGTTTGCACGGGGCCGGAGTTGGCGTCGTCCGAGAACATAGCGGGATTCAGATGCGGCGCGTTGTCGTCACCGGCGGCATAGCCGGGTGGGGTGAGAATCAGTTTGTTGAGGAACGGTATTGACGGCAGGAATCGATTCAAGGCCACGGCCACCACAATGACTGTGGTGAGTGCTCCAGCCAAGCTTCCCAAGCTGCTCATCGATTCATTAAATCGCTCGCCCGCCGACATTCCAGAAAAAGTATGACTGGCCATGACCAAAGAGCCAGACATCAGCAACAGGCCAGAAATTCCGAAGACGCCGAAGCCGGGAATGACAAAGATCTCCAGCGCCAATAATCCGATCCCCAGCACAAACATGATCAGTTCTAAACTGCCTGACGTGCCGCCCAGATATCGGCTCCAGAAAAACAGCGTGAACAGAATCAGGGCGGCAATCCCGAACGCTCCCGAAGGCAAATGCATCTCAAGATACATAAACAGAATGGCCAGAGTGATCAGTCCGAAGCCGGCCACTTGCGAATTCAACACCCACACAAATGTATCCACCCAAGTTCGAGCAACCGGAATCAAGCGGTTTCCTTCGGGAATGCCTAATCGCAGCCGGACTTCGTCGAAGTTTTCGCAAGGCTTGTCGGCGAGTCCCAGTTCGTGCGCACGATTGCCGTTGACCGTCAGTAACACGTCTTCTCGAGATTCCGCGACGACGGCACCTTTGACCCACGCTTCATTCGAAGCATCGATTTCGTATTGGCTCATGTAAGTCACTCGGCCAGTATCCGGATGCGTGACTTCGAACACTTCCAGATTTTTGTCAACCATCGCCTGCAACAACGCCGCCGGACGATTTTTGCGTTCAGCCAAGTTTTGCAACGTCACCAAAAAGTCACTCCACAGTTTCTCTGGCACGCGTTCAAACGCACCACCTTCTTCGACTTCGCGAATGACGCCCGCGTCACCTAAATGAGCATCCGGCTTCATGATGATGCGGTCGGTTCCCAATGCCACTACAGCGGCCCCGCTTAACGCTCGATCACTAATCCAAGCCACTGTCGTAACTTTGGCGGGATCGAGCTCCGCAATCGTATTCGCAATATTGACGCTCGAATCTAGGTAACCGCCCGGTGATTCGATGTCGAAGATCAGTAAGTTGGCACCTTCAGCAACGGATGTGCGTATCTGACGCAGAAGGAATTCTTCCGTGAGCGGCGTGATGGCTTCTTGCAGAGCAATCAGTCGCGCGTTAATGGGCTGCTCATTGGTTGAACGCTCGCGCATGGACTCGGTGGGCAGGTCGTACAACGCGGCGACATCACGACGCGTCTTGACGGTCTTGGCCACGAGAAATCCAGAACGCAGAGCGTCGGAAGCGTTGAATGATCCGGGGGCTCCCGCGTTTTTAATTGTCTGAGTTTCGGTGATGGCGACCGCGTTGTCACGCTTGACCTTCAGTTCTTCGGGAGTCAGCAGTTGGCGTTCGGGAAAGCCAGCGGCCCCGTCCAGCTGGACTCGCAGAAGTTCCACCGCCGGATCCATCATCGCTAGCACGACGCCGCGTGACAGTCGTGAATTTCGGCGACGGTCGGAGATGCTCAGGATGAGCTCCTGTTCTTCCTTCGGCAACGCTGCGCCGCTACCAATGTCGCCTAGAGCCGCGTCCGGATCCATCACAATATCGTGACAGGCCAAGGCGATGATCGCGTGATAGCCATGCACCGTTTTGGGGATCCAAGCCACCGTGCGAACGCGAGACGCATTGGCCGACGTTAGCTTGCGGGCTAAGTCGCTGACCTGACCGAATCGACTGGCTCCCGGTGGAATTTCCAAGATCAAGACGGCTTCGCGATCTTCGCGTTCCGCCTTGGCCTGAAGTTCCATCGCGAGATTGCCGACGCGAGCGACCTGAGAATCGCCAATCGGGCTGGTCAATGTCAGAAATTGTCCGAAGCGCTGAGCATTCGGAGCGGCGGCGGCGGCGGCTTCTGCTTTGGCTTTGGCTTCCGGCTCGTCCTGTGCCACAGCGAAACCGCCACAGCTGGCGATCGCGGTCAGTAGGCAACACAGGATTTTCGAAGACTGACGCTGCATTTCTGGCTCCCGGCGGGCCAAAAGTTCGGGCCCATGGACGATCTTAAAATTCAAATACCACCCGACCACTTCAACACAACCGTGTACACAAGACCGTCGGCCAAGGTGTTGAAAGGGATTACAGCGATTGGTTGACCCTGTAATTCTAGGCCCGGCCGTCCGGTTTGAACAATTGTTCGCTGTCGATTCGTTGCGAACGGCCGAATCTTGGCGGCAGATCATACAGTCCCCGCGTTTTTCTGCACAACGAATCGGAAATCAGTACGATAAGCTGCTGGCGTTTGCGGTCTTTCCCATCCGAATCGACCGGCTAGAGCGTCTGTCAGAGTATCTTTTGAAAGTGTTAATCCATCGATGTTTGGTGTTCTGAATCTCAACAAGCCGCCGGAAAAAACGTCTCGTGATATCGTGAACATTGTTCAGCGGATTGTGAAGCCAGCCAAAGTGGGACACGCGGGTACCTTAGATCCGCTGGCGACCGGCGTATTACTGGTCTGTGTTGGGCCAGCCACGCGCTTGATTTCTTTGTTGCAACAGGCACCGAAAACCTACGTGGCGGAATTTCGTTTCGGTCAGCGGTCTGACACGGACGATTCCACGGGCACAGTGGAACTCATCCCAGACCCGCAACCTGTTTCGGAAGCCAACCTGCGGATCGCCTTGCAATCGTACGTCGGCACAATCGATCAAGTCCCGCCCGCATTCTCAGCCGTCAAAGTCAAAGGGCAGCGTGCCTATGCGAAGGCCAGGCGAGGCGAAGAAGTGCTGCTGTCTGCCAAGCAGGTCACCGTGTATTCCATCGATATTCTCGAATATGCGTGGCCCGTCGCCAAGCTCACCATCCGCTGCGGTTCTGGCACTTATATCCGGTCAATCGCCCGAGACCTCGGACAACAGTTGCGGTGTGGTGGTTTGATGAGCGGCTTAGAACGAACGGCCATCGGTGATTTTTGTGTCACGAAAGCCGTTTACGCAGCAGACCTGACCGCCGAAAATCTCACGGACCACATCACGGATGCGATTCAGATTGTGTCGCATTTGCCGCACTACCGTTGTGCGGACGAAGATCTCACCCTGCTAAAAGCGGGGCGAATTCTGACTGTGGCCGCACAGCAGTTGTCGTCCAAATCAGTCGCCAGCGACGGTGCAACTGTTGCGCTGGTCTGCAGTGCAGGTCAGCGATTGTTGGCCATGGCTGAGTTCGTTGATGCTGGAACCAGAATTCAGCCCCGAGCGGTCTTTTGTTGATTCGCGCCAGCAGCATTCGCTGATGTGGTGCCGAGGAATTCGTCTGAACCAAAAATCAACGTGGCCATTTCGTAGCTCGGCGGTCTCCGCCGAAAAATCAAGCTGTGGAAACCACCGTGCAGGATGTCCTTCACACCATCGAGTCGGGTTGCGTCAAAGTCGATTTCGAGACCACGTATTCGCGGCGTGACGACGACGGGGATGCAGCACGGGGGCTCGAAAATATTGAGAGCATTTGGTAGCCAGCGTCACACAGTTGCTTCAGAATCGGCAGTCGCGTCGGCAGCACCAAGGGCCACAAGCCGACAGCGGAACATGCCTGTCTAAAGGCTTCGGGACCGTGATGCCAGGTATCGTCTGGCAATCGGACGTGAAAACCAACTTTGAGTTCACTGACAGGCCTGTCGTACAGTTGCGGCTCAAACTTTCGCATGGCCGTATTTGTCATCAGCAACCGACGATGGCTGCGATCGAGGCGTTTCAGGATTCGCGATGTTCGCCCATGGAAACCTGAACGACCATCGTAAAGCACGGTGAGGGGACCAGAGGATTTCATGGATTGCCTGAGCCTTTTCGAGTGGAATCGGATGCTGATCGACACACGGTTATAGGACGCACCTCCCGAAAGGAAAGCAATTCGCGTGCCGATTGCCCGCAGGAAGGTCCGAAAGCCGAAATGTCGCCATCCGCCCTGCAGATCAGTCGCAATTGCCTAATTCGCAGGCTGTCCGCCTGCTGAAACGATCGGTTGACTGTCGTTGGGGGCGGCAAGCCTGCGCAGCAATCAGGCAGTCGAGCTGCAGTCAGCGCACCGATCGCCGCTTGGAGTTCATCACTGAGGCTAGCTGCGGCCGGACGTGGACCAGCAAACCGGTGGAATATGGTCATGTGCTTGATCAATAGGCATATCGTTTGCTACTCAGAAAAGCCCGTCGATGCCGCCTGTCATAATTCTCAAACGGCGGCTCATTGCTATTTTCACTGCAGAGTCGACTGCACTGTCAGAGTCAAGCGCAGCCATCTCCCCTTCAAACAAAACGCACAACATCATGCACGATGTCATCACGCTGATTCTTGCCGGCGGAGTCGGCACTCGATTGTTTCCGCTGACGTCCGATCGCGCGAAGCCTGCGGTTCCGTTTGGCGGGCAGTATCGCATCATCGATTTTGCGTTGAGTAACTGCCTTCATTCGGGGCTACGACGAATTCTGGTGCTGCCTCAATACAAATCGCATTCGCTGATGAAGCATCTTCGCGATGGCTGGACATTGTTTAATCCATCGCTGGGAGAATACATCACCCCCGTGCCGCCCCAAATGCGAACGGACGATTCGTGGTACCAAGGAACAGCAGACGCCATTTATCAAAACCTGTATCTACTGGAACGCAGCGGTGCTAAAAATGTTGTGATCCTTTCCGGAGATCACATCTATCGCATGGACTATGCGGAAATGGTGATGGTTCACAATGAAACGAATGCTGACGCCACGGTTGCCTGTATGCCCGTGCCGATCGCAGAAGCCGCCAGCTTTGGTGTGGTGTCTGTCAACGAACACATGCGGATTGATGGTTTTGAAGAGAAGCCTGCCCGTCCTAGCCCGATGCCGGGGAACGCCGACAAGTCGCTGGCCTCCATGGGAATCTACGTTTTCTCCATCGAACTGCTGCTGTCTGTTTTGCGAGAAGATCACGTCAACGCAGGATCAACTCACGACTTCGGGCACGACATTCTGCCGCGCTTGATCCGCAGTCACGATGTGGTGGCTCATCAATTCGGCACGGACAATGGTCGTGTTTCTGCGGATCAATACTGGCGAGATGTCGGTACGATCGATTCTTACTTCGAAGCCAATATGGATCTGTTAAAGCCGCTGCCGCCGCTGGATCTGTATCAGCGCGACTGGTGTATTCGAACGGCGGATGCAAAAAGCCCACCCGCCAGAACGTGCAACGGGCCCGGTGAAAGTGAACCACGGCTGATTAACTCAATCATCTCTCCGGGGGCGATTGTCAGTGGTGGGACGGTCGTCAACACCGTGCTTTCGCCAGATGTAAGGATCAATTCGGGAGCGATCGTGGAAGACTCAGTGCTGTTTGATGCAGTCACGATCGGAGCCGCAGCCAGAGTCACGCGTTGTATCGTCGAAAAGGGTGTGACAATTCCCGATGGGGCCGTCGTCAATGCGGACACGATGTCCAATGTGCCGGGCTGCGTTGTTTCCGAAAAGGGAATTGTCGTAATTCCGAAAGGCTTCTGCCGCTGGGAATCGACCCGGCCGACTTCCAGCTCAGCCGTCGCGGCCAGCTCAGCCAATGCCGCAAGACCTCAGCTGCAGCACCGTTGAGCAGAAATTCTTTCCACAAATGATCGTTTTCGCGGTCAGATCGCCCGCAACTTGGCCAAGACATTTGTGCGTTCTGCCAATCTCGATCGAAGCCAAAACCGGTTCGTGCCGATACATCCACCACTCGTCGGCACAATCGCGCTGACTACACTTGACCGTCGTAGCTATAATCAATCAAAAACACGCAGATCCTGCCAGTTGGCGTGTGCGTTGCGCGACTTGTTCTGCTGAAACGATCCGATAAACATGGACACTCCTATGCCCGATTCGCTCAAAAGCCCCGTTCCGACCCAATCGAGCCCGGAAGCCACCACTTGCCTCGCCAACATTGATGCGGAAATCCAGCGGCATCTGAAATTCACTTTGGGCCATCACGCCGACAATGCGGATCCCAGCTACCTGTATCGCGCTTTGGCCATCGCTGTTCGCGACCGGCTGGTGTCCGACTGGGTGGCCACTCAGGATCGCATCGCAAACAGCAAGCAGAAACGCGTCTTCTATCTATCGCTGGAATTCTTGGTCGGGCGTTCGCTGACCAATGCCGTGCTGAATCTTGACCTCGAAGATTCCGTCCGCGATGCCCTGAAAACTTACGGCACGAACTTGGAAGAGACGGCGGAAAGCGAGCAGGATGCGGGACTCGGCAACGGCGGCTTGGGTCGCTTGGCGGCCTGTTTTCTGGACAGCTGCGCGAATCTGCAACTGCCCGTCGTGGGTTACGGCATCCGCTACGAATACGGAATGTTCAACCAGCAAATCGAAAATGGTCGGCAGATTGAAAATCCCGATCACTGGCTGCGAGACGGAAATCCATGGGAATTGGAACGCCCCGAAGACACTCGGCGCGTCAAGTTCTATGGGCACTCAGAACATTACGTGACGGAAGCCGGCAAACCTGCCGCAAGAGTCGCCAACAGTCGCGATGTACTGGCCGTCCCCTACGACATGCCCATTCCCGGACACAAAAACGGCACGGTCAACACGCTACGTTTGTGGCGCGCCGCCGCGACCGATGAATTCAACTTGGAAGAATTCAACGCCGGTGGGTATTCTGAATCTGTCGCGGATAAAAATCTGGCGGAACAGATCACGATGGTGCTGTACCCCAACGACTCCAGCGAAAACGGCAAAGAGCTGCGGCTGAAGCAGCAGTACTTTTTGGTGTCCTCCAGTCTGCAGGATGTGATCAGCGACTGGGTTGAAATTCATGGCGAAGACTTCAGTGACTTCGGGACAGCCAACTGTTTTCAGCTAAACGACACACACCCTTCCTGCGCGGTGCCGGAACTCATGCGGCTGTTGATGGACGAACACGGATTCGAATGGAACGCTGCTTGGAAAATCACCACGCAGTGCATGGCGTACACCAACCACACGCTGTTGCCGGAAGCTTTGGAACGCTGGTCGGTGTCGTTGTTTAGTCGCTTGCTGCCCAGAATTCTAGAAATCATTTACGAAATCGATCGGCAGTTCTCGGAACAGTTGGCGAAACTGTGGCCCAACGATCCAGAAAAACGCGCACGCATGTCGCTGATCGAAGGCGGCGATCAGCCATCCGTCAGAATGGCGTACCTCGCAATCGTGGGCAGCTTTTCTGTCAACGGCGTTGCCGGTTTGCACACCAAGCTGCTGAAGGCGGGATTGTTCGCAGACTTCTATTCGCTATGGCCGGACAAATTCAACAACAAGACCAACGGAGTCACGCAACGTCGCTGGTTGAGTCACTGTAATCCGGGTCTGCGGAAACTGGTCGATGACACCATCGGCACCGGCTGGCAAGATGATCTCGAAAAGATTTCGCAGCTGGCAGCATACGCCGAAGATGCGAAATTTCGCAAAAGCTGGCGAAGTGTCAAGCAGGCCAATAAGCAGGCCTTGATTCAGTATGTTGAGAAAAACACGGGCGTTCGATTTGCCCCGGAAGCGATCTTTGATGTGCAAGTGAACCGAATTCACGAGTACAAACGACAGCTGTTAAATGTACTGCACGTGATCCATTTGTACGATCGAATTTGCCGAGGCGACGTCGTCGATATGTCGCCGCGTTGCGTGTTGATCGGAGGCAAGGCGGCTCCCGGATATCATGTCGCCAAGTTGATTGTGAAACTGATCAACGACGTGGCGGCTGTGGTGAATGCGGAGCCGAAAGCGGACAAGCTGCTGAAGTTGGTGTTCCTGCCGAACTATCGCGTCTCGGCCATGGAAGTGATTTGTCCGGCGACGGAACTGTCCGAACAGATTTCGACCGCTGGTAAAGAAGCGTCTGGCACGGGCAACATGAAGTTCATGATGAATGGAGCCTTAACCATCGGGACTCTGGACGGTGCCAACATCGAAATTCGAGAACAAGTGGGGGAGGAGAACTTCTTCCTGTTCGGTCTGACCACGACCGGCGTGGCGGAGATTCGTCAGAACTACGACCCCAACGCCATCATAGCCGGGGATGCAGATATTCAGCGAATTATGGCACTGCTGGAAGGCGGACACTTTAACCAGAATGAACCGGGGATCTTCAGCATTCTGACCTCCGGCTTGCGAAACGGATATGATCAGTGGCTTACTATTGCCGATCTTCGCAGCTACATTGACGCTCAGCAGAAAGTCAGTATGGCGTACCAAGATCATGACAACTGGGACCGTATGAGCATTCTGAATACGGCGTCCAGCGGTTGGTTTTCCAGTGACCGCACGATTCAGGAATATGCCGACGACATCTGGAACGTTAAGGCGGTCAGGTAAGCAAGATGCGGTTTCCAAGATCATCCGGCATTCTGATGCCTGTCTTCAGTTTGCCGGAAGGACCGGGAATTGGCGACATGGGGCCAGCCGCCTTTCGTTTCGTCGACTTTCTGCAGGCTGCCGGACAAAAAATCTGGCAGCTGCTGCCGCTGGGACCGCCCGCCAAAGGCGACTCACCGTACAGCAGCTATTCTGCGTTCGCCGGTAATCCGCTGCTGATCAGCTGTGACGAGCTGGTACATTTGGGGCTATTGACGGCCGAACAACTGTTCGACGCTGGCCACGATTGTCCCAACTTCGATACCGTCGACTACGACGAAGCTCGGTCGATCAAGCAGCCTCTGCTGAAAGCTGCGTTCCATACGTTCCGTTCGAACGAGAACGCTTCCCTGAAGGGCGACTTCGACGACTTCTGCAATCGCAGCAATTCGTGGCTGCACGACTTCGCTCGGTTTGTGGCGTTGGTTGAAGAATCCGGCAACCCCAACTGGTCCGAATGGGACCAGTCGTTGATCCGCTGCGAATCGGACGCTTTGGCAGCGGTGGATGGTCGGTTGGCAGAAGAGATTGAGTTTGCCAAGTTTGAACAATTCCTGTTCGCCGTGCAGTGGCAAAAGTTGAAATCTTATGCCAATCAGCTTGGCGTGCAGATGTATGGCGACATGCCAATTTTCGTGGCGTACGAAAGCGTCGACGTCTGGATGAATCAGCAACTGTTTTCGCTCGATGACCACGGACGTCCAGAGCTTGTGGCTGGTGTTCCGCCGGATTACTTTAGCAAAACGGGACAGATGTGGGGCAACCCGCTGTATCGATGGGACCGTCTGGCAGAAACGAATTTTGCGTGGTGGACCAGCCGCTTTCGCCAAGCGTTCGAACACTTCGATATTCTGCGGATCGATCACTTTCGAGGCTTCGAATCGTACTGGGAAATTCCGGCCGGAGCAGACAATGCGATCGGTGGCCAGTGGAAAACCGGCCCCGGCCGAGCGCCCTTCGACGCAGCGCGAGAAGCTCTGGGCGACCTCGCGATTGTGGCCGAAGACCTAGGGCTGATCACCGATGCAGTTCACGCGTTACGTGATGATCTGGGATTTCCTGGGATGCGCGTGCTGCAGTTTGGCATGGACAGTGAAGAAGACCCGTACCATCGGCCAGACACCTATCCCCAACACTCATTCGCCTACACCGGCACTCACGACAACGACACCGTGTTAGGGTGGTATCTGCAGCGGCTGGAAGACGGCACCGTCAACGGGATTCTGCATCGTTTTCTGGGTGACCCCGACGACGAAATTCATTCTTCGCTGGTCCGCAGTGTGCTGAAATCCGCCGCCGATTCCGCGATCATCCCGATTCAAGACCTGCTGGGCCTCAGCAGCAACGCCAGAATCAACACGCCCGGAGAACCAGCGGGCAACTGGAAGTGGCGTTGCCTAAAAAAATCGCTCAACCCCGCCTTGTCCAAAAAGCTCCGCTCTTGGACGGAAGAGACGCAGCGAATTTAGACCGCCGCTCAACCACCGTCGTCTCTGCAGCATCTTGCCGCCGAGCATGTCCCATTCGTAGTTCCACCTTCAGGCGAGACTCAGCGATCGAATCGTTTGCCCCCGTGTTTGTCGCTCCGGGTGAATGACCGGTACCGATTGTGCGGCGAATTTGCAGTGCCGTTTTCGCGATGCGCAGTGTGTGGGAACGATTCATCAGTGTCCAGGAATTGCTCCCAGCCACTGCGCTGCAATTCCTGGACACTAATTTCGCTATGTCGAGTACTGCGCAACAGTTCCTGGAACAAGTTTTCCGCTTAGCGATGACACTTACAATGCCGGTCCTTTTTCTTCGATTATCTTTTCGATGAGCAAAAACTTGCTGCGTATGACTCAGTGCATAGGCAGATTTACGATCGGTATGACAGCGCCGATGCCGCTGGCGAAGGACTGTCGAAACTTGGCATGCTGGCGTGTAGGCGGTCGCCAAGATGTCCATGGTTGTCCTCCAATGCAGATTGTAACTTGTGATGAGCCTCAATCCACACTCAACGAGTCCGTGTTCACTTGGAATCAGAGCGGACTGGCTGTTCACACAACCCCTCCCGCCGCAGGCAAGGGAGGGGTCGAACGAGCGGAGCAAGTTCGGGGGAGGGGGCGGTGGTGATTACTCTCCCGTATATTAGCATATCCCCTTACTCCTAACCGAAGGTATCCGCCGGACTTCGAACCGTTTCGCCAAGCTTCTGGGTGACATGCACGTACCCCATCGTGGTCTCGACGTCCTTATGCCCCATCAGTTTCTGCACCGTCGGAATGTCGGTCCCCGCTTCCACCAGGTGAGTCGCGAAGCTATGTCGTAATGAATGCGGAACGCCGTTCTTGTCGATCTCCGCATGTCGCTGA
>JBDNHJ010000228.1:0-11977 GCA_041688835.1 Fuerstiella sp.
GATCCACCTTCGTCGACACTGTAAGGTCCACCGGCGTTGGCAGTGGGAGGAAGATTCAAATCGACCGTGACGTCGAAGCTGTCGGAAACCGAACCCAATTCGTCCTTGAGCGTCACAGTCACCGTGAATGTACCAATGCTCAGAAAGGTGTGGTTCAAATCGAACGCACGCGCCCCTGATGGAGAGACGCTAAATGACTGATCAACAACGAGATCGCCATCCCAGTCGATTTCAACGGTGTGGGCATCGAGAATTCCGGGATCATTGAATGGGATTCCCGTGCGACTAAAGATTCCTTCGACCGCTTTGTCAAGTGTCGCATCGGCGCCCACACCGGCCACGTCGAATGTCGGGGCAACGTTTTGAACGGTGAGAGTGGTTACGGCCGTTTGCGTGCTGCCATTGCCATCGTCAATCGTGACCACGGGCATATAGGTACCCGCCGTGCTGTAAACATGGCTCAGTTGAAAAGTTTTCCCAACGAGCGTCAGGGATTGATTGCCCGAACCGTCCGCGTAATTGACGGTCGCAGTCCAATCGTCCAGGCCAGGATCGTTGAACTGACCTGCAATGGACAGCATGTCGCCTTGGTTGATCGTAACAGCGTCTATCGGTTCGATCACCGGTGCGACGTTGTCAATCGTGATCGTCGCGGAGTCTGTCCCCGTGAGGCCAGTCCCCGTGAGGCCAGCGTCATCGGTAACACGCAGCATTGCGGTGAACGTACCGGGCCCGTTCAAGCCCAACGCCGAAAATGTCGGGGTGATGCCAATCTCATCGCCACGCCCTGCGTTACTTCCGGTTTCACCGAAAATACCGTCGCCGTCGAGATCCCACTGATAGTCGAGTGTTTCCATCGCCTGGTCTGGATCCGAGCTAGCTACCGCGCTCAGGACTACCGATCCACCTTCGTCGACACTGTAAGGTCCACCGGCGTTGGCAGTGGGAGGAAGATTCAAATCGACCGTGACGTCGAAGCTGTCGGAAACCGAACCCAATTCGTCCTTGAGCGTCACAGTGACCGTGAACGTACCGATACTAAGAAACGTGTGGTTCAAATCGAACGTACGCGTCCCGACCGGCGAGACGTTAAACGACTGATCCGTCACGAGATCGCCATCCCAGTCGACTTCAACGGTGTGGGCATCGAGAATTCCGGGATCATTGAATGGGATTCCCGTGCGACTAAAGATCCCTTCGACCGCTTTGTCGAGTGTCGCGTCGACACCCACGCCAGCCGCGTCGAATGTGGGGGCAACGTTTTGAACGGTCAGTGTGGTTGAATCGGTCTGGAAGTTGCCGTTGCCATCGTCTACCAACAGGGTAACGTTGAAGTTGTCCTCGTTGTTGACTCCCAACGCATCCAATGCTTCACGCGTCAACGTTGGCATCACGCCGGTGGCGTCGCCGAAAACTGAGTCGCCGTTGACGTCCCAGGAGTAGGCAAGCGTGTCACCGTCAAGATCTATTGATCCCGAGGCATCCAGTGTTAGGGAATCGCCTTCGTTAATCGTGTAAGGCCCACCCGCGTCGGCGACAGGTGGCGAGTTTGGCGGTTCGATGACGGTCAGCACAAAGTCGTTGCCGGAGGCTGCGTCCTGCCCCAAGTAAGACACCTGGGCACTGACCGGCGATTCAAGAAAGTTGTTGATAACGCTCCCTTCTGGCAAGGCTACCAAGTTTCCTGAGATGGCATCGGTGCCATCTTTGTTGATTAGGAGAAAGCTTTCCGCCAGACTGGGTTGATGCTGGCCGTCGATCACCAGATTGACAGCTGTCAAATCGAGGGCTGCGGTTAGGTTGAGCTGTGAATATTCGCTGCCTGCCGTCGTGCCATTGATGGTAAAGCGAAGGTCGCTACCAGCCGCGATGGATAGTTCGCTGGCGATCACGGCGCTCGGCGACAAAGCAACTTGCACGGCATGGGGCGCATCACCGGGGTTCAGCGAGAGCGTGCCTCCCGAAGTGTCGATCGTGCTGGCGAGGATGATATCAGCGGCGGTTCTAAGTTGCAGATTGGTATTTGCTACCAAAGTCACATCGCCGGAAACGGTGATAACACCCTGGTACGGCGTGCCGCTGGGCATCTGATCGCGACCGATAATGAGCAATGGTGTCAGTATTCGCTCGAGCATGGATGCGGTTAGGCTCAGCGCGCTGGCACTCGCTGTTCCCAGCTCGATATCCCGATCGGAAGAGAGTGGGGCCACGGTGACCGAGTTGGCGGAATCGATGGTCGATGTGAGAGCCAAGTCGATCTCGTCGCCGAAGAGCAGCACTCGTCCAGTCCCCTGAGTCCGCACAACCGCATCGGCGGCCGTGGCAATCTGTTCTGCAAGTACTTCCAAGTCAGCGTTTGTTCTTAACATGAAGGAATCGTTAAAGCGAACCTGATCGATTCCACCAAGTCCGTCAACGATAATATCAGCGGCGAGCGAACTGCCGAGCCCGGCCAGGGCAATCGTGTCGCTGTCTACCGCGTCACCCAAGATCGTCAGCCGTCCGCTCACATTGCGAACCACGATTCCGCCCAGCGATTCGCTAAAGGAGATGAGAGTATCGGTGGCATTGGTTGCGGTGACGGTGGTGACGATTTCGGCTGCAACAAGGTTAGCTTGATCGATGCTGACGATCAGATTTGCAATGGCGGTATTACTGAGGTTAATCAGATTTCCAGTCGAAAGGTTGAGCGTTACATCACCGAGTTGTAAGGTTCCTTGGGTTGGATCGTACGAAACCGTGTTAAAGCTACCACCGGTGAACCCCAGGCCATCGTTTCCTCCCGGTCCGCCGTCAAAGGCAATTTGCAGCACGGCATCGAGGTTGCCGCCGGTGTAATCCACGAACAATGTGTCATCCCCGGTACCGCCAAGGATGGAATCAAAACCGGTGTAAGTCACGGAACTGACCAGAATCTCACCGTTGGCAGTGACCTGCCAATTTGTATTCGCTTCGCTTCCCAGCAGTCGGTTACCAACTGGGGGCAGGGCGACAACCTTTTCGAGTGAGTAGGAGCCGAGCACTCCAAGGATACTGCGACTGTTCACACTCACCTCCAGCGGCTCACTGCGTGCGGCAAGCTCTAAACGGTCGATCCCACCATTGCCGATCAGCGAGCCATCGTAAGATCCGCCGCTTTGGATCAAGAAGACATCCTCCTGGGGACCACCTTGGAGGCGTGCGATGTTGGTGAAGCTGTATTGACCGTTGTTGATGGTGCCGGTGTTCTCGCCGCTGATCGTCCACTGGTTGACCGCGTCGGGACCAACCACGGTCTGGCTCGGGGCTCCCGAGCCCACGACGGCTTCGAAGCCGGTGGTAGCACCCAGGGCGGCACCATAGCCTACACCGCTGGCTCGATTCGCACTCCAACTGACAAACACGCTGTAACTCACAAAGTACTGCGAATAATCAAGCGTATCCCAGCCCGCACCAGTATCCAATGTTCCGTCAATGTAGTCCAAAAAACCGCCGGTGAACCGAAACGTATCGTCCCCGGATCCGCCGACCAGCGATTCGACATAGGAGAAGCTGGTCGACGTGTTGAGCGTGCCCTGGTTACGACCATCGATCGTCCACAAGCTATCGGTGTCGGGACCGATCAAAGTATCGTTACCGCTGCTGCCGGAGACTTGATTTACACTACCTCCGGATAGGGTAAAGATGTCATTTCCTGTGCCGCCATCGGTTCTTTCGACGATGCCGTCAAGGATATTGAAGGTGTCATCTCCACCTTGTCCGAGCAGCCGACCGTTCCAGTTGCCGCCGACTTCCACGGTGAAGGAATCAACGGCGTTGCTACCCACGAGATCTTCCGTCGCGGTAAAGTCAAAACGCCGTCCATCGAACAGGAGATAGCCGGTGTCATCGCCGGTGATGTGCCAGTCGGTAGCCAGCTCAGGAGCGTATAGCGATTCGGTACCACTACTTCCTCCCACGAACTGGGCGAAACCTGCGCTGTAATGCACGTTATTGCCGTTGACGGTACCGTCGGTATTTAAGGTCAACGTTACAGTGCCCGTACTACCGAGTAAGCGGTTGTCCTGAGCTCCTTCGATCAGCAACTCGCCGGCGAAGAAGCCGCCAAGTACTCCTGGAATGTTGCGACTGGAGACGTTGACATCGATCGGAGCATCGCGATCGGCCAGTTCGATGCGATCGCTACTGCTGCCGATGATAAAGTAGCTGAGCGAACCGCCGTTTTCGACGTGAAAGACATCTTCCTGCGGACCACCGAGGAGGTATGGAATGTCGGTGAAGCTGTATTGGCCAGCGTTAATCGTGCCGGTGTTTTCGCCGGTGATTCGCCATTGGTTGACCGCATCGGGCCCTTCCACTCTCTGATTCGTTGTACCCGAGCCAATGACTGCTTCAAAACCGGTAGTAGCACCCGCAGTGCCAAGACTGCTGGAGCCGACGCCGGTGGCTCGATTCGTGCTCCAGCTGGCAAGCACGGTGTAGGAGTACTGCGAATAGTCGAGTGTATCCCAGCCCGCGCCGGTATCCAACGTTCCCTGAATGTAGGCCGAACTATTGCCGGTGAACTGAAACGTACATCCGCGGAGCCACCAATCAGTGATTCGACATCGTAAAATTTGGTCGCTGTGTTGAGCGTGCCGCGGTTACGATCATCGATCGCCACAAACTGTCAGCGTCGGGACCGATCAATGTGTCGTTGCCACTGCTGGCCGAAATCTGTCTTGTTTCGACGCTTTGCCCGATGACTGTAAAGCCGTTGACTTCGGTCGCTTGGCCGTCGACCGCAAAGGTATCGTCACCACTGGTGCCCACGATCGTTAAGGTGTCGGTGCCGCTGGTTGCCAGAATCCGCAGCTTGGTGGCTGGGGTTGCAAGCTGGCCGCTAAAGACGGTCGTCCCGTCGCGCCTCACCAACCACTCGTTGGTGCCGCTGCCGGTGTACTGCGCCGAGAAAAAATCATTGCCCGAGGTACCGATCACATCGTGGTAGTCCCCGTCGGTGTCGAGCACATCGATCACAAACGCGGTTTCGGTGATCACCCCCAAATGATCGGTGGCACGGATGCGAACCGAATGGGCAGACTGCACCTCGTCGTCAAACGAATTGGCCGTTACCAGTTGGTCGCCATCAATGTCGAAGCTGGCGTTGTCCTCGCTGCCCGCCCCCGCGACCAGCTCGAAAGTATACGGATCGGTCCCAGCGGGATCGACGGCGGTTAACTCACCAATCGGAGACTCAACCGGTAGTTTCTCGTAAACGAAATGACTCGAAAGGAGAACATCGCCCGCCAATAAACAGCGTTGCTCCAATCGACTCTCCAAATGCTGAGGCATCGTTGGCGGGCGGCGTCGAACTCGTTGACGAAGTTTGCGTGAGGCACGCAACTGGTGGAGAAATGATTTTATGGACATATGTTCAGGTCCTGCGACTCGAATTTGAGGCAACATTGATCCCGCCCCATTGAGCTTGTCACATGGGGTTGCCGGGTTCAGGAACCTGCCAGGGCAGCAGGCTCAACTGCAATGCTTGAACCGAATTCGGTTTGCCTCAGGCAAAACTGAGAAATCCAGAAACTTTTCTGCAATCGCGAAACTGGAGTGAGATAGTCGCGGGATATTTGCTTTCCTGCCTGCGGCGGACTGCCTGGGCGCGCGGTGATGAGGCGCGCTCGGCCCTCCCCCGAACTTGCTCCGCTCGTTCGACCCCTCCCTGCCTTCGGCTGTGAGGGGTTGTTGTTTGCGCCGTGATCCATGACCTGTGGAGTTCCAACACCGCTGCGTGCTGAACCTCCCCCCAGCGCAGCGTCGGGGGGAGGTCGGACCAGCGGAGCGATGTTCGGGAGGGGGCGTTAGTCGCCCTTGACGTTCATCCGCCTCTTCCCCTTCCAGCCTGCGGCGGCGTTTATGCGGGCGGTTCCTTGCGATTCGCCGCCCGCGCTTCCGCATCTCGCGCAACACGCTGTCGATCGACGACGCTCGAAATTCCGCCCTTCCGTCTCTGGAATTCGTAGGCAAGGCCGACGCTCTGTGCAATCGCCATCGCGACAGCTTCGATATCCTGCGTCACCTCTTCGTTCGTAAATCGCACAACATTCCATCCCCAGTGTTTCAGAAACGTCGTACGTGCGGCATCCTTCGCAGACTGATGATCGTGGTAGCCGCCATCAATTTCGACCGCCAGTTTCTCGGAAAGGCATGCGAAATCGATGATCCACGGTGGTTCCGGGTGTTGACGGCGAAACTTCAAACCAGAAACCTGCTTGCCACGCAGCACGCTCCACAACAAAGCTTCCGCTGCGGTCTGCCGAGCACGAAGATCACGTGCGTCGTCGATGATGTTGCGGCGAGACATGGCGGTTGACGTTCTGTGTACGGTTCCTGTCGATGAGCTGCCCGTAAAGCTTAACCCGCCTGAAACAAATATGCACCCAACCTCCCCCAGCGCAGCGTTGGGGGGAGGTCGGACCAGCGGAGCGATGTCCGGGAGGGGGCCTTGCATGGGCGAGCGGCGATGAGGTGGGCTCGGCCCTCCCCCGAACTTGCTCCGCTCGTTCAACCCCTCCCTGCCTTCGGCTGGGAGGGGTTGTTGGCGATCAATCCGCGTCGACTTTCAGCGTCTTTAACATCGCTTCGAATTCCTGCACGCGAGCGACGTAGTCGGCGGACGGAGCGTTCAGCAGGAAGACCACGATGTTGTGATTGCCGTTGTGGATTCTTGGAATGGCCACCCAAAGCTGGCGAGTGGCCACGTTGCCTTGGCCGGTCAGATTCGAGCCGGTTTTGCTGGTGCCTTCGACCAAGAGCCACATGGCCTTCTTCCCGCCGACTTCTCGCACGTCTTGCTCGACGACTTTCGCTCCTGTGCTGGTCAGTCCGGGAATGCTGACGTCCAGCAGTTCCTGAGGCGTGTAGGCTCGACCAGAAAACTGAAGAAACATGGCCAACCGGTTGGCGTAGCTGGTCTTGCCATCGTCGGTTGCCGCGGTCGTTGACGGCGCCGACCACAGCCGCAGCACATAACCCGGTACCACAAAATCGCCCAGTTCATAGCCGCCACGAATCCACGGCGCTGCCGGGTAGGTAATGCTGAGTCCGATGCTGTCGTCGTCGTATGTTGGCTGGTTGCGTTTGGGGCGCGCGTCTTCGAACGTCGCGGATTCGGCCATCGCTCGCAGGCCCTTGTAAGCGACGTCGAATTTGTCTTTGGCCGCCGTGACCTGAAACACGATCAGGTCCTGACCGCGCGGAAACGTCAGCCAGTGCTGAGTCGTTTCCGTGTCGCCACCGCCGATGGCCATTCCCGTGCCTGGCCCGGTGATTCGAAACGAAATGGCCTTGCGTCCTGCGATCTCCTCGATTTCATTGCTGACGATCTTCGCACCGGAAATTGAGCCACCCACGCGCGCCAATGTTTCGGAAAGCGACTTCAGCCGAGCCTCAGTCACCGGTTCCGATTTTTCCTGCGACCTGACAAACACAACGGCGATAGCGCGCGACTGCGGCCCGTTGGTCAGCACGGTCAGCGGTTCGCCCAGCGTGGCGACGGGAATTGGCGCGGGCTTCCACTGGTTTTCGTCCACTGTGAAACGAAATCCGTAGTCTGGATCATGGAATTCTTCCGCCTGCAGGACGGAATTTGTCAGCAGGGCGATTGTGAGATAACTCATCACGATCGGAATGTTCTTCATGTTGGGTACCTTTGTTTGTGGTAGCGGAAGTCGTCAAGACTTTCGGATTCGCAGGGGAAACGTCGAAAGTCTTGACGACTTCCGCTACAGGGATCAGGGAAACGTCGAAAGTCTTGACGACTTCCGCTACAGGGATCAGTTGTCGATGAAATCGAAGTCGCGGTCGTACTTCTTCTTGAGTTCTGCCATCACCTGATATCGATCTTTCCACGCCATGGCGTACTCGGCCCGGCCTGACTTCAGGCCTTTTAGATCGTTCAGTTTACTCAGATCATTCTTTTCGAGGTGTTGTGCGTGTATCTGCCAGGGCTTCGTGCGCATCGGCGAGTCGATCGCGATATTCAACGGCGATCGGGTCGACGTTTTCGGACTTCAATGAAGTCAATTGCCTAGCTGCATGCCCGTGTTTTGCCGCGAGACTGCTGAATCCGGTACCGGCGTTCTGAAAGTTCATGTTTTTCAGGGCGGCTAAATTGGCCTGATTCAACTGGAAGACGCTCTTGTTCTCCCGATACTGCACGCCCTGCAGTTTCGCCCAGAACTCTAAGGTGTCAAGATCTGTCTGCTCGACCATCGAAGTGACGTCGTTGAGACTGCCACAACCGCAGAAGAACCCGAGTAGTGAAATGGCGATCAAGCGATTCAACAAAGACATGAACGACCTTTTTGAAATGGGGCTGACAAGTGTTCTGCCACTCAATGCGTCAACGGGATCTCAGATGCCTCAGGGGAAATACGGAAATTTCACTTTTCGTAGCTCGGCGGTCTCCGCCGAGAAATCATCGCCGAGAAATCACAGTGGAGACCACTGAGCTACGTTTGGATATCCGACAACTCGGAAAAAGCATTGAAGGCTTGTCTTACTCAAACGCCGTTGGACTACGGCCCAGTATTCCATCCGGCATTTGCAGTCGCCAGGATTCTTGCTGCCCCTGAGGATTGACGCCGATGCCGATGATGGTGCGGCCATCGCGCGAGATCGCTCGGCAATGCTGAAGCCGCCAGTTTAATGCCACACCTTGTTCAGCAAGCATCTGCTGCAGGTCGCGCGTGCCGTGTTCCGCATCCCAGACAAACGGCACCGGCACCCAATTGGTGCCGCGAAGAAATTCGCTGCTGCCGACAATGATCCGTCCATCACCAGAAATGCCGGCGGCGGCGGTTGTCTGACAACCGGGCAGTGGTTCCAGCAGCTTGACTTCGCCCGCCTGCCACACGAAGGCTCGACTACCTGCGCCGTTGCGATGTTCGCCGTGAGGCCAGCGGACTCCGGTAACGACTTGTCCGTCGTCTGAGATGTCGGCCGCGTGCCAGTTGAAGTCGGGGGCGAAGCTTTGCAGCGGGCGAGTTTTGTCGCCTTGCCAGATCACAGGTTGAGCGTTCTGCCACTGACGGTAATCTGCGAATGCAAACGACGGCACGCTGGGATGATCGAACATCGTGCCCAGAATTAGCGTTCCGTCCCGCGTCACGGCCGACGTTTCTGCGTGGCGATGTCCGGCAGCGGTCGGCAGTGGTTGCAGTCCGTCCGACGTCCAGCGAAACGCGGTCCACGTCTTGTCGATACGCTGACGTCCCACAACGATTGTTCCGTCGGCGGAGATGTCTTGGGCAATGGACGGTCCCGGCGCGATGCGGACGACGGAATCGGCAGTGGGCCAAAGAACTGCGGAATGACTGGTGTCCCCTGCCACAACACCGGTACCGCAAATCACGGTCCCATCATCGGAAACAGACTCGGCTTCCGTGTTCCCAACCTGCGGCCTGGGCGGGCCAATCCTTTGCATTCCGTCGGATTCGCTCCACAGAAACAAGTCATAGCCGTGAGCCGTGTGACTATCTCCGACAACGAAGCGTCCGTCTGAAGAAAGGTTAAGCGCGTTGCTGCGAAACTCGCCGCCGGGCAGATCGCCAAGGCCTTGGAAATGGAGCGTTTGATCGGAAAGTTCAACATCGCCAGCCGTGACCGCTGGAACTTCCGGCCGTTGCTGGTTGGCCGCATCGTAGACAAGAATTCGGTCGTCGATTGTATGCACCAGCAACCGCGAACCATCGGCGGTTAGCTCCGCATGTACGCCATATCTGTTGGTTGGTACCGACAATTCCAGCATCGGCTGCAACGACGCAGTGCACCATAACCGGACGGCGCCATCTTCTCCGGCGGTCGTTATCGTGGCTCCGTCAGTAGAAAAGGTCACGCTGTTCACGTCGGCGTGATGAGCCGGGACTGCGGCCAGTCTGTTCCCCGTTTGTGTATTCCACAGTGTAAGATGACGGTCCGAACTGACCGTGGCTAACAACGTTCCGTCCAGACTAAATGCCACGTCGGTGAGTGTGGAATCATGGCCCGCCAGATGCAGCATGGGTGACAGGCGATCGGGCTCATTCGTGGAAACGTCGTAGACGACGACGTCGTCCATGTGTCCGACGGCCAGTCGACGATTGTCGGGGGAAAATTCCAGAGCGTCGCATTGACTGGCTGGAAAACTTCTGCGAGCCGTTGGCGGGGCTGACACAAAGCCGGTGACGAGAAACGAGTTCACTAAACCCCTCCCGCAATTTATTGTGGGAGGGGTCGGACGAGCGGAGCGATGTTCGGGGGAGGGCTTAACGCCCAACGGAAGTGTGTCTTGGCTGATCGCAGTATATTGAAAGCCGGTGGCCCAGTGGCCCCCTCCCGAACTTGCTCCGCTTGTTCGACCTCCCCCTAAGCTGCGCTTGGGGGAGGTTGGATTTTGTTGTTCGGCGTCGATCTGCTTTTGGCGCGAGGTATCCGCTACGGCCAGCGTGGCAGTTGTACGGAGATCAATCACGTCGATCGTTGTGCGTTGATCCCACCATGCCACGGCCAGCTGGTTTCCGTCCGGCGAAATCGCCAAGCGATGAACTTTCGATGTGAAATCTTCCCGCAGGATCTCGCGTTTCGTCGTCAAATCGTACACCACAATCGTGTGGTCGCTGGCGACTGCAATGCGCGGCGTATCGTGCGACTTGACGACCAGTTGCCAACCAGATTTTGAGGTTAAAAAAGCATCGATGAGTTTTCGAGCCCGCAGATCGATTCGCAACAGTTGGCGATCACACACAAGCATTTCCGTGTTGGAAACAAGACAGACGTCCTTGCCTTTCGCCCATTGCCAGCCTGGCGTTGAAGCTCCGACCGGCCACGCCGCCACTGTGCTGTCTCGGCTGCCCGTCAGGATCATTTCATCGCGAGAATTCACGGCCAGCCCCTGCACTCGCCCCTGATGAGCGATCCAACGGGCGCGCGGTGTGGGGGGAATTTTGGGAGCCGTACCGGGTTCGTGCTGCAGTTCCCAAAGCTGTACTGAACCGCCTCGATCTCCGGTGATAACTCTTAGCGGATTTTCCAAAAAGGCGACACTTTCGATGCCGTCCACGAGTTTCGTCTGCGTCCATGTTTCGGATTCGACGTCACCCACCAGCAGGCTGCCGTTGATGTCTCCGGCAGCAATCAGACTTCCATCAGCTGAAAACGAAACGCAGACCATGCGGCCTGCGTCTTGCTGTGCCGCGCCGGAGAAGCGTTTTTTACGACTCTTGAAGTCCCAGACAGCGACCGTGTCGTCACTGCTGGCCGAAGCGATCAGTGTGCCATCTGGCGATACAGCCAGTTGTTCGACTTCGCGAGAATGCCCTGACAGTGTCGCCAGAGCCTCGCCGGTGGCTGCGTCCCAGAGCCGAATTGTTGCGTCGTCGCCAGCGCTGATCAGCGTCCGCCCGTCCGGCGTAAAGATCGCGTCGTTGACTGCTGTTTCATGAGCGGCGATGACCTGCGCCGGGCGATCGGTCAGCGATGAAACGAGGTTCGAAAGCAGCGAGGATTCCGTTGCGGCCGTCGTTTCCACGTTCCACAGTCGCACGGCACCGTCGTCCGCAGCCGAAACGATTCGGCGACCGTCGGGCGACCATGCCACGCTGTTGGTTTGTGACAACGACCCAAACCTTTGCAACAGGTCGCCGGTTTTTGCATCACGAACTTGAACGCTGCCGTCCCCCGCTGCGACGGCCAGCAGGCGTCCGTCGGGCGACAACCGCACATGCCGAATCCACGTGCCGACGCTGGTTTGCCAAGTCGGCCGTACGTCGATGAGCCGATTCATGTAGCGCCATTCGAAGGCGGGCAGCGTCGAATCGTCAGCGGCTGGCCCATGCCGATCCAATAACTCGGCGGCTCGAGGAATATCACCGCCGCGAATGGCATCGGACGCCAGCTTCATGTCGGCCACGTACAGGCGTTGATCGGATTGCCGTCGAGCCGCGTCTGCTCGTGTTTTTTGCGTTTGGGC
>JBDNHJ010000229.1:0-25131 GCA_041688835.1 Fuerstiella sp.
ATCCATCTACGGATCCTGAAACTGCTACGCATACCAGCCAACGAATACCGCCCCTAAAAACAGAACGGAACGCCAAACCTAATTCCCGAGTAATGCTTTCGAAATGTGCGGAACGTAGGAGGATACGGTAATCGCGGTAGGGGCGGTCATTGCTGGCCGCCCTGCGCACAGGTCCGTGCTTGAAGAATTACCTCACACGGCTCCTACCTTGAGTCGGGTGTGAAAGCGTTCGTTGGGATAAGGATGGGGCACGCGGGGACGAGGAAGATGCAGTCTCGCGAGACGCTGCATCCGTTCCCATGTCCAGCCACGACGACCTCGCTGGCTGCGTTTTCGAATCAATGGCCCGCTTCATCACTGGGGTCGGCGGAAAAGAGGTAGGGTGGGTCGAATGGCGATCGGCATTTAGCCTCACCATTTTCTTTGTCGATACGGGGCGGATACGTGTGGTGGGTCGGCGTCGCTTTGGCTCCTTGACCCACCCGACACAATCAAATCCCAACAATTAAGCGGGCCATTGTTTCGAATCACAGACAACCACAGACGTGTCACTTCATCGACGAAGCGGCACAGGCGTTGACTGTTGCTCGGGACGGCATGGTAATTCAGCCAGCCCTGAACAACGCGTCGCAGCCAGCGACCGGTTTCCCCGATCGGGCGATGTCTGCGTTTCTGCAACTGCTCTTTGACCTTCTGAAGCGTCGCACGCATTCGCTTGGCTATCGAGTGACGGTGAACCGCGAACCAGCCTGACGTTCGAGTCCGAGCACACTTGTGAGTGAACCCAAGGAAATCAAACGTCTCCGGTCGACCAGCACCGCGTCGTTGACGTCGCTCCATCGCGTAACGTCCAAATTCGATCAGACGAGTCTTCTTCGGATGCAGCTTCAGGCCAAACTTTGCAAAGCGATCCTGAATTTCCTTCAGGCACAGTTCCGCGTCGTCCCGGCTTTCGAAACCGTTCCCACAGTCGTCTTCGACCATTTGCCGTCTTCGCAGACGCCAGCGGTGAACCACTTGCGGATCAGACGAAGAATGCGAGGATCACCGATTCGATGCTCCAGAAATTTGATCAACCAATCATGGTCGATCGTATCAAAGCCGCTGTGAGCGGTTTGTTCGAGCTGCCGCTTGGCACAAGATTGGAACCACTTCGTCAGAAGACGCATTCCGGCGAAATGAAAAGCCTTCGATATCGGCATCCAATATCCAGTTCACTCGTTTGCTGGTGATCGCCACATTCAAGGCATCAAGCGCATCGTGTTGGCTCCGACTAGGCCGGAAACCATAACTGAAACCGACGAAATCCTGCTCATAAATCGCCTGCAAGACCCAAACGACGGCCTGCTGGACGATCTTGTCCTCCAGTGAAGCGATCCCCAACAGTCGTTCACGACCGTCGGGTTTGGGAATGCGGACGCTTCGATCTGCCGCCACGCCCAACCGCAACAATGCTGCCAAAGCTCCACCATGTTACATAACCAACTCGACGCACCGGATCAACGGCTCCCCGTTCGCCGCTCACGCAGCGGATGCGAAAAAATCAGGCAAAAACCGTCTCGAAGTTCGCTTGTTTAAGGGCTAGCGCCGTGCCGTTCACTAATTCAGACGACATCGCCAGCTTGAAACGAATTTCTGTTATGAAGATTGCAACATGGCAGGTCTGAGCGGGGAGCGACAGCAAGCTTCGCTATTTGGTTCCACTGGGAGGAACCGGCGGCATGGCAATCGCATCGGCTGATAGCATCTGAGCGGAACCTTCTGGAGGCATCACTTTCGTGATTGAAACCGTTTTCGAGCTGGCACTCTGCGGTGCAGTTGGCCGATTTGTGCTAGATTTCGGCGACGGACCTGACGGGGAAATAGGAATCCCCCCCATCACAGCTTTCTGACTAGCGAGACGACCAGCCTCATAATCTTCGGAATAGGCCAATCCGGGTAGTTCAGTGATTTCACTCGAACCCACTCGGCCACCAGCTGGAGGTACGATTGTCACAGCCTCATTCGCAGCACTGAGTGCTGGCTGCGATTCCGACACCGCCAAAGGCACATGACTTTTGACTTTTGACATCGAGCTTTCGAAAGCATGAAAGGCACCCGAGCGTGGCAGTCCAGCTGTCTTATGCTCCGCGGCACTGCCAGCAGGCGGTGACACACTGCTTACAACAGGATTTTGTCCACGTGACACTCGAACAAGCTCGACTGCACGTTGAGGCAGCACGCCATCCATGCGCTGAGCCACCTGTGCAATCCATTCTGGCTCTTTGGCCGCTGCCGTCGACATCATCCGAGCATATAATGAGACTTCGAAGACGTTTCGATCCAGAATAGAATTCGTAACCATCGTCGCCAGTTTTGCCAACGTGTCGACAGCTTGTGATGGAAAAGAAATAAAGGTCTCAACCTGTTGATTGACCATCACTCGACCGTCACCGGCATTCACAAAGCGGTACCGCAGCCAAACCAACGCGGATGCTTCGATCGCACCGGGCAGCAATGGACTGGAATACTTGCCTTGCACAATGAACAGACACTGATTGCCGTCTCTCCACAGAATGTCCGCGATGCCTTTGGATCCATCATCTGCGGAGGCTTCGTATTCGAACTCCCCGGTCTGAAACATCTGCAGCTTAGAAATTCCCATGACTCGCCAAGTGCTGATCGCCACATCTGGATGGTTGATCAGATACTGGTAGATTCCGGAATTGACTTCGTACTGCAAACTCGGCATCCGACGATATTGCGACAGATTCGTAATGATGCGCGAAGCACGTTGACGCGATCGTGGCGACATACGGCTGTACGGAATCTGAGCCTTGCAATTCGCTAAGACGTCTCGATCAGATGTCGCTTCCGCAATAATACGGACGCCGACTCGCTGCGCAAGTTCTTCCAGCTTTTCACTGGCGGAAACACCAGACGGTAGTAGCGTTGTCGCGAATATCATGCAAGCACAAATCAACATCGGCGCGCAACCGTGCGTGTTTCCTGAACGGAATATATTCCCCATGACGCCGGCAGCTCCTCACTGGTCGTCGATCCAATCACCTTGCCAGCTTGCGTCAACCCCCGATGACCTTGCGGTCATCCATGCTGTGATTCAAACGCCCATTCGAATTCACAACTCGCAAACTAAACAATCCCCCAAGTCGTCTCATATCGAGAACAACCTCGCCCAATGAATTTCGGACGTCACTGGCCATGGACTGATTCTATTCCGTGGCCGCCGGACAGATTTCGAATCGCGAAATTGGCCGAGTCAGCAAGGGCAGCAGAAAAGTCCGGTTGGGTGTTTTATTCCTGCGCCGACGCTGTCAGATGTGAGATGATTGACACAGGGGGCGGCAGATATCGCCGACTGACACCACTAACGCAGACACTCCGGACCGTCCCACATGCCCCACCGCGTGACATCCAATCGCGGAATATTGTTGGGCATCAGATGCCCTTCGTGATCGGTAATTCGATCAATGCCATCATTGTACCGCTCATTCAGCGGCAAACGGTGACAACCAGACAACAGGGCCGCCGAGGCCGTCGTGGCCATAGCTAGCAGAATGATTCGTTGAATCTTCACCGGTGAACTCCTCCCCGAGATCATCCATGGTGGCAACACCTGTCCGTCTGACGATTGGCGGCGCAGGAACCCTTACTTCATCGCATTCGGGCAACCATAACCTGCACAACCATTGCGGCACGACGGAACGAATCAGCAAGCATTCGCGTGCGCACAGACATAACTGGAGAAACCCGCAAGCTCAACCTGATCGGCAGAGTGGCGGGTTTGGCCGCTATGGGCCGCTATGGGCAGCGTGGGGCAGCGTGGGATCAGCCGAACTTCGGTCGTGGGGCTTAGTCTGGCGTATTAAAACGCCGGTATCTCAGTGGTATCGTTTTACGCAGGTTTTGTTCCCTGCCGGGACTGAGAATCGCTCGGAACAAACACACGAACAACACTGGTCAACAATTCGTCTTTAACATTCCAAGCGAGCGCCCAGATCAGAGTTTGAACCGGAAGGTTTCGAAGAGGTACCGCTTCAGCCACTGCCAGACAGTACGGTCGTCCACCAGAATTCGAGCCTGACCGCGCATGCCTGGTCGAATTAGCTGAGCGTCATTTTGGCTTTCGTCGTGAACAAAGTGCATTTCCACAACCGCTCGATAGGTGGTACTGGTCAACATTTCCTGACCTTTGTCATCCGGACGAGTGGCCAGTTGTCC
Organism: Fuerstiella sp.; assembly: GCA_041688835.1. GTDB lineage: Bacteria > Planctomycetota > Planctomycetia > Planctomycetales > Planctomycetaceae > Fuerstiella. Next base: position 4,222 of record JBDNHJ010000229.1, read on the forward strand.
ACCGTATTTTGTTGTCAACGCTTCGGGGGCCAGTTTTTCGCCGCGGCCAGAAACCAGCGTGACAGGTGCGGTGTAGCTGATCTCTGGCAGGTGATCGAACTTCATTTCGACTTCCATATCGTCCAGCAGGTCTTCTCGGTCGGATTGGTCGATGTACATGACTGCCTGGATCTGATCGCTGGGAGCAATCTTCATCAGTTCTGATGCCGCTTCAACGACACAACCCTTGTTCTTTTTGTCCAACGGAGTTCCGTGCCAGCGTTCCAGTTTGGTGCGATTAATATCGTCACGCTTTGGTTCGGGCACACGATCGGGGGCCACGATCGTGCCGGAAATCGGTGCGTAGATCACGCGAGTCGACAGCAGACGCATGGTGTCGTCCATGTCCGCTCGCAGCTTCACCATTTCCGTGGCGGCTTCGTTAACCTCCGCAGACATGTCTGGTTTGATATCCCCTTCGGCGTGCGTGTGGGCCATCGCTATATTTGCTTGAGTGCTCCACCGCTGAAACTTTTGAGCCACCGTATCACGTAGACTGGTCGCTTGAGGATCTTCGATAATCAGCAGGACATCGCCCTCATTAACGAAATCTCCAGGCTTCACCAGACGTGAGTATTGCTCAGGACGCGGCATGACATTCAATAGATTGCGCGGGATTGGCGGCAGGTCTCGCATGTCCAGCCCTGCGATTGCCGCGATGGCGTCTTCCTGATCGGCCACCATATCGGCGTAGAGTTCGGCGTAGGTTTCCGGAGTCAGAACTTCGCCACCGAATGCGGGCGTAGAAACGCGAGCCACATCCACAGGTTCGATCGTAAACGGAGCGTGGTGATACCACGGAATAGGTATACTGGCCACCAGCCAAACGACAGTAAACAACACCGCCGATGAGAAGAAGATTTTGATTTTGCTCATCGGTTCAGCCCTTGGCGTCGCAACGATTTGGTACACGTTCTTGAACATCGAGAACACGATGCCCGACATTGAAAGTATGCATAGAGTGACTCCGAGGCTCTGCAGATCGTAAGGTTTCAGCACTGTATACAAAAACGTGCTGATTGAGATCAGAATCACCCAGCGATAGCACCACGCTGCAATCGCATAGGCCACAAACCACGCTTTGCCGGACTCCGGCATAAACGGATCTGGCCGACTTTCGATTCCCAGACAGTACCACGAAAACTGCTCACGCAGCATCTTATCAGACTTGGCTCGAAGATTGGGAATCTCCAAGAAGTCACTCATCATGTAGTAACCGTCGAATCTCATCAGCGGATTCGCGTTGAAGATCACGGTCGTAATCGTGGTGACAAAAAAGGTGTTCAGTGCCAGATAGTGCAACATGCCTGGTTTGGTAAACCACCAGATATAGATCGCGACCGCGGACAGCACGACTTCGATGTACATTCCGGCCGCACCAATGATGATGCGGTGCCATTTGTTTTTCATCATCCAAGAATCGGTGACATCACAATACAGGCAGGGGCTGAACACCAGCAGCATCACGCCCATTTCGTGGCATTCACCACCGTAATGATGGCAACTTAAACCGTGCCCAAATTCGTGAATGATCTTGGCGATGCCCAGCGTGGCCCACAGATAAATCAGATTCGGCCAGCCAAAGAAGCTCTGAAATTCCGGCAGTCGACTTTGAAATTCGAAAAAATTGGCACCCAGCATTAACCATGCAGACACCACGAACGTCATGGTCATCCAGACCAATGGCTTCCAAAATAGCCACTTCAGATACGGATACATCCACCGCAGAGTTTGTTCCGGATCCCAGCCGGGCAGACGCATATACATCAGACTCATCAGAGTCTGTTTGATCTTTTGCTTGCGTTCTTTACGTCGCTCACGAACGACGGACGCTCCCTGTCCGGGCCGGTCGCTACTGACCAGCGCTTTCTTGTGCAGGTCGGTAATCAACTGCTGAATGTCGCTCAACGTGACCTGCAAAGTCGGAAAGAAAACCTTCAGGTCGTCTCGAACCTGTTCCAGACTGCGGCTTCCGTCTAACAGTTCCAGAATCTTATACTGTTCGACCTGCAAACGATGGTACTTCAGGCCTACCGGGTCTTTGATGACTTGATAACCGACTCCCAGATAATCGATTTCCGCCACAACCAGATCCGCACGCCGCCGCAGAGGAATGGGGCGCTGATTGGAAGCGACCATGCTTTCCGATTGTGATTGACTGGATTCCGCCATGATTTCGTCAGTGCCCACAAACAGCAGGACACGATCTGTCTGAGTATTCGATTTGGTAGCTCGGCGGTCTCCGCCGAGTCATTACAGTGAGACCAACGTGCGATCTTTTGCCAACCTCGCGTCTTGACGCGGGGGGGTGCGATGGTGCGTTAGCGGGGCGAAATGACAACTGCTTCGACGAAAGATCCCTTCCGCAACATAAACTTGCCCAATCCAGTCGACTTGTTCTGAATCACAGCCTCAATTTCAAAGCTATTGTCTTTGTCAGCCGATTTGACCGGATTGATGAAGGTCACTTTTCCGACGAACACGTCGCTTTCCTTGCTGGTTTGAGGCGTCACGCCTGTCAGCTGAGTGTCTCCAGAACGACGATTCGAACTTGCCGTGCCGTTGTCGGAACGCAGTGTTCTGCGAATCAAAACGGCATCGCCAACGCTGACTCGATCTTCGTAAGACATGTCCAGCAAGCATACAGCGGTGACGCGATCGAGATTCACGATGGTCATGATGGGATCGCCCTGACGCACGGCGGACCCGACCGATTTTTTGTGCATTGCGGTCACGATTCCACTTTTCGTCGCGGTACGAGTGTATTGAGCCAACTCGGTTTCCTTGGTGAGCTTGGCCAGTTCAGCAGCCTTCTTGTCCTCTTTGGATTTCGCCAATTCTGCGTGGGCTTTGACGACGTCGAGCTCTAGCTGGCTGATTTCGTCTGGGGTGTACAAATCCACTCCACGTTTTTCTCGATTGCGTTCGTTGGTTTCTTTTTTTGTCGACAATTTTAGCTGAGCGTCTTTGAGTGCGTGATCTGCGAAATCGATCAGCACCGTGGATTCTGCCTTGAAATTCGCTTCTTGAAGCTGCGCCTCCACCAGTCGCGAATCGAGTTCCACGACGATCTGACCTTCTTCCACCACGCCGCCTTTTTCTTGGGGCATCAGCTTTGTAATGGTGCCCGGGATGTCGACGGAAATTTCCACAGTGTCACTGTCTTTGATTTCAATCCTCGCGCGAGTCGCTTCGATCGCGTTCGGGTCATCCCAACGCGGAACAGCCTGAGGCGTGACAGCGAAGGAGGACATGGCGAGTGTCGCTGTCAGCAAAATGCCGACGGTCAAAACGGTTTTGTACTTCATAATCATGCCCAATCGTGAGTTCTGGGAACGCTGCTGTCCGGTCGTAAACACTCGCAACTTGCTGGATTGAGTGTCCATTAAGGGACGGATCTACCACCGTTGTCTAACGCATTTTGCTGTTTTCTACAATCGGTTTTTGCTGTTCTGGGCCACCTACGGCGAAAGCAGACTGTTTCTGTGTCGATCAGCGTAAGTTTTGTCCGGTTCCGTGCGGGCCTCTGCGATTCAGGCCAGAGGCCGACACATCCCTTGCCGGTGGGCTAACGCGAATTCAACGGTATCGACCGCAACCTTCCGATGCTGATCAGACGGGTCGTGCTGATTCTCCGACCGATTGATCCCCCGAAGTTAACGATATTGGCGTGCTGGAACGCCAACGCGACCTATGTTTCCGTGACGCACCGTTCACTTACTCAATCAAAACGCTCACGGGCTCCACCATGTCAGTTTCAGAAGCAACGTCCGTTGAGGAACGTATCGCGGTTCCGGTTGAAACCTGCCCACGGTGCCACACCACGACAGAGTGGGGAGAAAATTCGTGGTGCCCCGATTGTGGCTACTACCCGATCGTTGACGCCGGCGCTGCTGACGGTGAATCGTGGTCAGACGCGCTGCCAGAAACTCCGGAAGAAGTCGAAGACACGCGCACCGCCTTGCAGTCGATTCCAATGTGGTTTTGGGCAATGATCGCCGGCATTGTGGGGATCACGTTGTTCAGCGTGGCAATTCGCGTGATTTTTCCGGGCGAAGAAGGCGCGCAAATCCGTAGCGCGGTCACCTTGATTCAACTGACCATCGGCGGCAGCAGTGCCATCACCGCTCATATTATTGCCACACGATTTGCCATGGCCAACGATCGTCGGATCAACCTCTTCGATTTCGTCATTGCTTGGTTCGCCATCTGGCAACCGACCATCGCTGCTCTTCCGAGAACCTGCCTGCGACTGCTGTCTGTCGTGTGGGGAACAATCGCCGTCATTACGGCCGTCACCATCATCGGCGGAGTCGACTGGTCGGCCGCGTTTCGACCGGCTCACGAAGGCCCAAAACTGAAACCGATGAAACTCGTCGGAGCCGTCGCCGGTGCCGCGAAAGCTCAGGCCGCACAAAACGAAGATGGTCCCACTGACATGGGAGACGCCTTGGGCGATCTGGCCGGAGACGTCGAAGAAATGGGTGGTGACATGGGTGGCGGAGCAGGCACTGGAAGGTCGTTGAGTGAAGCCTTTGACGAACTTGGCGATGTTGAAGGTGGAATTGGCCAGATGGCCGCCGGCGTCACCAGCGATCTCGGCGTGGACGGCAAACTTTCCGACCTGTCGCCGGAAGAACTGGCTGCGAAACTAGCTGAGACTGCTGAGAAACCTCGCCACAACCTTGAATGCTTTGTGTATGGCGTCGTCGCCAACAACAAAAAAGTGCCCACATCGTTTCTGTTCGCCGCGGAAGTCGACGGCGTCAACCAGCATGTCGTGGAATTAACTGCTGCAGACGTCGGCAAGCTCAACTACCGAAAGCTAATCACAAAGCTCGGTAAAGCGATTCAGAAGACTCCGGAAATTGACACAGATCGTGAAGCGATTTGGGTCGAACCAGTCGTCACCTGCCGCCTGAGTTTTACCGGCGTCACGGACGTTGAAGAATTGGACGACGCAAAAATCGAAGCCTTCGTCGTTGGACAACGTGGCATCTTGGATTGATTGGTTCGAGATGACTGGTCGCGAAAACTAGCGCCTGTCGACCAAAGAGCACAGCGAATACAGCACACCATCTGTTTCGAACATCAATTCGGCGAAAATGGCGGTGTGCTGTTCGGATTCGAAGGCACCGGTCCACACATTGGGCGTCAGTTCTCGCAGACGTTTCGACTGCCAGTCTTCGTCTCGAAAATCGAGATCCGTAGAATCGGCATACCACAGGGTTGCCGAGACGCAAGTCACGTCCGTGGTGATTGTGACCGCGTGAGAATCGGCAGCGCGGTCGAAGGTCCACGACAATTTCGGCCACGGATTTCCACTGGCGACATGTCGAGCAAACGCACCGATCGTGCGCATCGCTTTCTCTTGGCCGCCGTCGAGGCCATGTCCAGCATTCGGAATCTGCAGCGCGTAGCGCGGGCCTTTTAGGTCGCTCCAATACAGACCAGCGGCATCCACAACCCAATACGGATCGTTGGTGCCGTTCACCAGCAGCTTGGGCAGCTGAAGCTGTTCGAGATAGGTAGAGGGATCCATCATCAACCGCAATTGGCGTTCCCGATCCGATTCTTCGCCCTGCACAATCAGACCTTTGCTGCTGTAGTCTTTGATCTGTTCGCTGAAAGCTCCCCAAGAATCGATCTGGTGCTGCATCTGTTTCCGAAAATTCAACGTGTCAATCACCATCGGAGCCGTCGCGATGACCCGCTGATCTGCCACGGGAGTTAGCCAGCTGGTCCAGCCGCGCTTGGAAGCTCCCGTGATAATAAAACTGTCGATGGGCTGATCGTAGGCCTCCGCAGCAAAGGCCTGCACAGCGTCCATCGTCTTGACCGCGCTCTTGACCATGGGAAACAGCAACGGCCAAGTTTCGTCGCCGTCCTGCAGATACTTCAGCCAGGTTTCTGTGATCAAGTCGTCTTCGTAACGGCCATCGAACAAAGGCTGATTGGGCACCTGATGCACCACCACCACTCGCATCCCTGATGTGTTGGCCAGTGACGTGCCCAGTGCCAGAGTTCCGGCGTCCACCGGCTTCAGCGGCAACGAGCCTCCCGTGACAAACAGCACAGCGTGTTTGGGATACAACAGTTCTGTTGGTTCGAAGATTTCGACCGCATGTTTCCAAACGATGTCATGCCATTTCTGCGACGTCACTGTCAGCTCTGTCACACTGCCGGCTGCAGTCGGGACGACGCGCAGCTTTTCCCACGCGAAGTCTGGTTCTGGCCGCGCCACATAATTCTGCAGTGCGGTCGGGGGCAGTTCCTGAGACCACGCGGAATCGCTGCACGCCTGAAGGCAAACGGCAGTCAGCACAACGAAGCGCAGAGCAACGAATGGCAGCAGTCTGGGCATTTGGTTTTCTTCCTGAACAGAACTCTAAAAGTGTGAACTATTTGTCGCGTTGTTTGACGATCATGCGTTGCAGAGATTCCCAGCCATGCAGCTGTTCTGGAGTGATCGTCGCGGGTCGACCGTTCTGCTGATGATGCTTCACAGCTCGCAGCCAACGACGTGTTTTACGCGGTAACGCCACCGTTTCGTTAACAACCAATCCCAGCACGCGCTGCTGTTGGTGTTGACGGCAAAACTTCAGCTTTGATCCGCCGTGCATCGTATAGCCGTACATCTTCAGAATCCGACGCACCGCTTGGCTCAGACCACGCACCGTTCTGCCGCGGCGAAAGGGAAAGGACATCGTGATGTCATCGGCGTATCGTGAGTACGCCCCTTTGTGACGTTTGGCGATTCGCAGCAGCGCTTCGTCCATGCGACAGTTCACCAAATTGCTGAGCCGCGGGCTGGTCGGAGCTCCCTGGGGCAGGTGCCCGTTGTAAGTTGTCAGCTGCACTAACAGCTTGGCCGCGTCGGGCACCCAGCCGATCGCTTCGAAGTACTGTTGGACACGTTCCGCAGATGTCGATTCGAAGAAACGCCGGACATCCATCTTGACAACAATGGCCTTGCCCTGATGAGGCAAAGCGGCATGCACGATGGATGTTTCGGGCTCAAAGCCGCAAGCTAATGGATGGGCGTTGAGTGCCGTCAGCAGGTAATCCAGAATCCGACGCTGCAGGATTTTGGTGGCATCGTCAGGAATCTCCAATCGCCGGACTCCGCCACGGGGTTTCGGTATCTCGGCGGTGCGATAGGTTGACTGATGATGCCGCAAATTGTCCAACGGCATCTGCAGCCGCCTAGCAAGCTCGGCCAGATCCAGATCCAGTGTCTGTCCCGGTGCCTGTTCTGGCGGTGGTTCGGTGATTGACGACGACCGATCTGGCGTTGGCGAGGCTGAGGTATTTCGAGGCCGGCCGAGCATCACGCCGATGGCAACAGCGGCGACGGCTAATGCCGCGAGGCCAATCAGAACAGGCAGAGTAAACATGGCAGCCAGAACTTAAAAAGAAAAAGCGAGGCCGAAGCCTCGCTAGTCCTGCCCAACGATCGTAGATCGTTGCCAAAGATTTTCTGGACACACATGGTATCCCGGCTGACGAAACATCAGCCCGTGCATAAAGCACCGCCAGGACTGCGTACAGGATCTCACAGTCGGGTAGTCCACGTCAAGACAGACGCCCGAGATACCAGTTCCGCCGCTCTACGCCAAAATTCCTTCCGCCACTCGACCAGCCACGTCGGTCAGCCGAAAATCTCGGCCTGCGTACCGGAAAGTCAGCCGTTCGTGCTCTAACCCCAGCAAATGCAGCAATGTGGCATGCAGATCGTTCACATGCATTTTGTCTTGGGTGGCATAGTAACCGTATTCGTCGGTGGCTCCGTACGCAAAGCCGCCTTTGACACCGCCGCCCGCCATCCACATCGTAAATCCGTGAGGATTGTGGTCGCGACCGTTGTTGCCCTGAGCCGTCGGAGTGCGTCCGAATTCTCCGCCCCACAGAACCAGCGTGTCTTCCAGCAGGCCACGAGACTTGAGATCCGACAGGAAACCGGCAATCGGCTTGTCCACCTCAGCGGCATTTTTCGTATGTCCGTGATATAGGTTCGAATGCTGATCCCACTGAACTTCGCTGTCGCTGTGAGTCACCTGCACAAATCTGACGCCGCGTTCTAGGAACCGTCTCGCCATCAGGCATTGCCGTCCGAAATCTTCCGTCACGGCATTATCGATGCCATACAACTGCTGCGTGGCCGCTGATTCCGCCGACAAATCCTGAGCCTCAGGCATCGCACTTTGCATCCGAAACGCCAGCTCAAAAGAATTCAGCCGACCCTCCAACGCACGATTGCGGCCAACGACATCCAGATGATCGGTATTCATGGCCTTGATCAAGGCCAGCTGCCGTTCCTGAACGGATGCGGCAATGTGATCGTTGCGAATATGCTTCACTCGAGCCTGCACAGCTGGCAGACTGGCATTGCCAATGGGTGTCCCCTGACAATGCGCCGGCAAAAACGCAGAACCCCAGTTGTTGACGCCTCCATGAGCCAGTGTGGGGCAAATTGTCACAAACGCCGGCAGGTTTTGGTTCTCCGTGCCCAGCCCGTACACTACCCAAGCCCCCATACTCGGACGCACAAACTGATCCGTGCCAGTGTGAAGTTTCAGCAGAGCTCCACCATGTGCCGGGTTGGTGCCATGCACAGACCTCAGGATACACAGGTCGTCAACATGCTGCGCAACATGCGGAAACAGCTCACTGACTGGCAATCCGCTCTGGCCATACCGCTTAAACTTCCACGGCGATTTTAACAATGCAGATTGCTTGGCAAACGTGACTCGCGGCAAATCAAACGGCAGCGGCTTGCCGTGGTCACGAGTCAACAGCGGCTTCGGATCGAACGTGTCCACATGCGATGGGCCGCCCTTCATGAACAAGAACACGATCCGCTTCGCTCGAGCCGCAATGTGCGACAGCGGTGGCAGCGACGAAACTGTCGTGGGTCCGCCTGTGTCAGCCGCAGCAGCTGAAGACGCCGACTGCCCCAACAGCGCGGTCATCGCGACATGGCCGAATCCAGCCGCACTGGTTTGCAACAATCGACGTCGACTTTGTAGACCTAGATCGCTCATAACTGCGTCTCATCTAAGATAGATAAATTCATTGCTCGAAAACAAACTCTGACACAGCAACATCCATGCCTGTTGTTGTGCTTCTTCTTCCGAAACCGAACCGCCGGAATCACCAGATAGCTCATTCAAAAACTCAACCGCCCTTGCCGATTCCTCATCCGTCGGAAATCGCCCCAGCGTTTCTTGATACACCACTGCGATGCGATCAACATCGCTGTCTGCGCGATTGGCCAACAACTGTGCCGCCAAAGTATTCGCAGAATCCATCACCAGATCCGAGTTCATCATTAACAGCGACTGCGGAGCGACAACGGTAGAGCTGCGCAATCCGGTCGGCATTGTGGGATCCGGAAAATCGAATTGTTCGAACAATGTGTACAGGTTGTTACGAATGATGGGCAGATACAACGAGCGGCGAACACTGTCGTACTTCGTGTGATCCTGCGAAGTATGGTTGAAGACGAACTGTCGGTTGCGCAGCGGCACTGTTTTGCCGCCGAGTGTAGTGTCCAGCCGACCAGACACTGCGAGAATCGCGTCTCGAATTTCTTCCGCCTCCAGACGACGAATGCGAAACTTCCACAACAGTTTATTTTCCGGATCCAGTGTTTCCGCAGCAGCATCATCATGCGCTGTTGACGACATTTGATAAGAATCGGACAACAGAATCATGCGGTGCAAGTCCTTGACCGACCACCCGGATTCCATGAACCGGATCGCCAGCCAGTCGAGCAATTCTGGATGCGTGGGGCGATCTCCCAGACGGCCAAAGTTTTCTGGCGTCCCCACAAGTCCGCCTCCAAAGTGCCAGCCCCAAACTCGGTTCACGAACACACGCGAAGTCAGCGGGTGCTGGTCACTGGCCATCCATTCCGCCAGTTGCAAGCGGCCGCTTTGCTGCTGCGGAAATTCGGGCCGCACGGCTGACACGCGCATCACTTCTGGAAACTCACGCGAAACAGGATCACCGGGATTCAGATGGCTGCCACGAATATGCAAGGGCAAACTATCCAAAGTTTCCAGTTCGCCGACGGACAGCACCGATGGTTCGTCGACCGCCTGACTTTCGAAAATGCGCGCTTCTTCGGCCAACCGATCGTATTCCGCCAGCGATTTCGCATCCAACGCATACTCGACTTTCGGCGGGACAGCCAAAAAGCCCGATCCATCATTCACCGCACTCACCGCCAACTGTCGCAATTGATCAGAAACAGGCGTCGACACGTCACCTGCAACGCCGGACGCCGCATTGAACAGCGGACGAAAATGATCCGCAACCGCTGTTTCCCCGTTGGCAGCCAATGTTGGCCAAGGTGCAAAAAACGGATCATCCTGAGCGAACTTCAGATGCGTGCGACAGTGATGCAGGATGCGCGGGTTCAAGCCGAACTCCGCCGCAATTTCTTCCACAACAGAATACAGCGTCGAAGAATCGAACCGGGTTGCAGCCATCAGGTATTCCGTCGCCTTCGCTTTCGCATCCGCCTTAATCTTTGCGATCGCCGCGTTCTTGAAAGACGAGGCTGCGGCTTGCAGTTTCTTAATCTCAGCGTCAACCAGCTTCAGACTTTCCAGTTCACTCTCCGTCGCAAACGAATGTTCGTTCCAGTGATGAATGGCCCCAGTCTTCGATTCGGCAAACGTGCGGGTGCTTTTCAGAATCGCGGCCAATGCGTAGTAGTCGGTTTGTTTGAGCGGATCGAATTTGTGGTCGTGACAACGTACGCAGCCAATCGTGAGCCCCATAAAGGCTTTGCCGATAGTGTCCAACTGTTCGTCGATGGTGTCCATCACCAGCTTCTCTTTGTCCGGCTCCGCCAACACCTTGGCTCCCAGCACCAGAAAACCAGTGGCAGTCCGGTGTTGCAAAGTTGCGTCCGGCAGTAGATCTCCCGCAACCTGTTCGACAAGAAAACGGTCGAATGGTTTGTCATTGTTGAATGAGTCGACCACGTAATCGCGATACCGCCATGCGTTGCCGAAGGCGAGGTTTTCATCCAGACCATTGGAATCGGCATAGCGTGCCACATCCAGCCAATGCCGCCCCCACCGCACGCCGTACTGCGGCGAACTCAACAAGCGTTCCACAACATTCGCAAACGCGGCGTCTGATTCATCAGCCAAGAACGCATTGATTTCATCGATTGTTGGTGGCAGTCCAGTCAGGTCATAAGTCACACGTCGAATCAACGTTCGCTTGTCCGCTGCTTCTGCGGGTTGCAAATTATTGGCCGCCAGCTGCCGCAACAGAAACGCATCGATCGTCGTCTGGCCCCAGTCGCCAGCAGCAGTCGTCGGAACGTCAGGATCAACAACGGGTAGAAACGACCAAAACTGACGCCCGTCCTCAATGCTCATGCCCGTCGGACCAGCAGCCGTTGCAGTTGGCACCGTTGCCCGAGGATCTGGTGCCCCCATTTCGACCCATTTCCGCAGCGCCGCGATTTGTTGTTCCGTCAGTTTGTTTTGCGGAGGCATTTGCAGATCGCGATTGTGATACCCAACCGCTTCGATCAACAAACTTTGGTCCGGCTGGCCAGCAACAATCACCGCGCCCGTGTCACCGCCGGCGAGCAAACCCGCTCGGGAATCGACCCGCAACCCACCGTTCTCTTCGGCAGCCGCGTGACACTCATAGCAATGTTCAACCAGAACCGGCCGCACCTGCTTCTCGAAGAACTCAATGCCTGCAGCATCGACTTCTGAGACGCTGACGGATTCGTCACAGCGACCATTCGCACAAGTCATCACAACAGCCAACAAAACTGGTGGAAGTATGAGACGTTTGATGAAGCAATGTCTGTAGCCCGTTTGCATCGGCAGATCCTCTTGGTTGACTCAGAATAATAAACGGGGCGCGAGACAATTGCGACCGATAATTGCGACCTGAGAAGCCGTGTTGCTGAAATTCTGTATTTCGTTGTCGTGACAGAATCAGATGAACGATTTTGGCGGTTGTGATCGTGGACGTCTTCCATAATCAGATCAATGCCCGGCTGTGCGCTGAAGTCTTTGCCGGTTTCTCATGCGCCACTGTGTTCGGCTCAAGCCCCAACTCTGTTGGCTTGCTGTGCGGCGGGCGATTGTTTCTATTGTGTGCAGTTATTTAGTCCGCTACCGTGCTTTGGAGTCGGTCGATGTCCTCACGTTCAACGCTGCTGATCTTGATTCTGTTCGCTGTCTCCGTCCCACTCAATGCGGAAGATGTCGAACCGACGCTGTGTGTCGGTCACTATCAGACTGAGGCGGAGGCGGTACTGCAACTGAAACGCTTTGGGGCTACTTATTCTACACTTCCGGAATGGAAAGCAAGGGCTGCGAAGATTCGTCAGCAGATTCTGACGGGGCTGCAACTGTCTCCGCTGCCTGAACGAACGGCGTTGAAGGCGGTGATTCATAAGCGACGCACGTATCAGGACTACACGGTTGAATCCGCTGCTTTCGAGGCGGTGCCGGGGTTCCTTGTGTACGGCAATTTGTATCGTCCGCTGCACGGTACAGCACCGTTTCCCGGAATCCTATGTCCGCACGGACATGCTCGCGGGCGCGAAGGCGGGCGACTTCGTTCCGACCAGCAGCATCGTTGCGCCACACTGGCGCGCATGGGAGCGGTCGTGTTTTCGTACGACATGATTGGGTTCGGCGATTCCGAAGACATCGGCTGGAAACACGATCATCCGCAGGCTCAAACACTGCAGACTTGGAGCAGCATTCGAGCCCTCGATTTCTTGCAGTCACTGCCGGATGTGAATGCGGAGTCGCTGGCCGTAACCGGCTGTTCGGGAGGCGGCACTCAGACATTCCTGCTGACGGCCATTGATGACAGAGTCAAAGTATCCGTGCCTGTTGTGATGGTCTCTGCGCACTTCTTTGGTGGCTGCAAATGCGAAAGTGGCATGCCGATTCATAAGACGCCAGCTTTCGAAACCAGCAACGTCGAATTTGCCGCACTGGCTGCTCCGCGTCCGCTGCTGCTGATTTCCGTCGGCGGCGACTGGACCAAGAACACGCCGCAGGTTGAGTATCCGTATATTCGCAACGTGTATTCTTTGTTCGAGCAACCAGAACGTGTTGAGAACGTGCATCTGCCCGACGAAGACCACGGGTATCAGATCAAAAAGCGTCAGGCCATGTACCCGTTTTTGGTCAGCCACCTGCAGCTAAATTCAAAGGGCGTTTTGCAGGAAGCCTCAGGGCAATTCGATGAATCCGGCACACAGTTGGAAAGCGTCGAAACCATGCGCGTCTTTGATGCAGATCACCCACTGCCACCGCACGCATTGAAGCCGGGGGCAACGATCAAGCTGCAGCAGTAATCGTGGTTTTTTAGGCTGATGGATCGAGCACGCGCGCGATGACGGCCACATGGCAGGCTTTGACACCAGCCGTTTTGAATAACCTCGCGGCTTCGCTACATGTTGCGCCTGTGGTTAGCACATCGTCGACCAGCAGCACACGTTTGCCCTTCAGCTGATCAACATGGCGGAGCCCAAAAGCTCCTTTTTGATTTTCGAACCGATGCTTCAGGTCGACTCGTTTCTGCAGCCGAGTCAGTCGGCTGCGAAACAGCGTTTGGTTGTCGACTGGAACTCCGATAGCCGGTGCCACAACTTCCGAGATCACAGCGGCCGAATTGAAGTGTCGCGTTAAGCGAGCTCGCCAGTGATGCGGGACCGGAATCACTACATCCGCTTCAAAACTCAAGAGTTGCTGACGGCGTGCCTGCACAAGCAGTCGGGACAATCCTGCCAGACCGACGGTGGAGGCTGAATACTTGGCTGGCAAAATCGCGTCGCGGATCGTTTCGTCGTACATTCCAAGACACGAAACGGAATCGAATCGCAACGGCTTGTCGCGGCAATGCACGCACCCCGAAACTGTCGACACGTGGGGGCCAAGCACGGCACCGCAACTTTGGCAGCATTGGTCTGTGTCCGGCACCGCCGCTGCGAATCTGTGCCGGCAATCCCTGCAATACGATGATCGAGGCTCCGGGCGAATGTCTGCTTCGTCGACAGAATTACACAGCAGGCATCGCCACGGAAGAGCGAAGTCGATCCCCAACTTCCACAGCTGACCGAACATCGCCGTGCTGCGTCGAAACAGTGTTCTGGCTGGGGTGTTCAAGAGGGACTCAGTCTAATCGTCGATTTCGTTTTGTCGGCTGCCGAAAGTTGTTGTTTGAGTTTTCTGGCTGCGGCCGCCGGATCTGCCTCACCAATTACTGCTCGGCACGTTGCGATGCGTACTGCACCAGCTTCTATGACTTGATCCATGTTGTCACAACTGATGCCGCCAATCGGGAACCAAGGGCGATCGGCGAACGTCGCCGCTGTCGAGACGAGCTCTAAACCTGGGAACACTTGGAACATTTTGGTTTGCGACGGAAACACCGGGCCGACCCCCAAATAGTCTACGCCGTCACAGCAGGCCTGCCTGATTTGCTCAGCACTGTGCGTGGAAAGTCCCAATAGCTGGTGATCCAAAAGTCCGGCTCGCGCTTCGACCGAATCTAAGTCGTCCTGACCAAGATGAACTCCATGAGCCCCCGCAGCCACCGCCAGATCAACCCGGTCGTTCATAATAAACAGTGCGTTAAACTGTTCACATGTTTCTGCCAACCAACGACCGCGCGCGATGAGCTGGTCATCGTCAAGTTCTTTTTCGCGTAGCTGGATGACATCGACGCCACCTTCCAGTGCAGCAACGACGACGTCTTTCCATGGCAGTCGGCACAGATCTTCAGTGACTAATAGATACAGTTGCGCCTGTTGAAGTCGTTCCAGACGCTGAGTTCGTAGTTCCATTGCCGAAATAACGGTTGTGGCTGACGAGTTTACGATCAGCTGTTCGGCGGCGTAGCTTCGATAACGCAGTTGCTTGATTGTTGCCGCGAAGCTGGCGTCGACCGTCTTTCCAAACTCTTCCAAGCTGCGGAGTGCTTCTTGGACCCTGCGCGCATTCGCCGTGACGACATCGTTAATGTGCTCACGTTTCATTTCTGCGGCGGTCGAAAAATTCGTCCCCACGTCGGCGATCGTATCGCGTTGATCAATCGCGGGACATGCGTTCCGAAACAAAAGTTCGGCACTGACAAGATCGTGCCGCAGTTGCTTAATGGCAACCGTGGCTGCGACGTTTCGTTGTACGAACCTTGCAAAATCCTCCAACACCCGCAGACCTTCTCGAGCGCGGTTGAGGTTCGCATCGATCAGTGCCAGCACGCGATCGGACGATTGTGTCGAGCTGTGGGGAGAATCGACGTTGGGGCGAGAGTCTTCATCACTGTCTTCACCGGTTGCCACTGTGATTTTTTTCGCGGATTCGTCGAAGTTCAGCTTGAAGTCGACTTCGAGCGTTTGAGTGACGGCGGCGGCATCGAGGTTGAGTTCCGCCAAGACCGCAGCGGTGGTGACGCCGCGATTCAGTAACAATTCCTTCAGGGGACCATCGAGATCGACCATGGCCTGCAGCAGATGTTCGCTGGACACTTCGGCGGCCCCGAAGCTGTCTCGCGCCATCTTGCGCGCACGATCAAGGATTTGGATGCACCACACCGGCTGGATCACGACGCCAGTATCAGCGGCCGCAGAAAACGCCAACACGTCGGGCGAACTGTAGTCTGAGTCGATCAAGGCTGTGGCTGTGATTGCTGGAGCTTTTCCGATACAGCCGTCGGCGATCGTGGCGACCGACAGGCCGAGATTATTCAGGCATTTGCTGCCTAAGGATTCTTCCAGCAGTAACGCCAGCACCAAGTGGCCAGGTTCGGCGCTGCTTTGGTGGGCCAGAAAAGATTCGAATCGGTCCAGAATTCGTGTGCATGACGGCGTCATGGCAACTTTTTTGAACAGTAGTTTCACAGGGCTGGGGATCCAGTTGCGTCAGTGGGCGACCGTAAGTGGCCATGGAAGAAACTGCCAGCGTGACTCGGGTGAGCAATATTTTCACACATTGTGCCGTCGCGTATACCGGAATTGCCACATTTTGCCGGGACTTCATCGTTTTCACGTAGAACAGTCACTAATCGAAACAATCCGCAGCGACTGCAGTCTTGTCGACGAACGACGGGCGACCTAGAATACGGCATGGTTTTCGCAGAGTGTTCGGATTGGATGCGTCCCTGTCAAAGTGGCGTGCGGCAACGGTGGGATTCTGACGAACCTGCCAACGAGGATCTTTGGTCACTTTTTTAACTTAAACAGCACGGGGATGTCCCCCATTCCCAATGACTCGAAGGTCAACGCCCGTTGCAACCTTCATTTGTTGTGCAAAAACTCAACCTTGCTTCCACTCTTTCGGTGGACGAATTGAATCGGGCGCTACAGTAGTTTAATACCAAACAGGCAGTGTTGGCATGAAGCCAGCGATTCTCCGCCTTCATAACAGAAACGGAAAGAAAGCAAATGTACGAACGCTTCACAGATCGAGCTCGCAAGGTCATGCAATTGGCCAATCAAGAAGCTCAGCGTTTTAATCACGAGTACATTGGCACAGAGCATATTCTGTTGGGCCTTGTCAAAGAAGGTTCCGGAGTTGCCGCCAACGTCCTGAAAAATCTTGATGTTGACCTGCGGAAGATTCGCATCGAAGTCGAAAAAATTGTCCAGACCGGCCCCGACATGGTCACCATGGGCAAGCTTCCGCAAACGCCTCGCGCCAAAAAGGTGATCGAGTACGCGATGGAAGAAGCTCGCAACCTGAACCACAACTACGTCGGCACCGAGCATCTGTTGCTAGGCCTGCTGCGTGAACAGGAAGGCGTTGCGGCACAGGTTCTCATGAACCTCAACATGAAGCTCGACGACGTTCGTGACGAAGTTCTGAACCTGCTGGGACACGGCCTAGAATCAGCCGAAGGCGGTGGCGCACCTTCAGAACGCGCCGAAGTTGGAGCTCAACGCAGTGGGTCTCGCAGCAAAACACCAGCGTTGGACAGCTTCGGTCGCGACCTCACCGAACTCGCCAAGCAAAAGAAACTCGATCCAGTCATCGGACGCGAACGCGAGATCGAACGCGTGATTCAAATTTTGTGTCGTCGACAGAAAAACAACCCCGTCCTGCTGGGCGAAGCTGGCGTTGGTAAGACGGCGATCGTCGAAGGCTTCGCTCAAATGGTCGTCGACGGCCTCGTGCCCGACCTGCTAGCAGAACGCAGAATCATCGTCCTAGACCTCGCGATGATGGTCGCGGGAACCAAATACCGCGGGCAATTCGAAGAACGAATCAAGGCGGTGATGAACGAAGTTCGTCGAGCCAAAAACACAATCCTGTTCATCGACGAACTCCACACGCTGGTGGGTGCCGGCGGTGCCGAAGGCGCAATCGATGCTTCGAACGTGCTGAAGCCCGCACTTAGCCGTGGCGAGCTGCAAGTCATTGGTGCCACCACCATGGACGAATATCGCAAGTACATCGAAAAGGATAGTGCGCTGGAACGTCGTTTCCAAAACGTGATGGTGAATCCGCCGTCACCTTCAGAAGCGGTCGAAATCCTGAAGGGGTTGCGGGAGCGGTACGAAGAACATCATCGTGTGCAGATCACCGACGATGCTTTGGAAACAGCCGTCGAAATGTCCAACCGCTACATTTCTTCACGATGTCTGCCCGATAAAGCGATCGATGTGATCGACGAAGCGGGTGCTCGAGTGCGTCTAAAATCCATGGTTCGCCCGCCGGACCTGAAGGAAATCGAAGACGAGATTCAGCGTCTGAATCAGGCCAAAGAAGACGCTGTGGCCGAGCAACAGTTTGAAAAAGCTGCGTCTTTGCGAGACCAAGCTGACAAGCTTCGTAAAAAGAAAGATCAGTTAACGGAAGAATGGCGAGAAAAATCGAAACAGACAGACGGCGTTGTTGATGCGGAAATCGTGGCCGAAGTTGTCGCCAAGATGACCGGCATTCCGTTGACGCGCCTGTCTAGTGAAGATACGGTTCGCCTGCTGCAGATGGAAGATGAACTGCACGAAAAGGTCATCAGCCAGCATGAAGCGATTACGCAAATCTGCAAGGCTGTGCGTCGAAGTCGCAGTGGGCTGAAAGATCCCAAGCGTCCGACAGGGGTCTTCCTGTTCTCTGGCCCAACCGGGGTTGGTAAGACACTGTTGGCGAAGACTCTGGCCGAATTCATGTTCGGTGAAGAAGATTCGCTGATCCAGCTGGACATGTCTGAGTACATGGAGAAGCACAACGTCAGCCGTCTGGTTGGTGCTCCTCCAGGCTACGTGGGTTACGAAGAAGGTGGTCAGCTGACCGAAAAAATTCGTCGTCGCCCATATGCTGTGGTTCTGCTGGACGAAATTGAAAAGGCCCATCCGGACGTCTTCAACATGTTGTTGCAGATCATGGAAGAAGGCCACCTGACAGACAGCTTTGGCCGAACGGTCGACTTCAAAAACGTGATTCTGATCATGACAACCAACGCTGGTGCCAACAAAATGGCTCACGGTGGAAGTATGGGACTGCACACGCTGCGTGATGCAGATGACACGCGATCTTATGACGAAATGAAGACGCATCTGATGCACGAACTGCAAAAGCAGTTCAAACCAGAATTCCTCGGTCGACTCGACGAAGTCGTCGTATTCCACAAACTGACTCGCGACGAGCTGATGAAGATTGTGGACATCGAACTGAACAAAGTTTACGGTCGCCTAAAGGAAAAAGGTCTGCAAATGATTCTTTCCGACGACGCTCGTCGTTTCGTGATCGACAAAGGCGAAGCGGAAGATGGTCTCGATTACGGTGCTCGTCCGCTGCGTCGCAGTGTTGAGCGATTTATCGAAGATCCGTTGTCAGAAGAATTGCTGCGAGGCACATTCGAAGGCAAGAACCGGATTCAAGTGGAAGCCATCGAAGTCGGTGACCAGAAACAGCTGAAGTTCGAAAGCTCATACGTGGAAGATGAAAACGCCGAGCCTACAGCGGAACCTGTTGCCGTCGGTGCAGCAGACGCGGCAACTGAAGGCACTGACGTCTAAACGCAACTCAGCCGTCGAAAGCTGACTCAGTTCACAAAGCCAGGAACCATGTGTTCCTGGCTTTTTTGTTGCGCTGCGAACTTCTGACGACGTTCGGAGTCATCGCCCGACGGGCAACTCCGCCCCATTTGCCCGACCGAACCCACCCGTTCGGTTACAGTGGCAAGTTTTGCCACTCTATGTGACTGCAGGGCGCTGATTTGCCGAAGTAAACCCTAAGCATCTTTTCGGAAGCAAAGGGTAGTACACATGATCATGCGAATGTTCGATTACGAAAATCTGGACGAAGACTTCTTTGATGAGCCTCAGTCGCTGCCTGACGAAACTCATCCAAGTCAGCTGAAGATCGTGATCGATGAAGCTCATCAACTACTTTCTCCACCCGGCATCGTGACCCCGCGCGCGTCCAAGGCTCGGCTACGTCAGTCGGGAGAAAATCCAAATCGCAACTAGCTCAAGAATCGCTATTTCAGCGTGCGCGTATCGGGCACGCCGCAGACCTTGCGTGTGATCGGCTTATCGATGAATTCTACGAAAATCATCATGCCGACAAACGTTCCGATGACGAAACCGCCGATTACGACGAACAATCGGGCCAGCAGACTACTGTCCGCCATCGGGACATAAGCCGCACCTGCCGCTGGCAACGCCATCAGAAAGATGACCAACAGCATGAATTTCTTGGGAGTCAGCAGTTGCTGCGTGGACGTCGCCGCCTTCGAATGGCGAGCATAATATTCGGCGATCGATTCGCCGGTGTCGCTCCATTCATACTCCGTGATGCCAAACATCGCGTTGCGCTCAGAACAAAACGTTCGCTCCATGCTCGACATCGGATTGGAGACCGTCTGGAACGGCTGTCCCGAAACCGTGGTCTCGGCACCACACTTGCGATGCCGGTAGCTGCGTGATTCGGGAATCGATTCGTGTGCCATGTGTGCCCTTTCGGTTCGTCTGCCGTCAGGACGCTTTTGGCTTTCGAAGGTTAGCAGGTCAGCTCGGTTTCTCAACCCCGTTGTGACGTCTCCGGATGGCGTGGCTGTCTTTGAAGGTTTGCCGATTTCGTTCGATGGGAAGTGACGGTGTGGCATTGTATGGTGCTGTGCAGCTCCCGTGAAGCCTGTTGGGTTGTGAGGAGTTAACGCTGCTACGTAGCCATCATCGCTCCGCGCAGATGAGCCGTGCAGATGGCGGCCACAAACAACAGCTTCATGCCGTCCGGATAGACAGATCGCGAAATCCACTTCGACCTGTTGACTCCATCTCCAAAATCGCGACATGCCCGAACTACATTTCTTCGATCGCATTACTAACGACACCGTTATCGAACGGGAATTCTATCGAACGTTCTCAGCGAAGTGGCACGAAGAACTGGACAACGGACATGGCGACTGCGTACTACGCGACAGTCAGCTGGCGAAGATCGTGGACAAGAGTCTGCGCCACGCCGACGCTGACAAATATGCTCTAACAGATTTCGTTGTGATCAGGCAATAGCTCAAAACTCGCATCGGGCGCTTTTCTAAAGTGTCAGCGATGATACGTTCAAACGCCAAGTCGTCTTGATCGTTCAAGAACAACTGATTCTTACCAACGCCTCGATTAAGAACACGGAACACCATGCCTCCCGGCGCGACTCGTGCGGTTCTGGGCATGATCCGCTTCTAGTCAATCCGACCCAGCTTGTCAATAACTGGACCTGACCCAATAGCGTTCGGCACGGTGGTTACTCTGAGAGTTGGCGGCTGTTCTTGGTGAGGATTGCGACGGTGCCGGTGGGCGCGTCGACGGTGAGCAGCCAGAGGCTGGTAACGACGGCGCAGCGTGAAGCTCGGCAGACAGGACGG
>JBDNHJ010000230.1:0-6981 GCA_041688835.1 Fuerstiella sp.
CGACAACACAGGGTTGCCAATGTAGCGATGTTTCCACGGCATCGCTCCCGGTTCGATCCCGCCCAGAAAGCGGTTACCCATCACCAGGTCATAGCCTTCGCGCAGCTTGGACAGAATGCGTGGCGCATGAGAAAAATCGTAACTGCCATCAGCATCCGCCATGACAATGAACTCTCCGTGAGCCGCTTCAATCCCACCCCGCAACGCGTTGCCGTAACCCTTATCGGCTACGTCCACCACGCGAGCTCCCAGATCATGAGCTATCTGCTGCGACCCATCGGTGCTGCCGTTGTCCGCAATCACCACTTCACCGTCGATCCCCGCTTCAGACAAAGCCCCTGAGCCTCAACAATACAAAACTCCAAAGTCTCCGCTTCGTTCAAGCATGGCATCACGATGGAGACTACCAACTGAAACGGAACTTCCCCGCATTCGGCAGTTCTCACAAGTAGACGTTCTTTTGCTGTGGCAACCATAATCAGTCTGTTCTTGGGGGAAGTGTTGTCATGAGAGAAGGGCGAGTACCTGTCACTTGGAAGCGAATGCAGGCGGTTGCGGCTTTTGAATTCCCTACTGCATGTAGCTTATTGGTATGTTGATGGCCTTGCCGTCCTCCGTACTCAAGACCACCATGGAATCGTTGCCCTGCGAGTCCGTTGGCCTTTTTGCCGTAACCAACAAGTCAATTCCGGTCTGTGGCTGGTCCGGCAACGGTTCCACCGAAATATTATTTGGACACGAGATGTCCTCAATTTTTACCACCGCGCCACTGGCAGCCTTGATCCGCATCCGCCGAGTCAAAGGCATTTCGCCCACAAACGCGGGGAAAACCAACTTAGAAGGAATGACTTGGAATTCACCAGACTTTCGCCCCACGACTTCGACCTGCATTGTCGGATAGTTTTCGTCATCGAATTCCAGTCGGAGCGTGTCCTGGACGTCGCCGACGGGTAGGTTTGGCCGCAACGCCACTTCAAAATTCAATTGTCCCGCTTTCGACTCACGCAAGCGAACATCAGTGGCCTGTTGAAGGCTGGAAATTCCCTTGAACTTTTCGATTAGCCCAGGAACTTCAGATTCGATTCGCAGTGTATGCGTGGTGGCTTCGCCTGGATTTACAACACCGAAGACAACCCGTGGTGGTATCGCTCTGATCGAATCAGGCACCTCTGCAGTGAGGTACAATACGATCCGACTCAGTTCCTTCTCATTTGAATTAGTTGTAATCGTAATCCGTCCGGATTGACGCCCTTTGATTTTCTTTGTTGGAATCGTCAGCGGGACTGCCAATACTTCGTCAGCAGCAATCTCGGTGCCCACCATCAGATCAAGCTTCTGGCAAGTACAGGTTTTTTCGATCGAGATTACGGAAATTGCCTGTGGTGCCGTATTGCGAACCTGAAACGTGTGTTCCATGTCTGCCCCGAGTTGCAGCACGCCAAGATCAACGTCCCGCCGCTCGTCCAGACTTGGCGGCTGGATGAGCGCCGCTCCGCTTGACGAATTCTCACTCTGGCATCCGCCAGAAACGAATACAATGCACAGTGCCAGCAAGGCTGCCTGCTGCGCCGCCCGCGTCGACATGATGCCCCGTGGAGCCCGAACCATTTTTAGCAAAACCACCACCAGCGTAAAAAACGTGATCCACATCGCCCATCGACTTACGATGGCCCATCGTGATTCAACAAAGAGAGCTTCGGGGATCGGCTTGTCAGACAACAGCAAAGCGACACCGGAATAGTTCTGGAGAACCTTTTCGTCTTCGTACTCAAGCCGGCCCGGCGGGCTGAACATCAACACCTTATGACGTTCGGCGTCCCATCGTATCCATGCGACAAAATGATCCAGTTGTTCCTCATGGTGAAGGTGCACGATTGCAGCGTACGGCAATTGTTTGAGTTGATACAGGTTCGCGTTCACTCCCCGAGCGGACAGCCCGATAAGCTCAGCCGCCTGTTTGATATCGTTGAGGTTAACTCCTTGGGGGCCCGGGGGGCAAAGTTCAACGATCGATTCGTAAGTGTCGTCTCCGCCCAGCATGGAATTCAGTAACGTTAGACAATACGGGCCGCACGCTCGGTTCTGGTCAAGCGCATGAGGATTCTGTGGCAGCGCGACGAAACCTATGCCATCTGTACCGGCAGATGAGGCAAGTGACAGGACCATCGAGACTGCAGCAAGGAGTGATTTCGTTAGAAACTGCATCACGCAGACCTCCTACGCATCCACCAAACCACACCAATGATCGCGAGGAGGGCGACGTTGGCAAGCACCATCCACGAAACGTTGGACCCAGAACTCTTGTTTAGATCAACTGATTGTTGTGACAACAGTCTTAGCCGCTCTGCATCTTTGGCAGCGGCTTCCTGAGCCAGCGTGGTGAGCTGGTCGCCAATCGCGGTTTCGTCTCCTACGGTGTACACGACCCCGTGGCGATTGTCATTGACATAGGTCCCCGGCTTAAGTTTTGGCTCGAAGATCGTGTCATCAAAATCAGGATCGTTCAATTTGATGCTGTTGACCGTAAATCGCCACTCCATATCGGGCGGTTCGGTGGGTGCTGACTTAAACCAGTTTTGCCAGACGCCACTTTTCGGTAGCCAGACGCCCTGATCGTCCTGCTGCAATTCCTGCGTAAACTGACCAATCAATTCATCTGTCTTCGATGAGCGAAGTTCGTAAGCCGTGATCAACCAACCTTTAGTCTCGTCCACCACACAACGTTGTTTCACCTGCTGGCTGTCTTCCTCAGGAGGAAGCTGATACAGAACTTCATACAGTCCAACTTCTCCGACGATCTCCCGGATCTCCACAGGCCCGTCAGCAGCAACCACCTTGCCGAGTGCCCTCATTGGCCCTCCGTCAACGAACAGAAACGGATTTCGTCGGGTAAACGGACCTCGACCGTCAGTCCCGAGTCCGTTGTTGATGATGGCCGCCAAATAATGACCGTCTGCGTCTGTGGTTTCCGGCGTCGATGGGTCCCCAAGTCGAGTGCGAGTTAGATCTTCATCGACATTGACCGTGAATTCGCCGTCATACAACTCGAGCGTTTCACGTGGTGGGCTTCCAGATGGCCCGCCATCGGAACTCACACGCAGTCGTCCAAAATTGTCGCCGTGAATTGTCTCTTTCTGAACTGCAACCAGTTTGTTGTCCGAGAACTCCTGCCACTCGGTATCAATTGAGATGTTTTCAACGGCAGCGCGTCGTTGCTGCCAAGTGGAAATCAACTCCGAAGGTAACGGTGGGATAGCGGAACTGACACCACCGTTCACGACCAGAAAAATAGCAAACCATCGCATAACCATCCCCCCATTTGTCTTGACTGAGCCTAACGTGACCCCACTGCGAAGTGCCAAGTCGACTCAAGAATGGCCGACAGCCAAAGGACTGTCGGCCATCGCAAGAATGACGTCCTGCAGGCAGTGTGACAGAGTCAGCCCACTCTAGTCTTCGCAATCCCCGTCGTCACTGCACGGGGCACCGTTCTGATTGGCTGTCGATTGAACCGTTGAACTAGCAGTATAAGTACCACAACTTGCCGCAATACATCCCGGCTCAGCGCAGTGTGTCGTTTCACGGCACGTACTCTGAGCAACCCCGGTCTGATTGCAATCACATGTCTTGCCTGAACCATCACTAGCACACCATCTTTTACTCGCATTTGTGCCCCTAGCGTGCTGGCTTCCTCTTCCTTGCGCAACACAGCCTGGTGCCGCACTACAATAGTTCACATTGACTTTATAGCCCGAACATCCCGCCCCAAAAACAGACTCCAACTCTGAATCTGTCGCAGCTCTCAATTCCGTTCCCGACGGATAGCCGCAAACAATCACTGCAATCAACGCCACCATCGCAAATAACAAAGAACCATACTTCATAACTCTCTCCCTTTTAGAAATCACCGAAACGTCCCCAAAGCTACAGCGCTATTGGTTCCAAGTTCTTGCCCCGCATTTCCGCTTCAGTCGTCGCAATCTGCGTCCTCTGAGCACGGGGCACCGCCCAGCTGCACCACTGACTTAACCCAAGACGCATCAGAATACGTTCCACACCCAGAGCCGCAATTAGGCGAAACACAGGCGGCAGTTCTGCGACAGGCTGATTGCACAACGCCTTGTTGATTGCAGTCGCACGATTTGCTACCGGACACGGTGCCGGAACACTCCCGTCGGACGGCATTCGTGCCAATCTCAGGGGCGCTCGCGGAGCCAAACGACGTACAGAACGCATGACCTGCACACCATCCGGTGTGAGAGCCCACTCCTGCACATCCTGCACATCCTGCCCCGTAGCACTGGCGAAGCACCGATTCGTGCACATTGGACACTCCGCCCGCGTCACGGAAGCCGCAACCAAAGGTAATGACACAGCAGATTACCACGACATAACAGCAAACACGTAACGCGAACATGTTGTTTTCTTCAGATTAGTAACGCCCTAACCATGTACCATGTACCATGTACCATGTACCATGTACCATTTCAGTCTCATTCGGTTTTGTCAATCGACCTTGGTGGTTTTTTTTGGATTTGCCAGAAGGACTCGGCGAGCTGATCATGCCCCACGAAACCCCAGCACCATCGCCGCCCGGTCCGGACGACGGAACATCCTCATCCAATTCAAATTGGATGTTGTCATTTTGTATTCCCACTCGACATGCTTGTCGGTTGCAAACCGCAAGTATTTTGTTGCTCCTGCTCATCCATTGCTCCCTGCTGGCATGGATGGCGTGGACGAATAGTCCTGTGCATAACGAAGTCGGGCACCTTCCTGCCGGTCTAAGTCATTGGAAACACGGGAATTTCATTCTCTACCGCGCCAACCCGCCGCTGATTCGCATGCTGGCGGCTGTTCCTGTTCTGTTCGCGAACCCCGAAACGGACTGGTCGCTGGTAGATCAGGGCCCTTACGCACGGTCCGAGTTTGGGACCGGGGCGCGATTTGCCAACATTAATTCCGACCGCGTGCTGTGGCTGTTTACCCTTGCACGCTGGGCTTGTATCCCACTGTCGTTCGTGGGGGCATGGGCCTGCTATTCATGGTCTCGCGACCTGTTTGGCAGCCAAGCTGCACTGGGGAGCCTGACCCTCTGGTGCTTCTGCCCCTTCGTCTTGGGGTGGGGAGCGACAATTATTCCAGACCTTGGGTGTGCTGCGTTCGGTGTCGCTGCATGCTACGCGTTCTGGGGGTGGCTGAGGGCACCATCAATCTGGCGCGTGGCGGCTGCGGGCGTTTTGCTGGGTCTTGCACAGCTCACGAAGTTTACTTGGATTCCCTTGTTCCTCGTTTGGCCTACATGCTGGGCGTGGCGACGATGGTCGATCTGGCGAGTTGGTCCTGTCGAAAGGGAGACTTCTGTGCCTAGCGCACTGGGAATGGCGGGTATGCTGGCCATCGCCGTCTATACAGTGAAC
This sequence comes from Fuerstiella sp., assembly GCA_041688835.1. Classification (GTDB taxonomy): domain Bacteria; phylum Planctomycetota; class Planctomycetia; order Planctomycetales; family Planctomycetaceae; genus Fuerstiella. The sequence continues at coordinate 5,421 of JBDNHJ010000230.1, forward strand.
TGCGGCTACGCTTTCGAAGGCTGTGGCCGCCGACTGGGAGACTTCGAATTCGTCAGTCAATCACTTGGGGGAAAGAACGCCCACGAATTTCCAGACAACCGCTTTCGTGACACTATGCTGGCAGATATTCCCGTGTTGCTCCCCAAAGAGTATGTTCAGGGACTTGATGTCCTGAAACATGTCTTCGAACGAAAAATGTGGTCGTACTTAAATGGAGAGTTTAAGCGTGGAGGCTGGTGGTACTTCTACTTATACGGTTTAGCCGTCAAGCTGCCCGGTGCCACACTGCTCCTCTTCGCTCTTTCGTTGTTTCTTGCCGTAAGATTTCGCAGCTATCGGGTTGACGGATCGGCGGAGGCGACTGTGCTATTGCCGGCGATTGTGGTGCTGGGGCTGCTTGGCTCCCAGACCGCCTTCAATCACCACATCAGGTACGCAATTCCAGCACTTCCGTTCCTGTATATCTCGATAGGAAGAGTATTCGCAGCCCAAGGAAGGAATCGACTGCGATTCGTCGTTCTTCTTCTCCTTGTGGCCAGTGTGGGTGAAAGCCTTTCAGTTGTGCCTCACTCACAGTCGTTCTTTAACTTTGTGTCAGGCGGACCATCTCAGGGGCACTTACATTTACTAGATTCGAATATTGATTGGGGACAGGATCTTCGACATCTGGGAAATTGGCAAAAAGAACACCCAGAGGCAACACCGCTTTACACCGACGTTTTTTCCATTATTCCGTTGGAAGCTGCTGAGATTGACGCGTTGCCGATTCCTACAGAAAACGTCATTTTGCCACCGGGATGGTATGCGATAAGCGTCAACGCCCTTTACGGATATGGTCACTATGAAGTGGTGGCAAAGAATCAGTTCTTTCGCACGCGCAAGCCTGATGATTTTGTCGGGTATTCGATTTATCTCTACCGGATCACGGCAAACCAACCAGCTGAGTAAATCCCTGATTTTTCGTTCTCGTCGATCCAACGATCATTTTCAGAGTGGTTACCCGTCTTATCTGCGAGGCGTAAAACGTGATGGCGGTTGGTGGTACTACTACTTGTATGCGATGCTGGTGAAAATGCCGGTGGGGACGTTGGTGTTGCTCGGCCTTTCTACTGGAAGCCTGCTAGCGGCACGGCGCGGGTCAAACGGCACTCACTTTGAGTTTGTAGTCCCGCCTTCAGGCGGAACCGAGCGCAATCGTCCATGCAAATTCCGCCTCAAGGCGGGACTACGAACGGGGGGTGACGGGCATGTTGAACGGCAAAGCGCCGCTCCGCTACGTGAGGCGAGATGTCGGCCACGCCTGCGTGACGAACTGTTTCTATTGGCACCGGCTGTGGGTGCGATTGCTTTGGTGAGCTCTCAAACGGGGTTCAATCATCACCTCCGCTACGTGCTGCCCGCGTTTCCGTTTTTGTTTATCTTTGCGTCCAGTGCGGTCAGGATGCGGGCGTGTGGCCTTGATCACGAAAACGTCCCAACCCGTCGAACGGTCGGGGGATTGATCAGGGGACTGACGTCCCCCGCTCGCCTAGGCGTTGTATGCGTGCTGGCTACGATTGTC
>JBDNHJ010000027.1:0-24233 GCA_041688835.1 Fuerstiella sp.
GGAACGAGGTGGGCAAAACCAATTGGAATGACAAAGGCATGCCTAAGTACGAATCCACGTTTTCAATGGAATAGTAAGCGGGCAGAATGCAGACCACCGTCCCGGAAGTGATGGACATTTCTGGCGAAACCGAATCGACTTGCACCACGCCATTGAGTCGATTCCGCGTAGAAGGCTGCGGATCGACAATCGAATTGATTCGTCGCTGAGACTTGTGGAACCCGCGTCCGCTTGGCGACGCAGGGGGCTGTCTGCACCGCCGATATGCACCGCAAGAATTCTTCGTTGAAATTGTTGATTCGCTTTCGAACGGGTGGTCCGACTCATCGGTCGTAACTTTTCACGACCCTGAATCAGCAGCCGACGATTGTCTTTTCGATTCCGACGAGCCAATACCGAAAGTCCGAACGGGTGCGGCCGGCATTCAGCAGAGATTGTGATCCCCGATGTTTCTGGCTCTCCAATCCCGTCAGACAATGCTGGCGTCTGACACGAAATTCACGAAATTCGAAGATTGCGTATGAGAGTCCGGGCTGAGCGAAGCGAACACCACGGACGGCCCGGCAGCGTCCTGTCGCCCGTTTGCGAGGTGGGTTTGGGAACATTTGCTCGAAAGAATCCGACGATTGCGAAAATTCTGGGGTTAGTCGGGCGATTCAGTGAAGCGGGAAGCTCAGACTGGTAAAACGCACGTCACTGGCGACGCTGATCGTCAGCACAACAAGAGACTCTGTGAAAGAAATCAGGATGAGTTCCCCTCGTGTTTGCGTTCTCCGTGCCCCCGGAACCAATTGTGATCTGGAAACCGCACACGCCTTTCAGATGGCGGGCGGAACGGCAGAGCGTGTCCATTTGTTCCGGCTACTGGAAGACCCCACGCTGCTGAATCAGTACCAGATTCTGTGCATCCCCGGCGGCTTTAGCTACGGCGACGACATCGGTGCGGGAGTCATCTTTTCGCGCCAGTTGCGGGGACAACTCAACGACGTCATGCGTGAATTCCTGAACGCTGACAAACTGCTGCTGGGAATCTGCAACGGGTTCCAGACGATCCTGAAGGCCGGGCTCTTGATGCGGCGCGGCATCGACGATCAGGCGGAGGCTCCGTACGAAAACAAAATCACGCTGACTTGGAACAACAGCGGCCGCTACACAGATCGCTGGGTCAAGCTGAAAGTCACGTCGCCCAAAAGTGTCTTTCTGAAGGACATCGACGAACTGGAAGTTCCGATCGCCCATGCGGAAGGTCGCATCGCCGTGGCCGATGACGGCGTGCTGCAGGGGTTGCGAGACGCTCAACAGATTTCGCTGTGCTATTGGAACGACGACGCCAACGCTCTGGCAGCACAATCTGGCGACCCCACGTCGATCGGAATTCTTCCCGAACCCCATAACCCCAACGGCGCGATCGCGAACATTGCCGGGCTGTCGGATTCGACCGGACGCGTGCTGGGCCTGATGCCTCACCCTGAGCGATACTTGTTCGCCACCCAACATCCGCAATGGACGCGGCTGGGCTTGAAGGGTGATGGAGAGGGCCTAAAACTGTTCCAGAATGCAGTCGGCTATTTTGCCTAAACCGTTTTGCTTGGGATGTTTTGCATGGGCTCAAGGATTTGTCTTGCGGTCCGTTTTTGACGTAGATCACGTAGCGGAAGTCGTCAAGACTTTCGACGGGCGCTCGTAAGCCTTCGAAAGTCTTGACGAATTCCTGAACGGTAAACGGCTGGTTCGAAGCACTCTTCCAACACATTCAGAAACACAAGTGCTATGAAGAACGATCAGATCGCGGCCATGTTGACTGAGCTGGCTGATCTGCTGGAAATTCAGGAAGCGAATCCATTTCGGGTGCGCGCCTACCGCAGTGCGTCGCGAACGATCTCGTCGACTGCGGAATCAATGCAGACGCTGCTGGAAGACGGCCAAGACCTGACGCAGTTTCAGGGCATCGGCAAAGATCTCGCCCGGCAAATTGCGGATATCATCAACACCGGTCAACACGAACAACTCAACGAACTTCGAAGTGAAGTTCCGCAGGGCGTGGTCGATATGCTGCGGATTCCGGGTGTCGGTCCCAAAAAGGTGGCGATCTTCTTTAATCAGCTGAACCTGCAGAGTCTGGATCAACTGAAGGCGGCGGCAGAAGCAGGTGAACTGTCGGCGTTGAAGGGCTTCGGCAAAAAGACAGAACAAGGCATTCTCGACAACATCGATCGCGCGGCCGAAGCTGGCAAACGCGTGTCCATCGCGGTGGCTCGCACAGCCGCCGACGCTGTTGTGGCCGACCTGTTGCAACTGCCAGAAGTTCAACAGGCCGCCGTGGCTGGCAGTTGTCGACGTCGCAAAGAAACGTGCGGCGACCTAGACGTGCTGGCGACGGCTTCCAATGCGGAAGCTGCGATGGATCTGCTGGCGGGCCACGATTTGGTGGAATCCGTGTTGATGCGCGGCGACACCAAAATGCGAGTGCGCTTGCATTCTCGTCTGGAGTTGGATTTGCGAGTGGTCCCCGATGAATCTTACGGCGCGGCTCTGCAGTACTTCACAGGATCGAAAGAACACAATGTGGTGGTCCGCCAAAAAGCCAAAGACCTCGGTCTGAAGGTCAACGAATACGGCGTGTTTCGCGGCGACGAACAAATCGCCGGAGCCACAGAAGAAGGCGTCTACGCAGCGATCGGTCTGCCATGGTTTCCTCCCGAACTTCGCGAAAACCGGCGAGAATTTGACCTCGCAGGCAGCGGGCCGTTGCCGCGCTTGGTCGAAGTCGGCGACATCAAGGGCGACCTGCACATGCACACCACCGCTTCTGATGGAGCGGGCTCAATCGTGGAAATGGCGGAAGCCGCCAAGGGGCGGGGGCTGAAGTACATCGCCATTACAGATCACAGCAAGCGTGTTTCGATGGCGAATGGGCTGGATGAAGTTCGGCTGCGAACTCATTGGAAAGACATTCGCGAAGCCCGCAAAAGCATCACCGGGATCGAAGTTTTATGCGGCATCGAATGCGACATTCTGGAAGACGCCACGATGGACCTGTCAGACGACGTGCTTGCGGAAGCCGACTGGATCGTGGCCGTGCTGCATTACGGACTTCAGCAACCTCGCGAGCAAATCATGAAGCGGCTGATGACGGCCATCACCAATCCTCACGTCAACATCATCGGCCACCCCACCGGCCGCATGGTCGGCAAACGCCAAGGCGCTGACATCGACATGACGACGATGCTAAAAGCGGCCGCAGATCATGGCGTGATGATGGAAATCAACGCGCACTATAAGCGACTGGATCTGGATGACATTCACGCGGCTGCCGCACGAGATTTGGGAATCCCGATTGTCATCAGCACAGATTCTCACAGCGTGAACGGTTTTGACGTTCTGGAATACGGCGTCGATCAGGCTCGACGAGCAGGACTGACAGCCGACGATGTGGCGAACACGAAAACATGGGCCCAGTTTAAGAAGCTGCTAGAACGTTGATGTACACCTCAGTGATCAAACACGCCCCCGACTTTTGAAATCTAACGCGGACCAAACTGATGGACGACAACCTAAAACTTTCCCCTCTGAACGCAGAACACCTGAAGCTGGGCGCACGAATGGTGCCGTTTGCGGGTTGGCAAATGCCGGTGCAATACGAAGGCATCATGCCCGAACACAAAGCCGTTCGCAGCAGTCTCGGCGTGTTCGACATTTCTCACATGGGACAGCTGTTTGTTCGCAGCACACAACCAGGTGCGGCCTGCGAATGGCTGGACGGCTTGCTAACCAACAACGTCGCCAAGCTGCAGCCGGGCGAAGGTCAATACACGGTGCTGCTGAATGATAACGGTGGCGTGATCGACGACCTGATTATCTATCGCGAAAATCAAACCGATTACTTTCTGGTGGTCAACGCGTCCAAAGTGGACGAAGACTTCGCATGGATGAACGCTCATCTTGCTGCGGACAACATCACGTTCACAAACCACAGTTCAGAATTTGCGGCGATGGCCGTGCAGGGACCACAGGCCACTGAATCCTTCGCCACAATGTTCGGCGAAGATGCAACGCTGCCAGAACGATTTTGCATGGCAACAATAAGCACGGACGCCGGTGACGTGATCATTTGCCGAACCGGGTACACCGGAGAAGACGGCTACGAACTCTTTTGTCCGGCCGCTGCGGGCCCGGCGTGGTGGCAGCGATGTCTGGACGCCGGTGCGGCTCCGACGGGGCTCGGCGCTCGTGATTCGCTGCGATTGGAAAAGTGCTATCCGCTAAACGGCAACGACCTGTCGCCCGACCACACTCCACTGGAAGCCGGACTCGGTTTTGCGGTCGATCTCAGCAAAGCCAATTTTATTGGTCGCGACATCCTAGCGCAGCAAAAAGCCGACGGACTGCCGCAACGTCTGGTGGCCCTGAAGCAACTTGGCAAATCGGCCCCGCCGCGTCCGGGGTACAGCGTGTTTGCGGGCGCGCAGCAGGTGGGAACACTGTGCAGCGGTGGAGTTTCTCCGACTTTGAGTTGCGGGATTTCGATGGCTTATCTTTTGGCCGGTCACAACAAAATTGGCACGGAGTTAGAAGTCGAAATTCGCGGAAAACGTTTCCCGGCGGAAGTCGTGAAGAAACCTTTCGTGTAGACTCTGCGTACAGATGCGTCGGTCAAAATCTTCGGTTTTGCAACGACCTCAAGCTGTTTCCTCATCATATTTCTTGCAAACCGACAGCTGTTTCAAAGAACGGAACACCATGAACATTCCAGCAGACCTGAAGTACGCCGCATCACACGAATGGGTTCGAATCGACAATGGCGACGTCGTCACGGTTGGCATTTCCGACTACGCTCAGGCAGAAATGACGGAGCTGGTCTACGTCGAACTGCCCGAAGTCGGTCGGTCGTTTCAGGCCAACGACGAAGTGGCCGTGGTGGAATCCGTGAAATCCGCCAGCGACATCTATTGTCCTGTCAGCGGCGAAATTGTAGAAGTCAACGAAGCCTTGGCCGACAACCCGGCGACGGTGAATGAGTCGCCGTTTGGCGAAGGCTGGCTGTTTAAGATTCGTGTTTCCGACCCCGCAGAACTGGACGCATTGCTGGACCCGGCTGGATACGAACAAAAAATCAGCAGCTGATCGATCATCGCGGCTGTGGTTAACGAATAACCAGACTTCTTGCCCACATTGGCCATTGGTTAACCATGTTGCTGGGGCGCGTACGAGAGTCCGGCGCTGGTTGTTAGTCGCGGGCGGCAAGATGCGACCGTCAGTGTCGTGGATCGCTCCGCGATCCAACGCTGTGATCGACGGAGCGATCAGCGACCATCATTCTCGTAGTCACGCAGTTGTCGCTCCGACTAGGACAAGGCTAGGCTTTTAAAAACGTGGTGTTAAAGAGCGTTTATTCCGGTGTGTGCTGTTGGCGTTTCGCTCCGAGTGTTTCAGTGCCGGTAGGGACGGCGGACTTTTGCTGTCGGCGGGAGCCGACGGATACATCCCATCAACGAAATGAGTCCCGAGGGACGAGCGAAGGTCAGTCACAGGCAATGTCTGTCGTCCCTCCGGGACTAAATCGAACGTTCAAGATTTTCGGACGCGTCGAGAACCTTTTCGTTCAACACGGAACGCGATGTGCATTTGTTTTGGTGACGTTCAGCTCGGCCTTGATGAGCACTTCTGAATGAAGCGAATTTTGCCGCTGCAGAATTCTGTCCCGAAAAACTGGCTGTCCCGTCAAATTCCGTGGTCAAAACGGCTCCGGCCGCCGATTTTTCTTTGTCGACAGTTTCGCCGTACCACGTTCCGTCCTTTTTTGTAACCGCTGAGATCCGAAAGATGAAACAACAGAACCAACATGCTGAGACCAGTAAGTTTGATTCCGACCGCCGAGATCGGGAGACAATCACGGCTGTTCGGCATCGGATCGAACATTCACGAAACAAGGGCCTTCGCCGCGTGAAGGCCAAAATCAATGACGGCACCGTCACTCTGACCGGCAGCGTTCCCAGCGAAGAAGATCGAGACATCGCTTTAGAACTGGTTGGCCGGGTCAAACATGTTGAAGGCTTGATCGACGAAATCGAAGTCGTCAAAGTCTGAACCACGCCAACATCTGAATCGACAGGTTGTGGTCACTCAGTGTCCACAACCTTTTCGATCGTCATTCCCAGTTTGTTGAGTTTGCCGCGAAGTGTGGTTCGCGTGATCCCCAAAATTGTCGCCGCCTGAACCTGATTGCCAGACGTCTGTCTCAGCACACGTGTCAGCAGCCAGCGTTCCATTCGCTCCACAACCTCGTCGTACATCGCGTTCGTGCCAGCAATCATTCTCTCGTCGGCAAATTGATTCCACGGGTCATTGTCGGCGAGGGCAGCAACCGTGTCTGGCGGTGCGGAGCAACTGGTGGTGCGAATTGAGTCCGGTAAAAACTCCGACAATAACAACGGCCCAGTCGCGTTCAGAACGGCCTTTTTCAGCACACTCTGCAGTTCGCGAATGTTGCCCGGCCAGTCATATCTGGACAACGCCTCCATCGCGTCGTCCGACACGCGATTCACGTCTTGGTCCAGCTCTCGGCTGGCGCGATGAATAAAGTGGCCGACCAGCAGCGGCAGATCTTCCGCGCGATTTCGCAACGCTGGTATCTCAATTTCAAACACATTCAAACGATAGTACAAGTCACTGCGGAACGTACCCGCTTCGGCCATCGCTTCTAGGTCACGATGGGTGGCTGTGATAATTCGCACGTCGGTCTGAATGGTCTGATTGCCGCCGACTCGCTCAAAACGCTGGTCCTGAATCAAACGCAGAATTTTGCCCTGCAGCATCAGCGGCATGTCGCCAATTTCGTCCAGAAATATGGTGCCTCCATTACACTGTTCGAACTTCCCAATCCGTTGACGATCGGCTCCGGTGAAGGAACCTTTTTCGTGACCGAACAGTTCACTTTCCAGCAGAGCTTCCGGGATGGCCGCGCAGTTGACGGCCAAAAATGGTTTGTCCGCGCGATTGCTGTGTTGGTACAACGATCTCGCGACTAACTCTTTACCGGTTCCACTTTCGCCACGAATCAACACCGTCACATTTTTGGGAGCCACCCGTCCGATGTTTTTGTAAACCTCGGTCATCGCGGGCGAACGCCCGACCATAAAATCACCGTCGCCCTGTTGCGCCGCCTGAACGGTATGTGCGACGCCCACGGGTTCCGTCATTAGTCGTCGGACGTGCGCTGCTTGAGTCACCAGTTCTCGAAGTTGGCCCACGCTCAACGGTTTCGGCAGATAGTCGAAGGCTCCCGCCTTCATCGCCTCAATCGCGGTCCCCGCGGTGCCTCCGCCAGTAATATAAATCACCGGGATCTTGGAATCGTACTGCTTCACGGCCAGCATCAGTTCCAAGCCAGATTCGTCCGGCAACAGCAGATCGAAGATCGCCACATCCACGCCTCCACGCTGCAGATGCTGTCGAGCCTCATAGCCATTCGTAGCCGACACAGTGACAAAGCCATCCAGTTTTTCCAACGCGCGCGTTACTAAAGAAACGACGGAAGGTTCGTCATCGACAATCAGTACCGTGGGCATATTTCAGACTTTCGGTCAAATTTCGTAGGTCTTGCCATCTTCTTCGTAGACCACCTTGTACAAGTCGGATCGACGATCGTTCCAGTTTTGCACGCTGCCAGATTCTTTGTGGCGACGCAGCTGTTCCACATCGACGTCGTGAATCACTAAGGTCTCGATGTTGGCGTTACTTTCCGCAGCGATCGCGTCCCGCGCGAACTCAGCATCGGCCGGTGTGAAGATCGCTGTTTGAGCGTAATGAATATCGCTGTTTTCCACAAACGGCAGGTTGCCCGTACAACCCGCGACGGCCACATACACATGATTCTCTACGCACCGCGCCATCGCGCAATTGCGAACTCGCAGATAGCCATGCCGCGTGTCGGTGTTGAACGGCACAAAGATAATCTGAGCCCCCTTGCTGGCGGCGATGCGAACCAGTTCTGGGAACTCGATGTCGTAGCAAATCAAAATCGCAATCGTGCCGCAGTCCGTATCGAACACGTTGACTTTTCGGCCCGGAGAAACGCCCCACCATTTTCGTTCACTGGGTGTGATATGAATCTTTTCCTGCATGCCCAGCGTTCCGTCGCGGCGGAACAGATACGACACATTAAACAGCGTGTCGTTTTCCACAACGAACTGCGATCCGCCGATGATGTTCACGTTGTATTTGACCGCCATTTCCGTGTAGTGGTCGAGATACTGAGGCGTAAATTCTGCCAGTCTGCGAGCCGCTTCGCCGGGGCGCAGATCGGGGATACAGGACAGCAATTGCGTGGTGTGGAGTTCCGGAAACAGCACGAAGTCGCTTTTATATTCGCTGGCTGTTTCGATGAAGAATTCGCTTTGCGTGGCAAAGTCGCTAAATTCTTTAATCGTTCGCATGCCGTACTGGACAGCGGCAATTCGGACCAGTTCTGTCACACTTAAAAAACGCCGCTTGGCACCTTTGACATAATCCAGATTTCGCCATTCCAAAAACGTCGCGTAGCCGAGGCTGGCGGAATCGGAAGGAAAGTAGCCCGGAATCAGCCCTTGTAAGGCAAAGCCATTGGCCAATTGAGCCGTCAGATCGGGGTCGAAGACATGACGTTCTCCAACAGCATCGACGTATTCACGAGCCGTCATTTCTTCGGCGTGCTGGCCATAGCCTGGAATTCGGCCGCCGACGATCATGCCCGCCAAGTTCTTTTCGCGGCACAGTTCTTTGCGTCCGTCGTACAAACGCCGCGATAGTTTCATGCCACGAAAATCAGGATGCACCATGATTTCGATACCATACAGCGTGTCTCCCTTGGGTGCATGGTTTCGAATGAAGCCATCGTCGGCAATCTTTTTCCAATCGTGCCAATCCAGATTGGTGTGATAATTCAAAATCAGGCTGGCAGAAGATGCCGCAATCTGACCATCAATTTCAATGATCAGCTGACCGTCTTGGAAATGCTCAATCTGACTTTGCAACTGATCTTTGCCCCAGGTTTCCATGCCCGGAAAACAGAGTTCCTGCATGGCAATGAGCCCATCGAAGTCCTTCGCTTGCAGTGGTCTGAGGATTGTTTTTCGCTCGTATTCGATGAGTTCTTTAGGGTCCATGATACTTTTCTGTTCCGTGATGGTTGCTGGCTGTTGCAGCGGGGAAAGCGGGTTTGAGTCACGCGGAGTTCGCGGTCAGGGCAGCTTGTGGATAGACGGCAAATCGGCCGATTGCTGAAATGAGCTGATGAGTGACGCGGCCAAATCGGACCGACATCGTTGGTTAGCGTTGAAGAATTTTTGATTCACTTCCAGTTCTATCCCGGCATACAAACTGCCTTGAAATTGCCGTCGCAAGGCTGTGACGAATCCGTCGTCCGTGCCGCGATACGGCGCGTTACGATGAATCGTTAGATCAGAATCGAATGACTTCAGTGCCGTTCGCCAGCGACAGCAAAACTCTCGTTCTAGCGTGCGCGCCGGATCGTACAACAAACCGACGTCCGTTGCTCGCGGCATGCCATCCCAGATCGGAGTAAAACTGTGAACCGACAGATGCAGCACACTGTGCCCATCCCTGATTCGGTCCGCAATGGCCTGTTCCACGGATTGCCGATAGGGATGCCAGAACTTCGTCAAGAGTTCGGTTTTGAAGTCTCGGCTTAGCGGCTTGGTAAATTCAGAAAACAACCGCGGGTGATTCAGCGACCGATTGAGTTCCACCAGCAGTCGCGTGACAGTCGCGGAGAAGATCGGAGCGTTGAGTTCTTGCGCGAACCGCTGTGCCAGCTTCAGCGCCCCAAGATCCCAGCCACGATGTGTTTTCAGCACATCGCCCGCATCCTTGAACAAGTGGCGGTACGACGGCGGGACGGAGTATCCACCGTGTTCACACGTCACCAAGATCCAACGCGGTGTCTGCGCTGGTCGCTGCTGCTGAGCCTTCATTTCGCGTCGCTTCCATTGAAGCTGACGCCGTTCGCTAGGCATTCGGTGAGCTCACGGTAAACACGTTTCAGCTGAGCGGCATGGTGCTGTTCTGAAGCGTTGTGCAAGCGATTCAGAATCCGCCGGCCCAAAGGCCCGTGTTCCAGAATCGTATCCAATGCCGAACTGGTCAGTTCGTCCGTCTGCGGCGGAGTGGCGATGACCAAGTGTCGCCAAATGTCGGCCACTGTGCTGGCTTCCGAATTCACGCCAAACAGTTTTAGATAGTCCGCATCTGTCACAACCGCCTGTTCGCCCTGACGGATGGTGTCCAGTAGAATCGCATGCAACCGTTCGACACTCACAGCGCGCTGAACCAACGTGTCTGTCCATTTTTCCGCCACCAGAGCCTGCAGAACGGCTATCGTTGCCTGCAGAACGGCCAAGTCCGCAGCCGGACATTCCTGAATGTCAATCACGCGAATTTCGATCGATCCACGGCCGAATCTAGCGATTGCGCCACGCGAATTCAGAAACTCGTCCTGCAGCAAACCGTCGGGATCCAGCGGAGCGATCGCGGCGTACAGGGGTTGAAAAATCTGGGCGTCGTACTCAGCCTGAGTAAACGCTTGTTCGGGAATGACGCGCCCCGCAACTTCTGGCACTCGACGTGAATTGTTGCGGTAAACGTCCAGCCGCGAATCCAGCTGTCCCGAGACTTTGCCGTCCATGATGGGCGACGAAGCGGCCAGTGCGGGCAGCAGCGGCAAGATCAGACGCACGGCTGCGTGCAGACGGCCGAATTCTTCGTCACCACAAAACGGTAGGTTTAAGTGGACGCTTTGCAAGTTGCCCCACCCGTGGCCTCGGCAATCAAAGATTCGGTCGAAAGCTTCATAGATATCACGGCAGTCATGAGGCCACAATTGCATTTCTTGAAACGGATCCATCCACGGGTGCATGGCGGATGGCAGCAACACGCCGCCTTCTGGTAGCAGATGCTTGTTCGCGACAGCGACGTTGTCTTGAAACTGCTGAGCCAATCCGGTCAGCTGTGGCATGGGTTGCGACGTTTTGAATTCCACCACATGCAACACCAGTTCGTTCGACCACGACACGTCACCACGTTCCACATCCGACTGAATGGAACCGCATGCGGCCTGAATCAATCGATCGGTGATGGGCAATACGTTCAGTGACTGATCGTTGACGATCATGTATTCGAGCTCAACGCCATAGGCGTCGAACAGGTGTAAGGGGGAAGTGCTCAAGGTCGTGGCTGTTTTTGGATTGAAGATTTGAGATTAGAGATTGGAGTACACGTGCTGCATTCACCAAACGACTACGAATGACTGCGAGCTTTCGCCGCTTCGATGCGTTTGACGAAGACTTCCATAATGCGTCGATACAGTTCGTCCTTCAGCAACGCATCTTCGATTCCGACATCAACGTTGGGGTTATCGTTGACTTCGATGACCGTAAACTTTCCGTCAGATTCTTTGACGTCGACTCCATAGAATCCGTTTCCGATCAGATTCGCCGCCTTCACGGCGATATCGATCGCCTTCCGGGGAGCCAGCTCAACGGGCACCGCTTCTGTCTTGCCGTATCGCCCCGAACCATGATTTTCTTGGCGAATGATCTGCCAATGCCCACGGGCCATAAAGTATCGACAGGCAAACAAGGCTTTGCCGTCCAGCACGCCAATCCGCCAGTCGAAGGTCGTTGGCAGAAATTCTTGAGCCACCAGCAGTTCGGATTCGCCCAGAAAACTTGCGAGGTGCGTGGACAGTTCGTGGGCGTCCTTGACTTTGACGACACCGATGGAAAACGAGCTGTCTGGTTTCTTTAGGACGCACGGAAATCCAAGTTCTTCGCCAATGCGATCCACGTTGTCACGGTGCAAGACAATGGAGCGAGGGATTGCGATCTTGTGGCGAGTCAGTAGCTCGGCCAAGTACACCTTATTCGTACATCGCAGGATCGAAATCGGATCGTCGATCACCACCATGCCTTCACTGGCTGCGCGCCGAGCGAATCGATAGGTGTGATGGTTGACACTGGTGGTTTCGCGAATAAACAGAGCGTCAAATTCCAGCAGTCGGCCGGCGTCGTCCTTGGTAATCAGTTCCGCATTGATCGATTCTTTCTCAGCCGCTTTAATGAATTTCTTCAGCGCCGATTCGCCGGACGGAGCGTTTTCTTTTTCGTTCGGGTCATACAAAATCGCCATGTCGAATCGCGCTCGCTTGGGTGATTTTCGAGCCGCCCCGCGACCACCGAAGTAGCGAACGCCCGCTTCGGCCACAAACTGACGATGGCTTTCCGGCACGTCTGCCCCCGGAATCGCTTTCACTCGACGAATCTGCCACCGGTCGTCACGTTTCACAAAATCCACTCGCAGCAGAGGCACTGGTAATAGATTGAACAGCTGCAGACAAAGCCTGTCGTAACGACTGGCCAGATTTTTTCCGAAATAGATGCTGAGCGTAAATTCGCTGGACAGCAACGGTAGCAGAGTTTTCTGGACAAGCTCTTCGAGTTCATCCGACACGGACCTGACGATCGAGCGTGTCTTTAAATCCTGCAACGTCGTCACGCCGGGCAACGGCTTGTGGCCTCGAGCTTCGGCCAGCAGCGACACATAGTATCCGGTACTTTGATAGCGATAGCTGCGGCACAGATTAAAAACGCGTGTCGATCCTGCCAACGATGCATACTCAGCAGACGTTAGATACGACCAAGCATCGACGACCTGCACGCCAGGAATGTCAAAAGGCCAGTCCTTTTTGTCAGACGTCACGATAAGAGTTGTCATAAAGTTTTACACGTCCGTGGCGGCCGCATTGGCTTGTGGTTGATGCTTGTGGTTGATGTGAACTCGTTTGGCACTCGAAGCTACGATGCTGGACCGTAGGGATTGCCGGGGCGAATGATCAGAAGATTCGAATCGTACGTGACAATTCCCAGCAGAATCGAACACACGGCGCGATCCATCGGAACGGCATAATGGTGGGAACCAGAAATGGGATTAAGAAGATAGGGGTCTGCGACAAGCACCTGGCGTTCGACCTGATCGTAACCAGATAGCACGACGAAATGCCCGGCGGGTTCGCCTTCTAGGTCGTCCGAACGTCCATCGATGCCGATTTCGCGAGATTCCTGATACAGATAAGTGGAGCTTAGGCCAGCGATGATGGGAATCGACCGCTTGAGGTATTTTCGAATCAACGTTCGAGTCAAATCTTCCATCCGAATGACGCCTCCGAGCGACAAGAATTCGATGTAGGCATCCGACGCAATCTGCAGTTTGGGGTCAGTCTTGACGCGTTTCTGAGCGATCAATTTTTGCTTTAGGTCAACGTCCGAGTTGTTGAACCAAGTGGGGTCAAAAATCAGCAGGTTAAAAGTGTACAACACAGCGCTGTAGCCGCGGCGAAGAGCATCTCGCCCCAGCATCACAGCCAAGGTGCCGCCTTCGTCAAAACTTTCTACGTCGTTGATAATCTGACTGATCGGGATATCGTCGCCGAAATAGCGGTAGACCGCCCGCAAGCACGTCGGGCCACAGCTGATATCATCCGGTTGCTTTTCGATCTCCAGCAGTAGTTTGTGATCCATACTTCACTTGTGGCCGTCGCCGGACGTGGAACTGTGAACGAACTGAACTGCGACCGAGCTTTGAGATGACGAGCAGCATTGCTGGAAACGCATCAGCACTTCCCGTGCCAATCTGGGAGACACAAAGCACGTAGCGTCAATACCGTTGAAGTCGTTTTGGCCGCAGGGCGCTAGCTTTGCGTTGTGTTACACCTCTCCCCAAGTGCAGCGCCAGGGAGAGGTTGGACCAGCACTGAAAAGCCCGGCGGCTAGCGCCGTGCCGTTCACAATTTGAGTGCCATTCCAAAAACCATTGAAGGAAATTCGATTGACCGGTGAGAGAATATCCACGTTGAGCAAAATTTAACCACCCGCATTAACCAGTCCAGCGCTCAGTAATCCGTGGTGTCTCTCAACGGCCTAGCAAACCACCGAATTCGAGATCACAGAATTGGCACGAAAAATGTATTGTGTCATACAGCCACTTGGACTTGCGTCCAAGATTCCTCTCACAACTCCATGATTGATGAAAGCGTCGTGACATGATCGACAGTTATCTCGAACCAATCCAACAGCGCCGCTTGGCATGTCAGATCCGAGCCGACGTCGAAAATGCGTTTCAGGAATCACTCAACGGCAACTTGCTGCGACGAGTTCACTGCGCAGCGGCCGACGGCCAAGCGATTCTGTGGGGAACCGTGGCCAACGCCGAAACGCGACTGATGGCTGAGCACATTGCCGCTCATCTTGACAACGTGGCGTGTGTGCTGAATCGCATTCAGGTTGAAGAATCGGAAGGGTATGAGTCTGCCGTTTCTGGCCGAACACGGCCCGATTGCGTGGCATAGGCGGGCCAGCCAAACGCTGCGAGATGCACTACGCGGTTCGATTTTTCCAATCGATGCCGGACAGCGATGCAATCGCTAGCTGCAGAGCGTGGGTGCCGTCGCGACCGTGGCCTTGAGCTTGGACGGCTGCATACAACTGGTGTCCGAGGGCGAGTCCCGGCATGGAGAGCCCCATTCGGCGAGACTCTTCCAACGCGATGCCCATGTCTTTTAAAAAGTGTTCGACAAAGAAGCCCGGATCAAAATTGTTAGCGATGATCCGGGGGCCGAGATTTGTGAGGGACCAACTGCCTGCAGCGCCGCTGCTGACCGATCGCAGCACAGTCTCCAAGTCCAGCCCAGCTTTGTAACCGTACAACAAGGCTTCACAAACGCCGACCATGCCCGTGGAAATCAGAATCTGATTCACCATCTTGGTGTGCTGGCCAGAACCGGCGGTTCCCTGATGCACGATCGTCTGGCCCATCGCGTCCCAGCAAGGTTGCAATGCGTCAACCACGGGTTTGTCGCCACCGATCATAATCGACAACGTGCCGGCTTTCGCACCGATGTCGCCACCGGACACGGGAGCATCGACGCTGCTGACACCTTTGGCGCTTGCTGCTTGATGAATTTCCACCGCTAAAGTGGGCTGGCTGGTGGTCATGTCGACCAACACACTGCCAGCGGCCGCACCCGCCAAAGCGCCGTCTTCACCCAGTAGTACGGCGCGGACGTCGTGAGGGAATCCCACGATTGAAAAGATGATGTCCGAATTTTCGGCGACAGCTTTCGGCGAATCCGCCCACGCGGCGCCTCGATCCAGCAGTGCTTGAGCCTTCGATTTCGTGCGAGTGTAGACCGTTGCACGGAATCCCGCTGCCATCAGATGCCCGCACATGCTGGCCCCCATAACGCCGGTCCCAATCCAGCCAATGCGTGTTTGTCCGGGAACGATCTGTCGTAAGCTCATGTTGCTATACCGTGCTTTCACTGTTCAACCAAAAATCAAAAATCTGCAATCTAAAATCTGCAATTGCCGAACCGGTCGTCGTCTAGCAATTCGGCCCGCTGACAGATTTTGCCACCGGTGTGCCCGCTTTCGGGGTCAACGGCGGAAGCCCTTCTTCCAAAATGCCTTTTACCTTGGGCAGCAGCAGAAAACCTTCGACCACCATCCAAACCTGAATTCCAAGAATCACGGCCCCGGTCCAAAACAGCAGCGTCTTGCCGTCGTGATACCAGCCCGAACCCGCGTTGAACATGTTCCACAACATGGCCCACGCCGGCAAAATCATCATCAACACCATGGGGATCACTAAAAACCAAATCCGTTGGCCTCGCCGCCACAGATAGAACACGGTGACCATAAAGGCCAGCCCTGCCAAAAGCTGATTCGTCGCTCCAAACAATGGCCACAGAATCAAGCCGCCAGTCCCCGGTACGCTGCCGGGTGCAGGAATCATGGCCACAATGCCGGCCGATATTACGGCGAATCCCGTGGCGATATATTTGTTGGTCAACGGTTGAATTCGCAATGTTCCGGCCAACTCCTGAACAACATAACGTTGCAGTCGCGTGGCGCTGTCCAGAGTTGTCGCTGCAAAGCAGGCGACCAAGACTGCGATGACACTGATGCTGAGCTTCAGCGGTAGGCCGATTGAAGTTAGAAAATTTCCGGCCCCATTCACGAAGGCACCCACCTTGCTGCCCAGCTTGAATTCCGCCCACGATTTGCCGACGTCGTATTGCGCCGCCCAAGCCGCTTGCCCCGTCACGTGCGTGCCATCCGCCGCCAATCGCGGCTGATAGTCGTAGCCACCGGCGGCCTGAAGATCAGCGACTCGATCGAACGCGCCCATCCCGACGCCCGCACAGCAAGCCAGAATCACCATCACCGCCAGTCCACCTTCCAGCAGCATCGAACCGTAAGCGACATACTGAGCGTCCGTTTCGCAGTTGATCTGCTTACTGGTTGTGCCGCTGCTGACCAAGCAATGAAATCCGCTGCAGGCACCGCAGGCGATCGTAATAAACAAAAACGGCCAGATCGGCGGCGCGTCAGCAGGAATCTTCGACGCCACCATCGGCGCGCTGCCCTGCAAATCCGTCTGCCCGGTGGCTCCAGCGATCACAATCCCCAGCATCAATAACCCCAACGCCACCACCAGTTGATGACTGTTAATGTAGTCCCGCGGTTGCAGCATCAGCCACACCGGCATCACCGAAGCAAAAAAACAATAGATCAGCAAAATGATCGTCCAACTGGTGGTTTCATTCAGCGGGCTGTTTTCGCCGAGACTCAGCATGCTGTTGACGGCAGCAACAGCGCTGTCGATTCTGATCGGAAAAGCGTAGGCTCCTAGGCCAACGCAGGCATAGATCACAGCCAAGGCGGCCAGTGATGGAGCCAATAATCCTCCGCCCCGTTTGTAGACCCAAATCCCGATCACCATCGCCAGCGGCAGGCTAACCCAAGTTCCCAGCACGCTTTCGGGATAGATGCGAAAGATCGAAGCAATCACTAAGCCAAAAATTGCTAACACAACGGTCAACGCCAGAAACAACACCAGCAAAAATAAAACGCGAGCTCGAGTGCTGATCAAGCGACCAGCGACTTCGCCTACCGTCTGGCCGCGATTCCGAATGGAAACTACCAGAGCTCCAAAGTCATGCACGGCTCCGATAAAGATGGAACCGAAAAAGACCCACAGCAGGGCCGGCAGCCAGCCCCAGAAAACGGCGATGGCGGGGCCGACAATGGGTCCGGTTCCGGCGATGCTGGTGAAATGGTGGCCGAAGATGACCTGTCGCTGAGTCGGCACGAAGTCGACGTCGTCGCGAAGTTCATGAGACGGCACGACCGCGTTGTCGTCCAGTTGGAAGACCTTCTGTGATAACCAGCGTCCATAGGTATTGTACGCGATGATATATCCAACAAAAGCAAGCACCGCGATCAATAGGGTTAACATAAAAGGCTTCTCGCCAATGGGCTAAAAACGCGAACGGTCGATTTTTCAGAAGGATACCGCTGAATTACTCATCAGACAACTCGCGGCCCGCTGAGTTCTGCATCAGGCGCCAGTCTGGGTCCGTTCATCGATATCGGGATTTTGATATTAGGCTGGTTCCCGACGGCCAATTTGGAGCGCTCAGCCCAAACGGCTGCTCATTTTTCAACCTCACATTTTCTAACCAACATTCCACCCCACTGTTCTGAATCACTTGCCCAGCGGGACGTACGCGTAGCCATCGGCCTGCAGGTTGACGAGTGCAGTCAGTGCCGACACAGCCACATCAGCAGTTTGGATGACATCATCGGGGTTGCCACCTTTACTAATCAGCGACTGCCCGCAGACCATGATCTGGACGCCGGCTTTGTGGAGTTCTGCCAAGCAATCCATGTTCGGATTATTCGTGGTTTTGAATCGTTTCGCGTACGCATCGGTGTTCAATATCGTCAGCGTCGTTTCACCATGTAGCACGACGGCGATGTCAACCGTTGCCGACTTCTGGCCTGCTGCGGCATAAATATTGACGAATCGGCAGACCTTCTCGATCGCCGGATTCAACTTGTCAGGTTCGCCGCCTTGGGTGACATCAACCACAATCCGGCTGCCATCGCGAGGTTGCTGGCTGGCATTTGGCAACCCCACCACCTTACCGTAATTCGCAATGGCCGGGTTCAAAACGATCGACCGTTTTGCAGTGTCGCCATGTTGTGCGACTGCCGCTGTCGCCAGCAACAAGGTCAGGGCCAGAATCCAGTGGGTTGTCGATTTCATGTGCGTCTCCTTGGCTAATAATGATCTGAGTTAGTTAGTCTCGCCTGTTGCCGCTTGCGCGGGAACTTCATTCCGATCACTCACTTTGGGCAACGTGTATGGTGTGTGAATTTCTTCCATGCCATTCTTGATGAACCGGCTGACCAGTTTGGCGTGTTCCTGCACAAGCATTACCACAAACGGGTCGTCTGCGTGGTAGGTCACGGTAATACCCTTTTCCGTTTCTTTGTACTCAAGCGAATAATCTTCGGCGTGCTTGATGAGTTCAACGAAGACTGGATGGAATGTCATCGGCGGTAGCGGATTGTTTTCTAGCACGCGACCTTCCATGGCCGGAACATGTTCCTGCAGCAAAGCGGCGATGGCTGCGTCATCGGATTCCGTCGTCGCTTCTGCACCGTTGGGCAGGTTCGTGACCGTGCGTTGAATTTTGTCGCGGCTGGCGAACATTGTATGCAACGTGGTCATGTCCGGACGCATGCCCCCCATCGCTCTAGGACCTCGCCCCATGCCGCGCCCCATGCCCATCCCTCTTCTGCCTAGACCGTGCCCCATGCCGTGTTCAGAACTTTCGTTGTCGTCGAGCATATTATCCGTCGCCACGTCCGTCACGTGGGCCGTTTGCTCTGAGGCCTGAGTATCGCCGCTGACTTCAGTTGAGTCGCTTTCGAATGACTCATCCGCCATCGACGACTCAACCGGATCTGTGATCACATCGGCAGAATCAGCGGCTTCCGGCGATATCGTCGAATTCTGCTGACAACCCGTCAGCGTGATCGCGAGGACGAATCCCCAAATGCTAGTTGTCGTTTTCATCGAGAATAATCCTGCGGGTGAGATTTCTTTGAGGTCAGTCGTGAGTTTCGGTGCGGACGCTTGCGACACCCGAACGGTCAGTGCGTTCCTTGCGAATTCGTGGTGTGGTCAGGTGACTGTCCGCATTGATCGGCTGCGCTGCCTTGGAATCGGACGTTTTTTCGGCGTGCGGATCCACCGCACAAGTTCCTGACATTCAGGTCTTGATCCCGAACTTTGGAAGCACCCAAGCGTTTAGCACATACCAACCCACAAGGATTCCGATTGGCAATAATAGATCTTTCATAACTGTTCCCTTTCCGATTGGCATTGGCATTGGCATTGGTCCTAATTCATTTCACAAGCCACCGGGTTTGATGAATTCACCGGCAAGCCTGCATCGCTCCACGCGTCCAGGCCACCGGTCATGTTGATAACTTCTCGTCCGGCCGCTTGCAGAATGCTAGCGGCAATGGCCGATCGACCGCCCGCCTGGCACTGTGTGACAATGGTTTTGCCGGCTGCAATCTTGGACGCCGTGTCGCGAAGCCGCCCCAGAAATCGGTGTTCGGCTTCCGCGATATGGCCCAACTTCCATTCTGCGTCGGACCGCACGTCAACCAGTTCGACTTCTCCAGATTGGATGCGTGCAGCCAGGTCTTGGGGCGTGTCGTTTTCGTACTGCTCGATTACCAGTCCGGATGCCCGCACTTCTGATACGTCGAAGTAGCCCCGCACGTCATCCAAACCGATTTTTCGAAGCACGCGAATCGCTTCTGGAAGCTGGCTATGATCGGCAATCAGATACACTGGCTTCAGATAGTCGACGACCCAGCCAGCCCATCCGGCCAGCATCGCAGTCGGAATGTTAAGACTGCGGCGAACATGACCTTCGGCGAACTGATTCGACGCCGACAAGTCGATCACTGTGGCCGTCTTTAAGGCGGAACTCAACGTGACAATCGGCTGCCATTCCGGAAGTCCCTGTTCGCCGATAATATCCGGCCCTTCTTTGTTGACGCGCTTCATGACGGCGAAGTACTTCGGAGCTTCCGGCTGATCGGTCAGAATATCGTTGACGAACTCTTCTTCGTCCATAAATTGCAGTGCCGGGTTGAACATCTTTTCATACCCCACCGTCGACGATGGAATCGCGCCAAGCCCCTTGCCGCAAGCGCTGCCAGCTCCGTGAGCAGGCCAGACCTGCAAGTAGTCGGGAAGCTGCTTAAAGCGTTCGGCAGAACGAAACAGATCGCGGGCTCCTGGTTCGGCGGTGTTCGCCAATCCAGCGGCTTCTTCCAGCAGGTCAGGTCGCCCGATCGAACCAACGAACACGAAGTCGCCGGTGAAAATCCCCATCGGTCTGTCAGCGCCGCCGCCCTGATCGGTCAACAGAAACGAAATGCTTTCGGGCGTATGCCCGGGCGTCGCCATGACATCCAACTTGATGTTGCCAATCATAAATGAATCGCCATCCTTGACCAGTTGATGGTTGTACTGGTGGGCGAACAAATACTTCCAGTCGGCGGGGCCTTCGTCGGACACGTACAGTTTTGCACCAACACGCTCGGCTAGCTCACGAGCCCCCGAAACGTAGTCGGCATGGATGTGCGTTTCTGCCACAGCGATCAGCTTGACGCCTTCCAGCTCCGCCATTTCCAGATACTGGTCGATGTCTCGACCGGGATCGACAACCATTGCAACTTTGGCCCGTTGGCAACCGACCATGTATGAAGCGTGCGCGAGGGCTTTGTCGTAAAAGTACTTCAGTAACATATTGCATTCTCCCTTGAATCGCAGAATCTACAGAACAATTGTTTTGACAATGACGAAAGTCGCAACCAGCACAACCGCTGTCGCGAACACCTTTTGCAAGGTTGCCCCTTTCAGCTTTCCGGCAACCAATCCGCCGAGCCAGATTCCAACCAAGCCTCCCATCAAAAACTGCGCCGTGGTCTCAAGCGACAACTCTCGACCAGACGCGACAGACGACGCCACACCACTGATGCTGATCAGAAAAATCGCGAACAGTGATGTTCCGACTGCTCGATGAATCTCCATCCCGCTAAACAACACCAGCGCCGGTACGATTACGAATCCGCCGCCGACTCCAAACATCCCCGACAATATTCCTGTCAGCAAACCAGCCAACAACAGCAGCTGGGCGCACTTGGAAGTTAATCGCAGTGTGCCATCTTCATCACGCTGGCAGGCAGCGCGATCATGCGCGGCTTGTCCTTCGGTTACGCAAACGCCGGTCGCCAAGAGCGGATTGCGAGTCTTCGCCCACATTCGCCACGCTACTACCAGCATCAAACATCCGAACATTACCAACAGCACTGTTTCGGGAATCAGCGTCGACACGTAAGAACCAATGGGAGCACCAAACATGCCAGCCACCGCGAACAACAAGCCGGTTCGAAGTTCCACCTCGCCTCGCCACAAACGAGGCAAGACACCTGCGAATGCTGTCCCGCCCACCGACGCCAAAGAAATCCCAACGGCCTCTCGCGGAGCGATGCCAAGCCCATAGACCAATAAAGGAACGGCAAAAACACCGCCGCCACCACCGGTCAACCCCAACGCAAATCCGACAACTCCACCAAAAATAACTGCTAAATCGAACATGATCCGCCTCGGCCCTGATTCCACGGCATTTTCGCGATCAACATTCCCATGGCACAGCTGTCAGTGATACCGGCAAACATCAGCCCGGCTCCCACAAACGCGGGAATGCCAGCGAAGTAAACGTTGCCGGTCGCCAATGCCGCCACTGCTCCCGCAAACACGATGCTCCCGGCGGCAATCCGCACCTGCCGTTCCAGCGACATCACTTTCTGGCCTCGTACGACTGGCAATCCGGCGGCGACCCAAGCTTCTGTGCCGCCTTCAACATTGATCACATTCGTGAAACCAGCGTCCACGAACTTCTGCTGGGCCTTACCCCCGCGAGTGCCACTTTTGCAGATGACGTACAGCGGCTGATCGACCGCCCCATCACGGCTTTTCATGACCGAATGCGGATCGAGCTGATCCAGTGGAATGTTGCGAGCTGTCGCGGCACGCACTTCCTGAAATTCCAGCGGCGTCCGCACGTCGATCAGGTCTGCCGTCTGTTCCGTATTTCGTTGAGCCAAGTCAGTCGCGCAAATTGTGATGCAATTGTTCATGATGTAGTATCGTCGCTTCGTAATATCGCAGCCTTACGATATTTCAGGGCAAAAAGAAGGGAAAGGCCTCCCACAGATTCACGACTTCAGAAATCGACCTTCGACGCAGTCCATAATGTTCTGCAGATGCGGTTCAGCGACTTGATAGTACACACGTCGACCTTCACGTTCGCTGGTGAAGAACCCACACCGCTGCATCAACCGCAGATGTTCAGAAGCCACGTTGTCCGGCACGCCGCAATCTTCGGCCAATTCGCCAACGGTGTAGCGACCATGCAGCAGCAACTGCACGAACCGCAACCGCACCGGATGCGCCAGCGTTTTCAGACATTCGGCCGCCTGAGCAAACGCAGCCGGATTGCCTGCGGGTTTTGAATTCAATTTTGTCTTGGCCGCCATTTGATCGCTCCTCGTGTCATCATATCGCCATGTTACGATATTTCAATGAGAAATCTTGAAGAATTCGGCAGCAGCAAGGCTACTTCGCCGATTCGCCGATTTGCAGACACTTCAAGACCTTGGTGTCTCGAACATAAAGTCGGCCATTGCTGATCGCAGGCAATCGATAGCCGCGTCCGTCGGAGTTTTGGATGCTGCAGCGTTGTTGTTCGACGTATTTCTGCTTGTTGGCGGCAAAGCGAATCAGTTCGCCGGCGTTGGTCAGAAACAGCAGGTCGTTGTTGACCTTCACCAGCGTGCCATAATCGAAGCCCGACTGTTCCCACAGCACTTGCTGAGCTGCGGGGTCGATGCACTTCAGTGTGGCTGAGCCAACGTCCTGTCGGCCATCGACGGCAAACAAGACTCCATCGTGCGGAATCGGTGTGGCGTACTGCGTGGCCAGTAGTTTTTCTTCGCTGGATTTGGCGTCCACCGATGTTGCCGTCACAGTGGCCCACACGCTGCCGACACGATAGCTGGATGACACAAACAGGTGGTCGCCCATCACCACTGGCGTGGCCCCATTCACGGTCGGTCCCCGCATGCCGAACGGAAATTGAAACCGCAGTTCGCCATCGATTGGATTCAGAGACACCGTGTTTAGGCGAGTCACAACGATCGCATGCTGGGTGCCGTTGATGTCGGCCACGATCGGTGATGAGTAGCTGGCGGTGTCGTCGAAGTTCTGCCACAGCGTACTGCCGTCTGTGGTGGAAAACGCGACGACGCCCGCGTTGTTTCGTCCGCCAACGTTCACGATCAGTCGATCCTGAAACAGCACCGGAGAACTCCCCGCTCCAAAGTATCCTTCGGGCGCAGAAAAATCACTTCGCGTGTCACGACCCCACACAGGGTCGCCGGTCTTAAGATCAAGGCAGTGCAAGTCGCCCTGCGCCCCAAAAACATAGACTTTGCCATCAGCGATTAACGGAACACAGCGCGGCCCGCTGTCACTGGACATACCGGATTCGTAATCGCAGTCGAAACGCTGAGTCCACCGCACTTTGGCAGTCGCGGCGTCCATCGCTTCGACGATTTCGAAGTCAGCCTGACGATGAAACAAAACCAACACATCATCCTTGATCGCGACGCCAGCAAAGCCCTGACCAACATCACGCGTCCAAACTTCCGCCGGGCCGTCTGCGGGCCACTTCGGCAACAGTTGTTCCCCCACGGCAACACCGTTGCGGTCGGGACCCAAAATCTGCGGCCAGTCGCCAGCAACGGTCAGAGTTGTGGCCTGAACAATTAGAACGGCGATAGCACAAATGCGTTTGCAGATCATGGAGACACCAGCTGATAGAACATAACTTCGGAGACGAACGGATGCCGTGTTGTAGCAATCGACCGCCCATTTGTCGCCATTGCTGTCCTGCTGGCCACTCGTATTTCGCTGTCGCACTGCAGCCAGTTCTGAACCCTGCAGTCGATTAGCAACGAGAATCAGTGAGCCGGTGGCTTGTGCGAGAAACCTTAAGTTCCGTCCGTTTTTTCGATTATCCCCAAGAGATGTCGAACGGGGCAGAGTTGGAATTCGTCGTGTTGATAGAAAAGGTCAGCAAAAGCGGAATTTCATCGCTCAATCTTCGAGGAGCCACGGATGCGGAAATCATTTACGCGACAACTTCGTCTGGACAGTCCCACGATCGACGAAGTTGAACTGAA
>JBDNHJ010000231.1:0-11651 GCA_041688835.1 Fuerstiella sp.
AGATGGGAAATTCATTCGCCTGTACCCGGTTAATTTTCGTGACCAAGCTTACAGCAAGCAATATCGAAAATACCAGTGGATTGAAGTCGAGGCAGCGCATCACACGGGACGCGACTTTCGTAAGGAAAGCTATCGTCCTGACGCTGTGCCCAGCATCAGCGACAGATGACCGCCAGCACTCATGCCAAACACGCCAATGCGATTGGGATCGATCTCAAATCGTTCCGCGTTCAGGCGAATGAACCGCACGCTGCGGCGGACATCCGCGACAGCTTCGGCAATCGAAAACTTCGGGCTGCTGCCATGACGAACGGCAAAGACGGTGAAACCCTTGTCGGTCAGAGGTTTCATCCTGTGCTGCAACTGTTCCGGCGGCGACCAGCTCGAATACCACCCACCGCTCACCATAAACAAGACCGCAGCTCCGTTTGCGTCTTTGGTCGGCGTAAACACGTCCAACGTCGTGGCCAGACCGAACTTGTGCCCGTAGACCACGTCCGGAGCGATGCGAATATCTTCAGCGGTGGTCCGGGAAGTCGGACATAGCGACAAGCCAATGATTGCCAAGGTCAGCGAACGCAGCATAATACTATCCCTTCGGATTTTGAGAGTGTGTGATCGTCAATCGTCAACTTCTTTCAGCAACACATCATACAATTGCCGGTGAGCGGTGCATCCGACGCTGCCGCCTCTCCGACGAATTAGCGAAACGGCGGGATCAAGCCAGCATTTCATCCACAAGAACCATTGCCGGGCACCTGCTCGTGCAGCGTTAGAAGATCTATCTTATGAGACTCACAACATTCGTTGCCGTTGTTCTGACGTCAAACGTATTCGCAGCGAACGCTGAAGCACAAAGTGTCATGTTGCCGCGCAGCACGCCGGAGGCTCAGGGCGTTTCGTCGGTGCAGATTCGTGAGTTCATCGAAACGGCTGATAAGAAGGTGAATTCGATGCACAGCTTCATGCTGGTGCGTCACGGACATGTTGTGGCCGAAGCATGGTGGGCACCCGAGTCGGCTGAAAAGCCACACATCCTGTGGTCGCTAAGCAAGAGCTTCACGTCAACGGCGGTTGGCCTCGCCGTGGAGGAAGGAAAACTGAGCATTGATGATACGGTGTTGAAGTTCTTTCCTGACGCCGCTCCAGCAGAACCGTCTGCCAATTTGAAAGCGATGCGAATCCGTGATCTTCTGACCATGAACGCGGGACATCAGGACGAACTGAACTTGCGAGAAGCCAAACACTGGGCCAAAGCCTTTCTGGCTCATCCCGTGCCGCACAAACCCGGCACGCACTTCCGATATAACACTCCGGCAACTTACATGCTGTCGGCGATCGTGCAGAAAGTCACAGGAGAAACGGTGCTCGATTATCTGACGCCACGGCTGTTCGAGCCGCTCGGTATCGAGAAGCCGAAATGGGAAACCAGTCCTCAGGGAAATTCGATCGGCGGTTACGGTCTGTATCTTTGCACGGAAGACATCGCCAAGTTTGGCCAACTGTACCTTCAGCGAGGCAAGTGGAATGGAAAGCAAATTCTGCCCGCAGAATGGGTTGACCAAGCCACATCAAAGCAGGTTTCGAACGGCAGCGATCCCAACAAGGACTGGGACCAGGGCTACGGCTTCCAATTCTGGCGCTGCCGCCACGGAGCCTACCGAGGCGACGGCAAAGACGGCCAATTCTGCATCGTCCTGCCTGAACAGGACGCCGTGATCGCCATTACGGCTAACACTGGAAACATGCAGGGCGAGTTGAACGTCGTCTGGGACAAGCTGTTGCCCGCGTTTCGTGACAGACCACTGCAGGAAGATCCTGAAGCACATTCACGTCTGAACGAAACGATCGCAGACCTTAAGGCAGTGCGTTAGTGGTGCCTTGAATCACATCCAGCCAAGAGAATTCGGGGCCGGGACGGCGAACCGATGCGATTTTGTGGCATCGTCGTCCTAGATTCCGAGTGTGTATGTTATCATTGCGCTGATCAAGCATCTTTAGTGCAGTAAGGAAAAGTTCATGATCCATGAGATCAGAATTCAAAATTTCAAGAGTATCCGTGATCTCACACTAAGGCTCTCGCCTGTTACAGTACTTGTCGGGCGAAGTGGTACAGGAAAGTCCAATTTTGTTCTTGCCGTTCGCTTCCTTCGGGACATCTTGAATGGCGAACAGAATGGGTTGCAACGGCTTCAAGTTGATTGGGCGGCTACCAAACCGCTCCCTGCAACAGAAGATCCAACGTGCTTCGATGTTTCGTTTTCTGTCAATGGAGTTGACGGCGAGTATCACTACAGCCTTCACATTCCAGCAAC
Source organism: Fuerstiella sp. (assembly GCA_041688835.1). GTDB lineage: Bacteria > Planctomycetota > Planctomycetia > Planctomycetales > Planctomycetaceae > Fuerstiella. Next base: position 2,316 of record JBDNHJ010000231.1, read on the forward strand.
TGGCCCGGCTGGTGGGTTGCTTAGAGAATCCCTAACGCTTGGTGAAAACACTCTGTTTTGTCAAGAGGGTGCGCCCACCCATGTCGGCGGATCCGGGACTTTTGGTGGAGGGCTCGGTGGCAAAGCCACGTGGACGACGGAGCCAGCATTGGTCGAGGTCCCGCCGCCAGGAACGATAGCACTCGGTCGAATTCCTTCGTTGGCAGAAGTGGTCATTGCGTACACAGCGTTGACCGAAGGTATTGGTTGCTACACGTTTCACAATGACGTCGCCAAACAGTTGCCTGTGAACCGTCCATTCGGCCAGCAACCAGGCGTCGCAAATGGCTGTGGGTCCGGTCTGGACGACGTTGCTAGCAACTACCTGACGACAATGAAAGAGATTGTCAGCAACCTGCAGGATCTCAGTATTCGCAAGAATATCGTCGCAGCACTCCGCCGCGTAAACACCGATGTTGTTTCGGTTGAACTGAACGACATTCGAAAGCCAACGCATGCCGTTGTAGGTCACAAATTCGGAGACCGTATTTTAGGTCTGAATCTTGGCCAGGAATCTGAAGGTTTCCGGCGATCATTGGCACATTTACTAGCCTTGTATCAGCGGCCGCCCAAGCAAGTACTCATGTTTGAACATCCGGAGGACGGCATTCACCCAGGAGCTTTGGCATTGTTGGCCGAAGAGTTTCTGTGCACGCCAGATGATGGCCGTGGGCAAGTTATCTTAACGACTCATAGCCCCGGCTTGCTCGATCACTTCACGGAGGACCAGATCCGAGTTGTAGAACGTGAAGATTTTTGCACGAAAATCGGCCCGGTCTCATCAGAGCAGAAAGCGGCACTACGTGAAGAGCTTATGGACGCTGGTGAATTGCTAACAGTCGATCCAGCACGTCTCGATGTGATGGAGACGGCATCCGAATGAAACGGATCGTGTTGTTTGTGGAGGGTGAAGGCGAAGCTGTCGCAGCCCCACGTCTTGTCAGCAGAATTGTCACGGAGCTAAATGGGTGGGATGCCGTGATGGTCGATCCCAATCCGTTTCGCGTTGGCCATGTATCGAAGCTCACGAAGAATGACTACGCAGAGTTGCGCAAAAAGCTGTTGGCCAGTGTAAAGCGCAAGGACGTCTGCGGAATTCTCGTTCTTCTTGACGGCGACGCAAAGTCCATCAACGGCAACCCATTTTGCGCGAAAGAATGTGCGACGGAGCTGGCCAATACAGCTCGGTCTGTCGGAGGTGGTACAGTATTTTCGACTGCCTGTGTTTTCGCTTGCCAGGAATTCGATCCTGGTTCATCGCTGCAGCCGACGGATACGGTTCTCTACCAGACAATAGAAAACTGCAGTTAACGGAACCGATTCCGCACGATCTCGAAAAAGCACCTCGCGATGCGAAAGGCTGGCTTCGTACCAGAGTCACTAGAGGCTATCGGCCAACCCGAGATCAGACGGTCTTCGTCGAGCATCTGGACCTCACATTGCTGAGAGAATCAAGGATACGATCGTTTAAAAGACTGACGCATGCTGTTGAAGAGCTAATCGAGGCAAGTCGTTCCGGAGTTCATTTTGTTAGCCCAGCGAATCTCGAAACGCCCCCAAACGGTGTCGACACAGCCTGATCCCCTCACACCCAGATTCGTCTATCCACGGAACTCTGTTGTTGCGAGCGGGCACTCGTTCGCTTCCGGGAACGAGTGGATTGATCTTTGTTAGCGCGTGGCGTCGCAGCAGTGCCAACCGTTCGCACGCACAAATTTTTCTCCCGTACATGATTCCCTCTTGACGCTGAATCAACTCGTAGCTAAGTCAGGAAACGGACTAGTCCGTTTCCTAACTTAGCGTAAGGATTGAAATGTCGAACGTCACCAAAAAGCGGCCGCCCGCTGATCAACGCAAGGCGGAGATATTAGAAACGGCATTGACGGTGTTTGCCCGAGATGGGTTTCATCGGGCTGATGTGCAGGTGATTGCGGATGATGCTGGTGTTGGCAAGGGGACCGTTTATCGGCACTTTGGTAACAAGGAAGGGCTGTTTCTGGCGACGTCTCGGCACTGCCTGCAAATGATCGACGGGTTTGTGCGGAAGAAAGTTGGCAATGAAGAAGATACGCCGAAGCTGCTGGCCGAGATCGGTGCAGCGGGAGTGCTGAAGAAGGTGGCTTTGGCGTGTGCTGAATTCTATCAGAAGCATCCGGAGACCGTCGAAATCATGATTCACGAGCGAGCTGAGTTCCGCGATTCCGTCCCGACACATCTGATGTTCCGTTCGGAAACTCGCGAAGGAATTGACCAGTTGATCAAAGCGGCAATCAGCAGCGGTGAGTTTCGCAAGGTCAATGTGGAACAGGCGACAAACGCATTCGGTGATTTGATCTGGGGGAGCGTGATCAACGGCTGCCTAGAAGGCGGCAAGATGAAGCTGAAGAAACGAATGGAATCCGCGATCGATATTTTCTCAATGGCCTGTCCAAGTCATAAAGGTCACCGCGTGGCCAAGCATACAGATACAGACACCACAGCAAAATTAATGTCAGACACGGTCCAATCACCGCCTCAGCCGATCTTTGCTGCCCATGACGTGACGAAAGTCTATAAAATGGGCGATGTGAAAGTGCATGCGCTGCGCGGGGCAACGATGGAATTGTTTCGCGGCGAACTGGTCGTGTTGCTGGGACCGTCAGGCAGCGGGAAGTCCACGCTGCTGAATATTCTCGGCGGTCTGGATACTCCGACGTCCGGCACGGTCACGTTTCAGGACGAAGACCTGACGGCGGGCAATGATACTCAGTTGACGCGTTTTCGCCGAGAACATGTGGGCTTTGTCTTCCAGTTTTACAACCTGATCCCCAGTCTGACGGCTCGCGAAAACGTGGCCCTTGTTACGGAGATCGCTGCCGATCCGCTGACACCGGAAGAAGCGCTGCGGATGGTGGGACTCGGCGAACGCTTGGATCATTTCCCATTGCAAATGTCCGGCGGAGAACAACAGCGCGTCGCGATTGCTCGGGCGATCGCCAAACGCCCGGAGGTCCTGCTGTGCGATGAACCCACGGGCGCACTCGACGCCCAGACTGGTGTCATCGTGCTGGAAGTTTTGGAACGCATCAACCGGGAAATGGGAACAACAACGGCGGTGATTACTCACAACGCGATGATCGCCGAAATGGCGGATCGCGTGATCAGTTTATCAGACGGGAGGATTTCGGAAGTGCGTTTGAATGCCACGAAGAAGTCGGCGATGGAAATTGTGTGGTGACTGATTGAAAGCCATCAATCGCAAACTGATTCGCAACGTACTGGACATGAAGGGCGATCGCGATCGCGATGGTGATTGCGTCCGGCGTGGCCATGTCGGTGATGTCGCTCAGCACGCTACGCACGCTCGACGGAACGCGAGCCGCGTACTACGAACGTTACCGGTTTGCTCAGGTGTTTGCCGGATTCAAACGCGGACCGCGAACACTCGAATCTCGCGTGCAGCAGATTCCCGGAGTCGCTCGTGTCGACCTGCGGATTGTGGAAAACGTCAATCTGATCGTACGTGGCTTGCGAGAACCAGCGGTGGGCAAGCTGATTTCCCTTCCTGACCTCGGCACGCCCAAACTGAATCAATTATATCTGCGGCGAGGTCGACTTCCTGAACCTGGTCGGCTGGAAGTGCTGGTGGGCGAATCATTTGCCAACGAACACAAGTTTCAGCCGGGTGATTCCGTCGAAGCCATTCTGAATGGTCGGCTGCGTAAGTTGACGATGGTCGGCATCGTGCTGTCGCCGGAATACATCGTCGAAATGAATCCCGGCGACATGCTGCCGGACTACAAACGCTTCGGCCTCTTCTGGGTGCCGGAAACGGAAATGGAAGCGGCCTTCGATATGGAAGGGGCCGCCAACGACATTTCGCTCACTCTGATGCGCGGGGCCAGCGAACCGGACGTCATTCGTCGGCTGGACAACCTCCTGGAGGACTGGGGTGGAGCCGGCAGTTACGGTCGCGATGATCATATGTCGCATCGTTTCATTACCGATGAACTGGCCGGACTGCAAGCGATGGGCCTGGTGACTCCGATCATCTTCATGGCGGTGGCCGCCTTCCTGCTGAACATGGTGATGACGCGCGTGATCGCCATGCAGCGAGAACAGATCGCGGCGTTGAAGGCGTTCGGTGATTACAATCTGGAAGTCGGCTGGCACTATTGCAAGATGGTGAGCCTAATTGTGGCGGCGGGGGTGGTTTCCGGGACTTTGTTCGGCGTTTGGATGGGGCACGGGATGGCGTCGCTGTATGCCGCGTTCTTTAAGTTTCCGATGTTCTATTTTCAGTTCGACATACAGACGGCCGTCATCACGGCCGTCATCACGGCGGTGCTGAGCGTCGCGGCGGCGCTGGTGGGAACGCTGAATTCGCTGCGAGCCGCCAGTCAGCTTCCTCCGGCTGAAGCCATGCGTCCAGCTCCACCGGGCAAGTTTGGCAAGACGATCATTGAACGACTGAGCCTGCAGCGTTTGCTGTCTCCGGCGTGGCGGATGATCATTCGTCAGCTTCATCGGCAACCATTGAAGGCCGTATTTTCGGTGCTGGGCATTTCTGCGGCCGTCGGCATTCTGGTGCTGGGGAACTTCATGAACGACGCGATGGATTTTCTGATCGACTTTCAGTTTCGCCAGGTGCAGCGGCAGGACCTGCAGGTCAGCCTGATCGAACCGACCGGCATCGATGTCGTCAACGAATTTCAGCACATCACTGGCGTGCGACAGGTGGAAGCTTTCCGAGGACTCGCCGTACGACTTCGCCATGGATCTCGTTCGCATCGCACGGCGATTCAGGGCATGGGACAGACACGTCAGTTGTATCGCGTGGTCAATCAGAAGGGCGTGGATCAGGATCTATCGAAGAACGGATTCGTCGTTTCGGACGCATTGGCTCGCAAGCTGAACGTTGCTGTGGGAGATTCTGTCGTTGTCGAAGTTCTGGAAGGCGAATGCCCGGCGACATCGGTTCGCATTGCAGGAACGATCGACGACCTGTCTGGCCTGAACGCCTTCGCTTCGCGCGCCTTTGTGAATCGTATCGCTCGCGAAGGACCGCGTATCACCGGAGCATGGATAACGGTCGACGCTGAGCATCTGGACGACGTGTATGCATCGCTGAAGGAAACGCCGTACGTCGTCGGAGTCACCGCTAAGGAAGCGACGATTGAAAGTTTCAACAGCACGGTGGCTGACAGTCAGTTGCAGATGCAAAGCTTCGTAATCGGTTTCGCAATCGTGATCGCCGCTGGAGTCGTCTACAACACGGCTCGGATTACGCTGTCCGAACGCGACAGAGAACTGGCCACCATGCGCGTGTTGGGGTTTACTCATGGAGAAGTTTCGGTCGTGCTGCTAGGCGAACTGGCTTTGCTGACGCTGGCGGCGATCCCCGTGGGACTGGCGTTTGGTTACGGCATGGTTTGGCTAACGACGACATCTCTGGCGACAGATTTGTTTCGCATTCCACTGGTGATTTCGACGTGGACGTTCGCTCAGGCCGCCATCATCGTGCTGCTGGCGGCATTGGCTTCCGGCTGGATGGTGAGACGGCGGTTGTATCATCTGGATTTGTTTGCAGTGTTGAAGGGGAAGGAATAGGGCATGATCTGGTTAAGAAGACTGTTTGTGTTTCTGATCGCCGCGGGCGCAGCTGCTGCGCTGGCGTTTGCCATGCAGTCGAAACCCGTGCTGGTCGACATGACCACGATCGCACGTGGGCCGCTGGTCGTAACGATTAGTGATGGCGGTCGCACGCGCATTCGAGACCGCTATGTGGTGTCGGCCCCGCTCAGCGGTCGGCTTGTGCGCATTGCGCTTGACCCTGGTGACGAAGTTGTCGCCAAACAGACGCATTTGACCACGATCGAACCGACTGATCCAACGTTGCTCGATCCACGGGCCACCGCTCTGGCTGAGGCCCGCGTGAAGGCGGCGGATGCGCGAGTCAGTCTCGCCCAACCGCGACTCGCGTCGGCTCTGGAAACGCTGAATCTGGAAGAAACGGAAATGGGGCGTCTCTCGCAGCTTGCAAAGAAGAACGCTGCTGCCGAACAGGAACTCAATCGCCAGACCGTCGCCTTTCGAAAAGCAACCAACGATTACAGCGCCGCCAACTTTGAAGTGGAGATCGCTGAACTCGAACAAGCCAAAGCCGCTCTGCTGAGGACCAACCGCAATGATGACACGGCAGATATCACGGAATGGAGCTTCCCGATCACGTCGCCGATTTCCGGTCGAGTGCTCCGCGTGTTCCAGGAAAGCGCGACCAAGGTGAATCCCGGCGATCGTATTATGGAACTCGGCGACCCTGCGGACTTGGAAGTCGAAGTCGATGTGTTGTCCACGGACGCCGTTAAAATTCCGCCCGGTGCTCGAGTCATGCTGAACGAATGGGGAGGCGACGAGTCTCTGGAAGCGCGAGTCCGTCTGATCGAACCGTCCGCGTTTACGAAAGTGAGTGCTCTAGGGATCGAAGAACAGCGAGTCAACGTGATCATCGATTTCGTCGATCCCCCGGAATCACGTTTGTCGCTGGGAGACGGTTTCCGAGTCGAAGCCGACATCGTGCGCTGGGAAGCCGACGACGTGTTGACTGTGCGGACAGGGGCGTTGTTTCGCGAGTCCGGCGAATGGTCGGTGTTCATCGTAGCGGACGAAACGACGGAGCTCCGCCACCTAGAAATCGGCCACCGCAACGACGACGCCGCAGAAGTGCTGAACGGTTTGAAAGAAGGTGACAAGGTCGTGTCGTACCCCGGCGACCGAGTCAGTACGGGAACTGTGGTTTCTCAGCGGGGTCTCACAATCGCGAGACCGAAAGCATGGTGAATTGCTCGGATACTTTATCGACAAGCTGAAGACGACCAAAGAATCAGACGGCAGCAGCCTGTTCGATCACATGTCGCTCAGTTTCGGCAGCAATATCAATTCAATTCACTGCACTATCTTGATAACTGCCCGACACTTCTGACAGGGGGCGGCGCTGGAGTCAATCACGGTCAACACATCGTCACAAAGAAAGACACACCGCTGTGCAATCTCTGGCTCAGTCTGCTTCGCGGCAGCGGCCTCAACGTTGAATCACACGGTGACAGCAACGGAGCGATCGATGAACTTTTCGCGTAAGGGGCAGTCGAACGAAAATTGTCAAAATTGGCCGTAGCGAAAGTCGTCAAGACTTTCAGAACTCGGGGAACGCTTCGAACGGGCATCGAACGTGTGCGTCTTAGATTCGATGGCATCGTAATTGTGTAGAATTTGTCATCAATTCGGTTGACCACGTTCAGGCCGCAGGAGGAGGTCAATTCAGGCATCAAGCAACGGCCGGTGAAGAAGGAATGCCACGTGACGCGGCTTACGAGAACGGACCTCATCAACTGGGCGGATACGAAACCGTCGGACGCACTGCTACCCGAACTCGTTCGCAGGCTGATCATCGCTTCCAACCCGAATCTGGAGGCCGTGATCATGCCGTATGGAGATTCCGTCGGGCGATCGGGGCTGGATGGATTTGTACTTGCGGCATCGGCCTCCACGTATGTTGCCGCAGGCCAGTCAATTTGGGAACTGGGCACGAATAAAGACAAGGTCAGCAAGGCGAACGGCGACTTCAAGAAGAGAAACAAATCGACGGCAGTCCATCGTCAGCAGGAACTGACCTACTACTGCGTCACTCCGCGTCATTGGGAGAAGAAAGCGGAGTGGGAATCGAATCCGGGCCCCGCCATTGATGCCAGTTGTCCTGGTTGGTCTGACCGTGAACGGCATTTGACGCAAGCAGAAACAGAAGCGAAACACGCAGTGAAAAGGCGGAAGCGTTCATGGGGAATGTCCGAAAGATGATGGCTTGTCGAGAAGAATTGTGCGTCGAAGTTACTGTCGAACGCCACGTACCGACCGTGTTCGTAGCCGCCACCGGCGACAATGATGGAAAGGTTCGCCGGATCTTGTGCGTTTGCGTTGCCAATGATACCGCCAAATAGCACGGAGGTCTTGTCGAGTCGCGTTTGGCTACCCGTTTTTGCTGCCCCTTCCCTGACGATTCTCGTCAGGTACACTTCGCAGACGTTTCGAGTCTTTGAGTCATGTTAAAGGAGTAGCAAATATGCCCGCCGTTTTTGAGATCAAGCTGGCTAAGAACAAGAAATACCATTTCAACCTGCTGGCGGCGAATGGTGAGATCATTCTGACCAGTCAGATGTACGCCTCAAAGGCCACGGCCAAAAAGGGAATCGCATCCGTCCAGAACAACGCCGCCGATGCTGAGCAATTCGATGCTCGCGAAAACAAAAAGGGCGAAGACGACTTCGTCCTGAAAGCCAAGAACCACCAAATCATCGGCACCAGCGAAGGCTATTCCGGAAAGACTGGAATGAAGAACGGCATCAAGTCGGTGGCGAAGAATGCAACCGGGTGGCGGCTGCGGACACCACGTCACCCACCGAATCGGGGTTACGCTCACTTAACGAACCTTTTCTTTATGGCGAAATTCATCTATAGTTGTGTAAGGAGGATGGAGCCTCCAACCCGTGGTCAACGGAATGTATTCCGGGGAAGGAATCTCACATGCTCAAGCGACAAAAAATCCTGCTTCGTGTCCTACGAGAAGCCAACCGGCCCATCAGTCACATTGAACTTGTGAAGGCTGCATTTTTGCTTCGCCAAGAGAGTATTCTCGCTAATGAGCCCACGTTCTACGACTTCGTACCATACAAATTCGGTCCGTTTTCCTTTGCTTTGTACCGCGAACTGAGTGCACTCGTCCGCGACGGCTATGTTGTCGACGAAGATCGATCAGTTCGGCTCGCGGGACGGATGAAGACCGAGTCGAATGCCAAATCGGATGAGTTGCCGTATGCATGGAAGTCTGCGGTCCACAGAGCAGTCCGAGAATATCTTTCTGCTTCACAGAATGATCTTTTGAAGGATGTTTACAGTCGCTACCCGTGGTTCGCACTGAAGAGCGAGCTTCAAAATCTAGTATCGGAAGTTCGGGACGCCCCGGTAGCACCACTTGCGATCTATACCGTCGGATACGAAGGCAAATCGGTTGACTCCTTTTTCAATGGCCTGATCGAGGCCGGGGTTGCTTCGATTCTTGATGTGCGGGCAAATCCTATCTCCCGCAAATACGGATTCGCGAGGAAGTCAATGTCTGAGATTGCGGCGAAATTGGACATCGAGTACGTTCATTTGCCAGAGCTCGGAATATCCAGCAAGGAACGATCAGACCTGAGTGACTTCGATTCCTATCAGGTACTTCTTGATCGGTACGAAGATGAGATGCTCCCAAGCCGGACCGACGCA
>JBDNHJ010000232.1:0-3558 GCA_041688835.1 Fuerstiella sp.
AGCTAATGTGTAGTAGGATATATCCACTGTTGCGTTCCGTCGCGTTGGGGATTTGGACATCCTACTCTACAATGGGCGCAACAGTCTTTTCACTCCAATCTTATCCAGATTCCCCAAAACTCAGGTAAATCGTCAGCCCAGGCATAGCCCCCCGTTCGGGGCCTTTTTCGCATTTCAATTGAACGATCCTTACATTGGGAACAGGCAGGCAATCAGTTTGTTTTGTACCGGCAAACGGCGGCGACCGAACCACTGACCTTTTTCCGAATTTGCGATCGCTCATTCACACGGACTCGTCACAAAGTGTGACCGTCCGGATGCGGCGCTGGCTGCAGAGTCCGCTTCACTGCCGACCGGTCACATCGATGCGTCACGGGCCCAACACACTTCGGAACCCAGCGCTCGAGGATGCACGTCGATTCGAGGTGTTAACCGTTAACACCTGACATCGGATTCAGCGGACAGATCTGGAGGCCGGGTACCGCGTCGCTGGATCCAACGGCCACGGCCACCGCATTGCATCAGCGAACACGGGAACCGCTCAGACTCAACGACTCGTCACCGATGCCGGATGGACACGACACGATAGCCGTCAGCAACGATCGACGCCGCACAGGGCATTCTGAGGCGTCTCACGGGAACGACCGAATAGAAAAGAAGCCGAAACACAGGGGAGTGAAGAAACAGAACCTGGACGAACAGATAAGAACACACTAGTATTTCACGCATGCGGGATAGGGCATCGAACCCGAACGGTGGCACCATCACCACCTTCCCGCGTGCTTTGCACTTGATGGACTCACTTCAGATGGAATATGAACACACATGGCGAGCGTATCCAAAGATTCCCGAAGCCTATGGCGAATTCAGTATGTTGACCCTAACGGCGACAGGCGAACCCTGCGACTAGGCAAGGTGAACAAGGCGACTGCCGAACAGATCAGCCGGCACATCGACAACATGGTCGTTCACGTCGCATCCCGTGGAACTCTGGAGCGACAGACCGCACTTTGGTTGGCTGAGATCGGCGACAAGCTATACAACAAATTGGCCAAAGCTGGATTGGTTGAAGCCAAGGCACCAGTTGAGCTGGAACCAGAATCCGAGCCGGAATCATCGATGGCGCTGGCGGCATTCCTTCAGGACCACATCGACCACGGGCGAACGGCTCACGGAAAGGCCGCCTCAGAATCCACTCTGGCCGCATGGCGAAGCACTCAGCGATTCCTGAACGATCAGTTGCCCAGACGGACACTCAACAGCATCACCGCTGAAGACGCGCACCAGTTTCGTGTCTGGATGGACAAGCGGAAGATTCGCCAGACGACTTCCCCTCGCAAGGGCGAACCGATGGCTGAGAACGGAAAGCGGAAACACATATCCGCTGCGAAGATGTTCTTCAACGCTGCGAAACGCCGCGGACTGATTGAATCGAATCCGTTTGAGGCACAGGTGAGTGGTTCACAGGCCAATCGAAGCCGAGACCACTACATCACGCCGGAAGATGCAGCGAAGGTTCTGGAGGCAGCGCCAGACACGCCGTGGCGGCTGACGTTTGCACTCTGGAGGCTGGCGGGACTCAGGAAGATGGAAATCTTCAATCTGAAGTGGCGGGACGTCCAGTGGGACCAAGGCAAGATGTTGGTGAGACCGACCAAGACGGAACGCATCGAAGGGTGTGACATTCGTTTCGTTCCACTTCGAGACGTTCGGGAGCATCTGGAAGATGCCTTTCAGGCAGCACTGCCGTCTGGCAAACAGAGTGTTCCGGCTGACGATCCGATCATCACGCGATTCTCAACGACGAACAGCAATCTCGACAAGCCGTTCCGAAAAATCGTTGAAGCGGCTGGCCTAGTTCCATGGCCGAAGCTGTTCCAGAATCTGCGGGCAAGCTGCGAAACCCAGTGGCTGAAAGAAGGCGAGCGGGCGGATTTGGTGGCGAACTGGATCGGCCACAGTGTCACCGTTCAGCGAAAAAACTACGTTCAACACACGGCGGACGACATTGAATCGTTCAACGCGAAACCTGCGTTCAAAAGTGGCGCACTATGTGGCGCAGTAGGCACTGACACTGAAGGAAACAGAGAAGAAATGGTGCGCCACAAACCCGATGAAAACACTGAAACCCAGTGTTTTCATTGGTCAAGAGTAGGGGTAGAGGGACTTGAACCGGAGGCCTCTTTTCCCGGTGATTCGGCTGCTGACTCTAATTTGGGTGCAAATAGGATGCACTCCGCTGAGTTAGGGACCTGTTGGGCACGACTCCGAATGCTCATTGCCAACTGCACTGACTTGCCCACCGAGGTCCGGCAGAGTCTGATTGCTGAAGGTGACTCGGCAGCACAGGCAGAATTGTGATCTGCTTTGAGCCCGTTTGCGCAACCGAAGGGGAACACGACTCAGTTACACAGCACCAAGCCAACAGAGCATTTGTGAAAACGACCGTCTGAACCGAGGCTCCGACGATGCCGCAACTTCGCGGACCAGAAAGACCATGCAGTTTCCGCTTGGCGCGGTATATTCGCAGCTGAACTTCGACCGCGTAAAGGAACTGTCAGCATGTTAATCACCCGTGAAATGATGAAATCGATAGGAGACAGTCGCCAGAAAGGTGACGTCGCGGAACATTGCGCAAAGGCGTTGTTGACGTTCTATGGTGCGGAAATCCTCCAGCCTGTAACAGACACGGGAATTGACTTCTGCTTCCGTTGGAATCTCGGTGGTCCGGTGTTTGACGCACAGGTCAAGTACAGTGCCGGTACGGTTGCGCCGTTTATTTACGACAAGAAATGGAGAAGCCCGAACCTGATCTTTGTGGCGATGACTCATTTCGACAACGAGCCCGAAACGATGTCCTGCTACGTCTCGAGACTTGAGGACTTTGGTGATGAGAGCCTCACATGCTTGCACCACAATCGCAACGGAGGTGCTAGTGGGCCATACCAGGAACTCCGGCCGTCGCCAAAGCACGCTGAATGCCGCACCAAATTACGTATTGAAAACCGAGTTGAGTTCTTTCGATCTCTAGCGCGTCCTGCAATTTAGACGCTTCGTTCATGAGGCAGACGTCGTTGTGGATTCGTCGTACAGGTGCCTCTGAAAATTGATGAACGACGACTTAATGACGTCGTGGCCGCCGAGGGCGTGAACGGCGTCGGCGATTTCTCCGTATTTCAGCTTCAGCAATTCCGGCAGCATATTCTGTGACAACATTCCAACGCCCGTTGCGATGTAGCGATCCATGACAAACTGAATGAACTCAGTCTGAGCACCAGAAAGGTTCAGAAACGGCTTGTGCCCCGCCTTTTTGACTCGATCATTCCGACTGATGGGAGGCACGGCAAACGAAACGTATTCCAGCACGTCGAACAGGTCGCTGTCGTCGGCGTTAATCAGGCTTTGAAGTGTATTTAGTGAATCAATGTCGAATCCAGCTTGGCTCAGCCGCTCCAGAAGGGCCTTCCTAGTGGATGGTTTCGCCCACAGTTCCCGCAGCTCGTCTTCGCTGGTGAAGAATTCCGGCAGCGAACCAAACAGCTTTTGCATGAAGATTTC
>JBDNHJ010000233.1:0-24965 GCA_041688835.1 Fuerstiella sp.
TGAACGTTCAATCTCCATTGTCACGGGCCGCCTTTTTCGTGCCAAGATCAGTTTCAAGAAGTGCAAAACTGGAACTTAGGCGTAGCAATTGTTTAAGTCAATCATGATCTCCAAAGCCTGCTGAGGAGATTCGGTCCATTCCAGAATTTTCTTGCCCCACAGCATTCTCAGATAATTGTGCATGCGGCCTTCCCGCACCAGTTGAGTTTGGGCGGCATTCCAGATTTCATCGTGCGTGTCTGCATCACGAAACTGCTCGTACGAATACAGATGTTCGCGTGGATCGGTGGCGTGCTGCTCAAGCGTCTGGCGAGCAAAGTCCGGCAGTGATTCGTAGCGATCATAGTTTGGATCGTGACAGCAGGCGTTGTAGCCGATTTCTCGCCACGTGATCAGTTCGTCCAGAAAGCTTTCCGCATTGGGTGACATATTCCACCACCCTTGGCGACTGCCTTTGGTCTGCTTCACATCCCGCAGGTCATCCACTGTCCACTCTTCAGATCCGGCCACCATCTGAAACACGCGATGAGCGGCAATATGACCGAAGTGCAGATAGGGTGAAAGACCGCTGCTGGGGTCGTTGTCGGGCTGATTGCGTTCGTCAGCATAGCGGTCCAGACGCTGATTCACAAAACTGCGTGCCTGCTGCAGAGCCATGCGGCTGCCACCATCCAGAGTCGCGGGCCCGACGGACTGGTCAATTGGCAGGTCCGCCAAAACGCCCGGGCTGGCTGTGAGCATTTTGTCGGATGCTGCCGGCCAGCGTTTCAGAATGGGCGCCGGCACGCAGTTTTTCTTCACCAGTTTCGGATGAGTCAGAGGCTGCTGTTCGGGAAACTCAGACAGAAACGGTTCCAGAATTTTTCTGCAGATGATTGCGAAACGAAAAGGCGCGAGTGAAGACTCGGTCCGTGTCCCGCATCAGAGAAAGGCCGTTGGAATCGACCGCTTCGACCTGCACCGGCAATCGTGGCGCCACCGCCTTCAGCATGTTCGGTAAAAAGAAACACGGAAAGTCGTCTGTCACAACCACACAAGCGCGTTTGGCAAGTTCCTGAAGGAGTCCGCTGCCCGCATTGGGCTTTGGTTTAACATACGCGTAGTAACCTACACCAGCTGCCGCAGCCGCGTCGCAGTTGTCCGCCATCCCCTGAATCACAAACCGATGCAGCCGCACGCTGGCCCATTGATAGCCGCTTCGCAAAGCTTCAAAGATCAACACCGGCCTGTTGAAAGCCACCGCATGCTCCACAGCTCGCTGCAGCGAAAAGTTATCCTCCAGACGACGAAACGCCGTCATCCAGTACAGCACGTAGTCTCCGGATGGCTGCACGTCAGCAGAATTGACGGCCTTGATTCGGTAATCGGGAACAGACATTGGGATTTGGGGAAAGTTTAAGGTTTGGGAAGATCATGCAAATCAAAAAGCTTCGCGAGCACCTGCGTCACAGCCTAGCTGTGTCACAGCGGAGTTGAGCACCCAGCGATGAATTCAGTCATAGGCTCGACGACGGTCAGCAGGCATGAGCTGTTCAGTATTTGTCCGAGTTGTACGCAGCATCCGAAAAAGGTCTCGTTTCAAGCAGAGGCAATTGGTTCATCCGTGGTTCGAACCGTCGCAGTTGCCGCATCTGAATGCAACACTGCCAGCGAAACGTGCATCACATTGGCTTGGTGAGATCGAGTCAGGCTTCGCCGCGAAGGCAATCGTTCAGAAAAACGAGCGTCCGGCAGGATCTACCGGTTCGCGATATTTCAATTATAGCGACAGTTCGGAATCGGCACGCTTGTTGCTCTCTGAGTGAACGCAATCCCATCCAGACGGCCCATGCATGCTGCGGCGGAGCAAATCGACTTCACGAAGCATCGATCCAGATGACGTTTCAGTCACCGGATTTTAAGCAACCTCGGGCCACAGAAATTTCCGGAAGCAGGCACATTCTGCAAGCCGGTTTTCATTCTGTCTGTTTCTTTTTGTGTTTCTGCGTGGTAGCGTCCGTAACGTAAGGCAGAGATCTCACGGTTTTCATTCTGTCTGTTTCTGTCTGTTTGTGTTTCTGTTTCGAAAGGCATGTTATGCCAACTATGGAACGTTCCGGAACGTCAGGCAAACGTCTGCGTCCCGCCTTCACTCTGATCGAATTGCTTGTTGTGATTGCGATCATCGCCATCCTGATCGCTTTACTGCTGCCTGCCGTGCAGCAGGCTCGCGAAGCCGCTCGACGCACACAATGCAAAAACAACCTGAAACAGCTCGGACTTGCCTTCCACAACTACCACGATGTGTTTCTGACGTTTCCAAACGGCAGTCATCCAACACCCGGCTATCCCGGCGGCGGCTATCACATGGGATGGGCTCCAAAACTGTTTTCTTATATCGACCAGGCCAATCGGCTGTCGGCGATGCAGGGCTTTCATCCCGACCCAATTTCCAACCTGGGGCCCTGGCGTCTGACGGCAGCTCCTCATAACGGCACCAGCGAAATCTGGGGACCGGTTCCGTCGTTCAGCTGTCCGTCTTCACCGCTGGGTGATCGCAGTCCGGACATTGTGATTGGGACGATCCCGCACATTGTGGCTCACGGAGCACTTCATTATCGAGGCTGCTCAGGACGCGTTGAAGATCTCGCCAATCCGACAGACGGAGCGACCCATCGGTATTCCAACACCGGGATGATTTTCCCGTTGAGCAAAGTGAAAATGGGAAGCGTTACGGATGGAACCACCAATACCATTCTGCTGGGCGAATCTTCTTCTTCTCAGGGCTGGTCCGGCGCGATGAAAGCCGGCTGGGGCGGAATTCAGCCATGGACATGGGGAATGTATTGGTATGTTGACACTCGTCGTCTGACGATCGACAGCAAGCACATTCAGTTTCCGATCAACTTTCGCGGCAACTTCACCCCGAACGCAACCCCTTACACAAGTACACACGTTGGTGGTGCTCAATTTACTCTGGCAGATGGATCTGCAAGATTTATCAGCGAAAACATCGACCTTGGAATCCTGAAAAGTCTGGGAACACGAGCCGGCGGAGAAGTGATTGGCGAATTCTAAATCAAGAAGTCGTTCATGCGTTCACTTTCGCTCTGCCTTTTCTATCCCTTGGTGTGCAATCTTTTTTTTCGGGAGTTCTTTCGGTGCTCAAAATTCTTGCTTCTTCTAATATCAACATTGCCCTGCTGGGATTCGTATTGATCCTGACGACAAGTGGCTGCGGTTCGGATGGTCAGCTGGAAACAGCAACGGTATCCGGCAAGGTCACTTATAACGGAGATCCTCTGCAGATCGGGTCACTGCTGTTTGTGCCCGTTGGTGGCGGTCCGTCCGCTCAAGCCAATATCGAACCCGATGGCAGCTATACCATGGGCACGTACGATCTGACAGACGGAGCGATTCCCGGCGAACACAAGGTCATGATCACGGCCATTACAGCTCCAGGCGGCAGTGGTTTGCCTGAAGACCAGATCGATGGCGACGGAGCACCTGTATCCGTGATTCCTGAGATGTTCGGCGACCTAGAAAAATCGGGGCTGGTCGTCAAGGTGAAGTCCGGCAGCAATGATGTGGACTTTGTGCTGACAAGCACCGCTGGAGAAGTCAAAACCAACTGATGGTCGTGTGTTGATGAGATGCTGTCTGAGTGAGGGTGGGCAGTAAAGGGGTCAGGAACCGTTTATTGACAATTTGGCAAAGCAAATCGATGCCGAAGGACTTGGCCTGCGTGACCAGCTGAGCATCGATCCATTGCTTGCGGTGATCGTAGTTCTTCCCCGTGACCGGATCATCACCCAGCAAAAAGCAGCGGCGAACCACACGATTCATCACATGCACAATCGCGATTTCGTCCGAAGCAAAAACGTCAGCACAAGCTAAACGAGCCATCAAAGACGCCTTCCCAATCAAACACGATACCAACAATCAACCAGCCACACTAAAGAATCTCGCGAGGCACGTCAACAATGTGCTGTGTCCCTGCGGGTTTCCTTTGCGAATGGTATTGCCGAAACTGGGCGTCGGTCCACCACTGCGATTGTTCGAGTTGAGTTAGAAGCTGTTGCACAGACGTACGTAATATGAAGATGGAAAAAGGATTTCAGAGCTAATTGAGCACAATCGTTGCTGGGGTACTTTGTATACTGATCAATGCAGACTTCTGTGGACCTCAGTCTAACCTTAGTTTCAAAAGAGCGGGACAATAGCGACAGAGCGATACGTGAAGCTCCGGGATTGCCGATCGTCGTTGCAGCTATTTCGTTTTGTCAGCACTCGCTTTGTCCTTTTCGATTTGCCTGCGGCGTTGCGCCAGAAAATCGCCAAGTCCTTTCTCTCGCCATTCATTTTGCAACTGCAGGTCTCGGTGAGCTTCTTTCAATGTGTACTCTGCGGCCTTCTCCAACTTTTTAATCATTTGATCCCAATGGTCCATCCCGGAAAATTGGATTTCGACGACGCCTGCTTCTCGCCTGTCGCGATTTCCTTCCTCCCGGGACAACTCCCGTGATGCGGCAACGTGCAGCAGTTGATGGTTGCGAAAATCGAACAAACAGGGATCGGCTCCGGCGTCCAATAACATCGACACAATATCGTATTGCACGCTATTCAACGCCGCTGACAGCGCGGTACCACCGTTTGGTGTCTGCTTGTTCAGGTCTACCTTTGCTGCGATGATCCGCGCGACGATTTGTTGGCGGACTTTGGAGGACGTACGTCCGCCTGCGGCTGCGATCAATGGTGTCGTTCCATGTTCCCCATGCACGAAACCTAGATCCCCTCCGTGTTCTGCGACGAGGCCGAACCGACCGTTGTCCGGCAGCCGGGAAGCCAACAAGGTAACGCAGTCGCCTTCAAAGAGCCCGTCGTAGCCGAACAGACCGCCGCCCGTCCCAAAATTACTGTGAAACTCTACATTAGGATCAGCACCGTGTTCCAGCAGTAAGCGAAAACAGGTCGGGTCCGGACTGGAATAGGCCCACAGCAGCAGCGTGGCGTTATCTTTGCCCGTTTTGTTGACGTCGATTCCCGATTTCAGCAGCTTCTGAACGGCAGGTAGATCATTCCTTTGAATAGCTCGGCAGAATTCGATCATCTCAGGTGTCTGAAAATGTTCTTCCGGCTTCCATTTGACTCTCTCATACCATCGCGGCGAACCATACCAAAACGAGTGATGTTGCTCGGATTTGACGTGCGTCGCAGGCTCTTTGGATGCTTCGTCAGCACACCCGACCGCACCGATCAACAATGTTGTTAAGAACCAGGTTTCGATGATAAATGTGGTTGTTGTTACGGGAGTCATGTTTTCGGATTCGTTTGAGGCTGCTTCAGAATGGATTCGGGGGTATCTTCTGGGCCGACGGCCCAGACCAGTGGACCTAGGTTTGAAAAGCTTGCGATCGCGGTTGTCTCAGAAGGTCCATTTACTTCCGTCACCAAAGACGAGTTCCAGCCTGTTTTCACTCTATTATTGGACAGAACTAAGGGGACGCAGATCATTTTCTGACTAACGCAGCATTAACCTAGAAACCAATCACACAAAACTCAATGAGCTGCGCCCCATTTTTCCTCCCCAGAATAGCGACGTGGCGCAATCCGAGCGGCGTGGCGAAACCGGAGGGCTTGCGCTGGGCCGTTAGAAATTTGGAGTTGACGACAGAATTCGATTGCGCAGTTTTTGATCCGGCGGGGCTGGAACTGCCTGTCTCGTGTTTCAGCCGCGCAGTCCGACACCGTTGATGGTCTGTCGTCAACGCCCAAGGCGGCTTCGCGAACGAACGTAACTGCGATTTAGTCCCAGCGGGACGACAGACTTTTGCCGGTGACGACAGTCACCGGTTCGTGTTTTCCTGATTTGTAAGTCCCAGAGGGACGGCAGACATTCGCTGTGACTGACCTTCTGTCGTCACGCCGGGACTGGTTCCGTGGATGGGACGACATCCGTCGGCTACCGCCGACGGCAAAAGTCTGCCGTCCCGCTGGGACTAAATCGCTCAAAAAAAACTAACGACTGACACTCAAGTTGTTCAAATCCGTGGCTAGCGCCAAAACGGCTGGGGTTCTGTGGGCTGCTGCATTCGACCGAAGTGTGACCCAAATTCTTAACGGCCCGGCGACGTGGTAACCACTCGACATTGCGTTTAAGATTCGCGGATCGACCAAACGACATAACCCACTTGAGATGCCAGCATGAAAATCGCCAGACTACAACTCGATAATGGATCAACATGTTACGCTGAACGACAGGACAGCGGCACATTCCTGAGACTGAAAGGAGAGCTGTTTGGAGACCTCCAAGCAACCGGAGAAGTCGTCAGCGGAAAACTGCTGGCTCCATTACAGCCGGTTGACATTCTGTGTATCGGCCTGAATTACCGTAAACATGCGGCGGAAGGTGGCGCGGCGATTCCTGAGCATCCGGTGCTGTTTATGAAAACCAGCACCTGTGCACAGAATCCGGGCGATCCCATCGTGCTGCCCACGAAGCTGAAGAGCAATAAAGTCGACTACGAATGCGAGCTGGCGGTCGTGATCGGAAAGACGTGTCACAATGTGTCTAAAGCCGACGCATTGGACTACGTTCTGGGATACACATGCGCGAATGATGTGAGCGCTCGTGACTGGCAAAAAAACGGTGGTGGCGGTCAGTGGTGTCGCGGAAAAACGTTCGCCACGTTTTGTCCGCTGGGACCGCATTTGGTCACGGCTGATGAGATTTCAAACCCCAACTCGCTATCCATCAAGACGGTGTTGAATGGCGAAGTCATGCAGGACTGGAATACCAACGACATGATTTTTGATGTCCCAACGCTGATTGAATTCCTGAGCGGCAGTACCGTCCTAGCGGCCGGTACGGTTATCCTGACTGGCACTCCACACGGCGTCGGCTTTGCGCGCGATCCGCAGGTCTTCCTAAAAAACGGCGATACCGTGAACATTGAAATCCAGGGGATCGGCACACTCTCAAATCCCGTCGTTGATGAGACCTGATGTCGGGGACGGCCGTTATTCGAGTGTGTCGATACCGATCATCGTCGGCTCCTCGGATTCCGGCGACGCTGAAGGTTGTGTCACCACCGTACTGGCTTCCGTCTGAACGCGACGTAACATTCTGCCGCGACCGATCAGGGGTACCAGAAACATCATCGCGGCAAGCAACAACAAAAACATTGTCGTGGCGGAAGGCATCTTCGACGGCGTAAAGTGCAGACCTTCGGGGCTGGTCGCGAAGTCGCGGTGCATCCCGACTGGCGCTTGATCACCGTTGTCCAGAAACCTCGCAAATTCCACAGCCGCTTCAGAAGATTCCCCGGCCAGTTTTTGCCAGACCGGGCCTGTCGGCAATTCCGTTTGTCGATTCGGCGTCAAGATGGCGACAGCATTGTCTTCCGAAAGAGTTTCGGATTCGATCATTTGCAGTCCAGTCGTTAAGGAACGCAGGCGATCTTTTGCAATCACTTCGGAATCCTGCGAAGGGTTCGAGAATCTCCACTGAGATTTTCCAGCTTGCAGCGCGGATGCGAACACGGATGTCTGCACCGCGTTGATTCGCGGAAACAGGACTTTTGATTGATCCATCGCGGCACCTGTCAGGCTGCGAACCCAGTCCACAGCGACAAACGAAACTCGATCTGCCGCCTGAACAGAAAGCTCGTTTCGATCCATCGCAAAGGGCAGGGTGACACCATCAACTCGCACAGCCGTCGGTGAAATGCCAACTGGCATCTGAATGCCAACCCGTTGACGTTCCTGCGCAGAAAAGACCAGAAAACCAGAAAACCCGGTCATCAGTTCGCGGCCACGCACATGAATCTGATGATCAACGGAAGCGAAAACAGGACCACCGGGAGTCTTGCTGATCGGCTTGACTTGCTGGACCGGAGCAATTCGAATTTCGATTTTTTGTGATTCCGCATCAAAGCGACTGTCTAATACTCGTCCCGTCTTAGCATCCGATGCCAAACGCGTTTGGCTGGTGGCCGTCTGCAGCCAGTCTGGCAATGAGCTGACCGCTTCCGCCGAACGCAAATCAAACGCTTGAACTTCAGTCAGCGTCACCTCAGAACCAAAATCCGGCACCGGCACCACCAGCCGATCGCTATCTCGTGCCATCACGATTTCGGTGATGCCAATGATCACGCCACCCTCAGCGATTGGCGAAACACGGATTGTCTCCGGCACCGTCGCCGGGGTGAAGGGGTTCAGTTCTCCCGCCTGACTGATCCATAATCGGCTGGTCGCAAACGCGGCAACCTTGGGAGTGGAAATGGGAGTACTGAACGCGGCATCTGGTGTATGAAGTTTCAGAAACTGTGCCAGAAAAACTCGATCTTCGATTTCATAAGCAATCAGTGCCGCCTGCCCCGTGATTCGGCGTTCAGGATTCGCACGAATCACCAGTGGCTTACTCTCATCCGTAACACTCAAGGTCATCGGACTGTCTGGCTGATCAGAAATCGGCGTGGCTTCGATATCAATCGGACTATGGGGAACGTTGCCGGCGAGATTGCTGATATAGACATCGAGTCCCGGAGAGGACGAAAGCTTCAACAGATACTCGAAAATTTCGATGGGCCGACCAATCGTCGGTAATGAAGTATCAATATTGGGCTCACGTTTGACTGTCCCATGGATTTCTAAATCCAAAGAACCGCGAATCCCTTCTCGCAAAAAAATCGTAATCAAATCACCGTTGCGAAACCATGAATGCAGACGCGACACGTCTCCATTACTAGCAGTCACACTCTGAATTTGGACATTCGGAGACAGTCTCAGCGTTTGGCGGAACGCGGGCTGGCCAGCGATCTCAATCTCACAGCGACAAGACCATTGAATTTCGTGTTCTGTGACCAAAACGTCTTGAATCAAACGTGCTTCGCGAGTCGTCTGCTGGGCCGCCAACTGCACTTCGACAGCCGTTGTCTGAGCCGAGATTGGGATCACTCGATCTGTCGCTCGTAGCCCATCGGGCAGCTTCGGCATTGTGGAAGCGGGCATATCAATCAGAGCCACATCTCCCACGAGGATCGCATCAACGAAGAATAAACCTGACGCTGACGCAGAAAGTGTCACAATGTCCGCCCGAACATCATTGACCGTTGTGATTTCCTGCAAAGGGATTGCCTGACGAAGACTCATCGCCGTTTCCGTGACCCGCTGCACAACCAATGCGCGACTTTGTGACAACGCAGCATCCACCTGCACAACAAGCTCGTCCTGATCAATCGACCACTGCAAACGTTGACCGCTAAGTGACTCAACGCTCGTCACGCGATAGCTGCGATGGCCGCCAATCCGCACAGTCTGACTCCGTTGATCAACCGGCAGATCGCGATACTCACAGGACAATCGAACCTCCGCCGGAGCAACCTCGGCACGGCACACAATCTCGCACGAAGACACTGGACTAGAAACATCACCATCTGTTTTTTTGAGTCGCACGGCTACATCCAGCAAGCGACTGTTGAACACTGGCGAAAACGTGATCTGCTGATTTCGAAACTCAGCAACAACACTCTTGGCCCCAATACGATTCGCAGTGGCCGCAATGTTTTTCGGATCAGTAACGACCAATCGCGCTTCCGGTGAAGCCGGGTGAGGAATCAGAATTTTGAGAGTATCTCCGGCAGCTTCTGGCACCAAACGCACCGTGTAACGCACGCTGCGTCGGACAGAATCTCCAATGGTTTCCGGACCAGCGGAAGCGATCTTCGGTTGCTCTCCGGCCAGCGAATTCGACGGCAACAGGGACCGAGCAGGAATGGCGATGGCTGTTTCTCCTGCCGAGTTTCGCGTCGGAAAAACAGGCTGTCCATCCAAAGTGCAGCTCACAAGCGTCAGTCCTTCCAACGGAAGGATCAGTTCACTGACTTGGTCCGGTCGCGTCGCAACTTCGCACAGAATTTCGACCACAGCAGACACCGGCGAAAGCAATTCCAGCTGCAGGTCAGCAGTCACAACCAACGCATCAATACGCGCCGGCGCGGCACTCTGCCGTAACTGCGACAGCCAGTCGTCCGCAACGTAGACAACGGGCAGTCCCGAGTCAGGCACAAGAACTTGCGGCAACGATTCTTCGTCGAAACCATAAACAGAATTCATCACCAGCAGATAGACCACGGCGGCGGACCCGACGGCCGTCCTGACAGCGCGTTTGCGTAGCAAGAATCGTTTCCATTTCACTCGCCCCAACAGAGAAATCAGGCCCGCAATAACGGTTCCGAACATTCCCCCCTGAACAAAAGGCCGCCAGTTCACTGGAACATTCGCAGAGATCGCAGCCAGAGTCAGCAGCAAGAAACCTGTCATCCACCAACCGATCATGGATGACCGCAACGGGAACAGCAACAGCAGCACGGCCAGCGCTGTCATGAGAATTTTAAGTGCATCAAAGCGTTGATCGTAGAGTCGAACCTGAAGAACACCGCCTGCAGGCTGCGTGGCAATCAGACACGTCACCTGCGAACTTACCGTGTGAAACCGCCAGCGTGACACGAACTGCTGCAGCGGACGAGTCTGATCGGAAAACTGATCCTGATTCGAATCCGTGAGAATGCGAGTCACAGCGGCTAAGGATTCGGGCTGCGTCTCAACAACCGCGCCTTCACAGGCTGGCATCCGATCCTGGGGAGTCAACACGAAGTAATTCAGCTTGGCAGATCCGGCATTCAGTAATGTCATAATGGGAACATCAAACACATTGTCCAGTTGCTGTTTGATGTGCGACACCACGAACACGTCAATCGCCATGGGCTGGCGACCAGATCCTAACGGTACACGATAAACATCCTGCGTCTGGTCGGGATAGACTGGCTTTCCGTCGACGAAAACGCGACACGAATCTGCCGCAGGGCACTGCATCTGGAGCTTCGCAGATGTTTGCCCAGAACGAACACTCAATCGGTATCGTGCCTCCACCCGTAAACCATCATGGACGACATCTGCGATCAAAAACGCGTTGCCAGAAACAGTCAAAGGAGCTGATAATGCGGCGGGGGCTTGCAATCGCAGCGGAGCTCCAAACGGACTGTCGGGATATTGCAGCGTCGAGACCACGGCTCCGCCTTCGGCATCAACAAGCACCACGGAAGAATCGAGCGGTGGCCGAACGGTCCCTCCTTTGGAAACGCTGCGTGGAATTTCGACCACCATGGCAGCCATCGAACCGACCAGTGGCCGAGACGTGGTCAGCTCTGCAATAAATTCACGAAGACTATTCCCCTGTCGCGAAATACGCAGTTGCCAGTCGTCGTACTTCCGCCCCACACTGATGCGACGCAAGGCGGCGGTGGCCGACGAACTTGAATCCGGCGTGATGTTCAGCTCCACTCCCGGCGTCACACGCAACAGAATTTCTGATGGCAACTCGCTGGGGCTTTGCAGATTGAGCTGCACCGATTCATTGACGACTCCACCGTCTGCACCGTCGGCGGAAACCGAATAATCCAGAGTTGCCACCAAATCTTCTGTGATCGAAGCGGAGTCGGAAGTCGGCTGCAATTCTGAACGAGCGAACGCGACTCGCTCTTCAAACCCTGCGACCGGAAGCCACGGAAGCTGCGTACGCAACTCCACCAGCGACATCCCCTTAACGCCCGGCAAACGACGCGCCCCCTCACTATCCGCTGTCAGCACAACGTAGTCGTTGCGACGTTGATAGTTGTGGTTATCTAACGTGGGAATTTCACGTTGCAGTTGTCCTGCCGTCGATTGCAGCTGAATTCTGAACTGCTGCACCGCCTGCACGCGCCCAGCCATCAGTGGCGTTCGGAGTGTGATATGCAGCGCACTATGGTGATCACTACTTAAGGAATCAGAAAGCCGAAACAGCACCGGAATGCCAGTCGCAAGCTCACTGACTTCCGTGACGCGCCAAGAATTCGGGACGTCGTACCGCAGAGTGCCCGTCGATCCGGATTTTGCGACGGCAGACACATAGGCATCGGCAATCCCAGGTTGCCCGGCTGGCGAAACCACGATCGAATCTTCAATCATTGGTTTCGCCGTTACGGTCGATAACCGAGCATGG
This sequence comes from Fuerstiella sp., assembly GCA_041688835.1. Taxonomy (GTDB): domain Bacteria; phylum Planctomycetota; class Planctomycetia; order Planctomycetales; family Planctomycetaceae; genus Fuerstiella. Next base: position 12,023 of record JBDNHJ010000233.1, read on the forward strand.
GCGGTTTGAGCGAACTGCTTAAAGATCAACAGCTGACTGTCGTCCGCCAGAAACTGCACCTGCTGTTCGAAAACACCGTCGGTCGCCACGTCTGTCACAACAAAATCCGGCGACATGGCGACGCGAATGGTCGAACCACGCAGCAGCAAAGCTCCACCGAACTCAGACAACGCCGGTTGCCAAGAATCTGGCATCAAAAACGGCACGTCAATAGACTCTGCAGACAACGCCATCGTCGTTTGAATATCAAAATTCAGTCCCGCTTCAGACGATGGCACCCACACTCGCAACGTTTTCTGTTCGCCCGACAAAACATCGTCCCATCGCAAGGGGCTGCCGTTACCAAGAGTGACAGACTGCACTTCGCATGCTTCGCTAAAACTCAACAACAGGATCGCGTCTGTTAAAGAGTGCGGAACACCAACGTTCCAGTTCATCACACTTCCATACTTTCGAATCCGGCAATCCGCCATCACTGTCAGCCCCACGGCTTCCGCCCGCAGATATTCCGTCCGCCGGGCGCAGCTGATCGTGACTGTTGTTGATTTGCCGGGATACAGGGTCCATTGAGAGTTTCCCGTCACGCCGTGTCGATGACGCACCAGAGCATTCGGGCTGGTGACTTCGATGTCCGCATCGGTTTCGATACTCAACTTACAAAGAGAGGCCGCTGGAAAATTCACCTGAAACACGGTTGCCTGTGCCACAGGTGTCCCCTGCAGAATCCATGTTCCCGTGATCACTGGCGACTGCAGATCTCCTAAGCTGACGAGGTTCCCTGTCGAATCGGTCGAAAGGTTCAGTCGTTCGTTGCCGGAAAACAAACGCACCTTTTGCAGGTTCGTCACGCCCAGTGAGATTTGCCGACGGACCTGATCATGCTGCAGGTCATCCTTGAGATGAAACGAAATCTGACCATTCAACAAAGAACTCCCGGACAAAGTCGCGGAGTATTCCGCTCGTTGAATGATCGAATGATTTTCTTCAGTGTTCTGCTGCTGTTGCTGAAGCAGCAGAAAAAATTCGTCTCGCAAGACCGGCCGATACAGTTTCTTTTTCTGAAATTGCTCAATCTGAGCGGCATTCAGCACGCGCTGCTTAACCGTCTGCGGAATCTGTTGGCCATCATCCTTTGTCCCCACTTGCTGCGCGTACACCGACACGGGCAGAATGAGTAACAGGCAGAGGGCGAATACGCGATTCATTCGAACATTTTCCGCTAGACAGAATGGTGAGCGGCATGCGTCGGCTGTGGTTGATCGATCGTAAAAATGGTACTTCCGTCAGACGTGTTGACACTCTTCAAAGGAGACAACGGCTTACCAGAAAACCAGCGTTGTAGGGCCCCGGCAATCATTGCGATCACGCCACCCGGAATGAATCGAATCAGAATCAGATACGCCGGCCCAGGAACGAACGCGAAGATCGTGGTCACCGCAGCGGCGGACAACACGATCACCGTTGTGAGTGCCAAGGAATGGAGTCGAGTGATCGCGAAATACAGCAACAGACTGATGATTGCGGTGGCCAGTAACTGAGTTCGTCGAGAAATCACGATCAGAGTTTGTGGCTGACCAACCGCAGGCCCAATCAGCAATTGGTACTGATCCGAATCCGTCAGGCTGTCGCCCAGTAATCGGGCCACGTCAGTCCGTGAGGAATCGCCCACGGGTGCCAAGATGTCAACCAGTGCCGTGACCTGTGCCTGCGACTGTCCGGGCTTTGCCAAAAAATTCAACGGCGGCGTGAGTTCAGAAACAGAACCATCCCAGTGAAAGATCGAAGTGTCCGACGCCTGTCGCAGAACCCAGACGCAATTGCAATCGGCCGCGGCTGCGATCGGAGTCGCTAACAACGGTGTCAGCTGACCAAACAATCGCGACTTCCCTCGCATATCCTGCTGCACCACCAAAGTGGCTGTCGATGCTTGGCCTGCCGAGTTAATCTTGGGGCGAACTTGGACGAGTTGATTCGTGGAATCATTCTCCACAATATCAAACTCTGCGTCCTCCCCCTTCAGTCGCGCCTGAAGCACGGCCGCACCGGATGGGACAGAAAATGCTACGATTTCAGGCGTTTCGGAAAACACGGCCGTTGTGGCCGTGATCAAGTTGTTGCCAACCAAGGCGGATTTCAGCACCAGCAGATGGGGCTTTCCGGCAGAATCTGATCGCAACGGATGTTTTAACAGGAGCGGGATAAATTCCGGAATGGCATTGGTGCGCCACGCTGCTGGATAGCTGTCCGAATGCACGCGCTCCCAATCAGCGGACGGCTGCAGAGTAATCGATTCTGGCATTTGCGTCGCCACCTGAATCGATTCAATCGTTTCGTCCGTCGACGCGGGCAACACTAATGGCAACGCGATCTGCTGGCCGCCGGCAGATGCGGAATCGGCTGACCAGTAGAAGTCGACAAGCAAGTCAAATTCGCCTCGCATCGCTTCCGGCAAACTGTAGGTCACAACATTGTCCTGCGTCACCAGTTGCTGCAACTGCTCCTCAAAATCACGCAAGCGAACCGTCGGAACAACATCATTCACAAGCAACCGAATTTCACGAACGTCGCGATGGCGAACACGGTAGGTCAGTGTTTCGCTAAAGTGAATCGTGTCATTCACAACAGACACTTCCGCTTGCACACTGGTACGAATTTCCGATCGTTGCTTTCGAACGTCAAGATGCACGGCTTGGTCCGGCGAATCAACCAGCCAGACAGTCAGAGGCTCTTGACGCTTGGCCAGAATTTCTGGCCAGCGACTCAGCGGCAATTGTGGAAACGTGGTCTTTGCATCCTGAGCCGACAGGACCATGGAATAGGTGTCGGATTCAATCAGAGACACGGTGGTGATGTGTGGCGTCGGAGTCAAAATATTCGGCAGATGCAGCAGCCCACCACTTTCTTGAAACGACGCCAAATCACGCAACGCCTGCATTTCGATCACGAATTCACGTGACTGCCGTGTCGGAAACCGAACCGTCACATTGTCCCCATCACTGGGGGGAGCTAGGTTGGTTGTTGCCACGTCGGTAATGAGTCGTGTATAGCCATCCAGAATCTGCCAGCCATCCGCTTCGTATTCAGGCCACACAATGGTCATTTCGTTAAACGAACCGCGCACAACGTTGACCGTAAATCGTGCCGTCAACAGGACTGAGTTCCCTTCCGTTTCGAAATTCACCAACGGGACAACAGAATAAAATGCTTCTGGATCTTTGATGGTCAGCTTCAGCTCAGCATTCTCAGACAACAACCGGTACGCCGCCTGTCGCACGCCGTCCGGTCGAGTTTCAGAATTGGGCTCCACGCGCTTCTGTCTCACACTGCCATCGTCCGGAATCGAAAAATCCACTTCCAGACCGATGGGGACGATAAGTTCTAGCTCCGCCGTCTGATTGGCGGCGTCCGTGATGACTGGAATTCTTATCGAAACGTCTTTCGCGTTTTTCGTGAACTCTAAACCGTAGTTGAACACGACAGTTCCAGTCATGGGCGCGACAAATTCGATCTGGGCAGTCCCATCTGGGCTGACTTCGAAGCCACGCACAACCGGAGCATCGTTGACGTCGATCGCCGTGATTTCAACATTGGCAATTCTCGGAGGTAACCGGACTTTCACAGCGTCCACAGATCCGCCAGAGATGGAAATGGTTTGCTGCACGGTTAGCGAAGCAGGTTCTGTCGTTAAATCAAGCTTCATCCGCGCCGGTGCAGTCGCCTGAAGTGCAATCGGCCGATCGTTATTTTTCGTTTCCGGTGCCCAAGTAATTTCTGTTTCCTTGGACAGTCCCCACGTTTCGATTTCCGAAATCCCCAGCACGTCGTCAACCCGAACATCCATCGGCTTTCCGGTCGATAGTTCGGCCGTCGGAACGATGCCGGGCAGTTTCAACAACAGTCGACTTTGATTCGCAACCGGCGCAGTCACTCGTATTTTTTGGCGACCGTTGGGATCGGTAAAGATCTTGCCGATCAGAGAAAACTTCAGCTGATGAACGCCTGCTCCCTTCAGCTGCCAAGACTTCTGAGGCAGCCGGGTTTCTTCGAATCGTTCATCCCCGGTCTGAGGCTCCTGAACCGAATGTTCGGGAGCCGGTTCGATCAACTGAAAGTCCGAAAATTCCAGCGGCACACGCACCCATTCGTCAGGCACGCGAATTCTGATCCGAGCTTCCACCTGCAGTTCCACAAAGTCACCCCGAATCGTGCCGTCGATCGCCAGATTCTGCAGATCAAACAGCCTCGACTGGTTTTGCAGCTCCGCCCGTTCTTGAAAAGCATTCAACCATTCGGCATTCAGCTCAGGTAACTGCTGGACTCGCCCCGTGACTCGATCTTTGAAGATCAAATGCGTCCCCGGACTGACGGCTTCTAACGACTCCAAAAAGGAACCTGTTGGTGATTCCGCAGCGGCATCCGTGCGAGCCGCCTGAGCTGGGGCTGGTGCCTGAGCTTGCGTCTGAGCAGTACACGTCAGCAGCCAGACGATGGTGGTGACCCGCCAAAGAAATCTGCTGGTGAAGTGGACAGGCCAATCAAGCATGTGAGCGGTAACACCTAAAAACGCTGAACGCAGCGCACAGGTCGAGCCGGAAGTAGACTGGCTATTTTACGTCGTCAATTCCTGAAAGTGAAGAGTTTCCCATTCTTGCAGCTGTATCATGCAAAGATGGTGACAAGTTCCTGCGCGATTGTATCGCTGCAGGAAGCGATGAGGGATGAGACCATAATATCGATTTTAGCGCCTCGAAGGTCTGTCACGGTTCCACCAGCTTCCTCCACAATCAGCACACCAGCGGCCACATCCCAAGGCTTCAAACTGGTCGACCAGAAGGCATCAATTCGGCCGCAAGCCACGCACGCCAAATTCAGCGCCGCAGAACCACTGCGTTGCACGGTTTGCAGATGACTCATCGAATCCAGAAATCTTTTCACCGCAGGATCAGCCTGATCAGCACCCACTGGCAGGCTGGCCATCGCCATCGCCATGCTCAATTGAGTTTCTCCGCTGGTGGAGATGGGAACACCATTCATCGTGGCTCCGCCGGATTTGGTCGCGGCGAACGTTTCGTCGCGATTGGGATCAAAGATCACCCCCGCCACCAGCTGGTCACCTTTGCGAACACCAATCGAAACAGCGTAGTAAGGAAATCCGTGGACATAATTGGATGTCCCATCCAGTGGATCAATCACCCACTGATAATCGCAATTGTCCGCTTCCTGATTCAGGCCTTCTTCCCCAAGAAACCCATGCTGTGGATACTTTTGCGAAACCAGTTCGAAGATCTTTTGCTGCGACGCATGGTCCGCTTCTGTAACCAGGTCAGCCCGCCGCTTTTCTTGCACCGAAAAACGCCCGATCCAATCCTGTAGAATCGCACCGCCGACTTGAGCCGCGTGAATGGCCGTCGCAAGGATTTCATTCAGTGACGTGGGGGCAGAGGGATCGACAGCCATGAGCGATTGGATTTCCGGAACAGTTCTGCAGAAGGACTGTGCGGATTGTTTCGACTTGCTTCCAGAAGACAACAATCACACGACGTCTTTGCCCAGAATTGGCGCAGTTGCCACAGAAACAGAACCCACACGTGCCACACGCCCCTTGAGAACCCGACTTTTCCGGCCTGAAAACTCGCACATCTGTTCCTCGTCCCGTGCCCCAACGCCGTTAAAGATCCTCAACTCGTATAACCGCGTGGGAGAAGTCAATGTAGCCGTCATCGCTCCGCGTGACGGGCTGCGCAGCTGGTCGCTGCAAACGAACACCTCACGCGGATCGGACAGCCGTTGTGTAAAAATGGCATCTGAACGCTATAGATCCGCACGATGATGGTTGGTCAATCGGTCCGCCCCCGTGCGCCGCTCATCACGCGGAGCGATGATGGCTACGTTGAATGGCGGAACAAAATTTCAATTTTGTGGTCGACGACTGAGTTCTCCGACAACATGGTGTATAGTGCTGGCCGCGATGAACAGCGGCGTCACCAAGGTACGGTTACTCCGTTAGGAATTCCGAGTTCGCATAACCGCGTGGGCATCGCCACTGTTTGCCAGCCGTTTGGGCGCTAGCCCCGGTTTATGCAAGAGAATTCGCATGAAACAACTGACATGCCGATCAAATTTCATTGTCAACACTGCGAACAGTTCTTGGGCATCGCACGCTCCCGGGCCGGAGCGGTCGTGGACTGCCCGCAATGTGGACGCTCTCTGCGTGTGCCAGACCTTGACGGTCGGGTTCGCAAAATGCCGCCACCCACTAAGAATGCGCGCTCAGACACGGGACTGATTTCTGCACTGTCCGAACTTTCCGCTTTGGGAACACAAACGGACGCCGGGCAGTCGACAGAATCAACGCACGCCCCTCAGCCAAACCCGAAACGCGACGCTCCTGAACGAGTAGACCTACAGGCCGTTCCACTGGATCGGATCGCTGACGTTCCTTCACAGCAGGACGAGGATGAGACGGATGACGACCGGCCGTTCGCATTGTCGGAATCTCTGTCGGAACTGGCCGCCTTCACCGATCCCGTCATCGACGGAACAGCGGCAGACGACCTGCTACTGGAAATGCGCCAAGTCAGCCATCCATCCGCTTCGCCGTTATTGATTTTCTTCGGCAGCGCTTTATTGGTGCTGCTGGGTACCGCCGGAGGATGGTGGCTGGGCCGTTCTGGGGATTTGAATCAACCGTCGGAAATCACCAACAAAGAACCGGACGTTGAAATCATCGACGAGACGAACGCAATCGTCGCAGCGGCACCAGACCGCATTCGTCAGGCCGGAACAGTCACTTACCACGACACCAGCGGAACACCACGACCGGACGACGGCGCGCTGGTGTTGCTGCTGCCAGCCGTCCACGAGGGCAGTTTTCGACTGCACGCCAAAGCCTTCACCAAGCCCGCTGGCGACCTTGATCGCATGGCAACGTTAGCCGCTTTGTCTGCGGTCGGCGGGGCAGCCGTGGTTTCGGATGAAGGGGGCCACTATGAATTCGCGGCGGAGTCGTTGGAAGGCAAAATCGTCGTCGTCGTTTCCCGACACCAGACACGACCGGCTGATGTTCCGATTCCGGAAGACATCGCTGGATTACTGACCCGTTGGTTCGATTCCACCAATCACATCTGCGGCCAGCTAGCGATCCAGATGCAGCAAGCCAAAGTGCCGTCTGTCCCGATCGACTTTGTCTTTTGACGCCCTGTTCGAGATCGTGGAATGAGGTGTGAATTTGGAAACGACCTGCTACATTCCCGAGTTACAAGACCGACAGAATCTGCTGCGTCGAACTTCTTGTTCGGCTTGAGTTCTCACACATCATCCGGGAGACCGCAATCGTGATTCGAAACTTATCGCTAGCAGTGGTTCTGTCGTTCAGTGCGACCGTGATTGCTCAGCCCACAACGCCAACCCCACAAACCGAGACAGCTCCTGTGACAATTTCCACCGACAACCCGTTCGCCACCCCCAGCTCGCTGCCACTGCACGCTCCAGATTTCAACAACATCAAAATCGAACATTATCAGCCGGCGTTTACAGCCGGAATGCAGCAACAACTGAAAGAAATGGAAGCCATCGTCAGCAACACGGCGGCCCCCACTTTCGACAACACGATTGTCGCTATGGAAAAGTCCGGTGCGCTGTTGACTCGCGCTCGTCAGGTGTTTTCCAACATGACGTCCGCTCATACCAACAACGACTTGCAGAATATCCAAACAGAAATGGCCCCGCTGCTGGCCGCACACTCCGACAATATCCTGCTGAATCCAAAACTCTATCAACGCGTCGCAAAACTATACGCAACGCGCGATTCACTGGGACTGACCGAAGAACAAGCCGAAGTGCTGCGACAGCATCACGAAAACTTTGTCCGAGCCGGTGCGAAACTGTCGGACGAACATCAGGTTCGTATTCGATCATTCAACGAACAACTGTCCACACTGCAGACAAAATTCGAAGACAACCTGCTGGCAGAAACCAAAGCACGTTCCGTCGTGGTCGATGATGTCGCGGAACTGGACGGCATGGCGGAGGCCGATATCGCAGCCGCCGCCGCAACAGCCACAGAACGCGGCCACGCAGGGAAGTACGTGCTGGAGATCGTCAACACCACGCGAGTCCCCGCACTCTCATCGCTGAACGATCGCGATCTGCGCGAACGTCTGTGGAAGTCGTCCGCAAATCGAGCACTCGGCCAGAATGGTGGCATCGACAATCGAGCTCTAGTGCTGGAGATCGCTCAACTGCGAGCCGAACGCGCGAAACTGCTGGGCTACGACAACCATGCCGCATATAAGCTCGGAGACCAAATGGCGAAGACGCCCGCCGCTGCCAGAAAGATGCTGATCGATCTGGTACCCGGCGTTGTGGCGCGCGTGAAAGAAGAAGCCGCCGATCTGCAGGTCATAATGAAAAGCCTCGGCGCAGATCATGATCTGAAGCCATGGGACTGGGAATACTACGCCGAAAAAGTCCGCGCCGAACGGTTCGAAGTCGACGAATCAGCCGTCAAACCGTATTTCGAAGTCACGAACGTGCTGGAGCAGGGCGTGTTCTTCACGATGCACAAACTGTTCGGGATCGATTTCAAAGAACGCAAAGACTTGCCAGTTTATCACCCGGAAGTCCGGGTCTACGATGTCATGGACAAAGACGGTTCGCAGATCGGGCTATTCTATATCGACTTCTTTAAGCGCGACTCGAAACGTGGCGGTGCGTGGATGAGTTCTTATGTCGATCAGTCTTCGTTGCTGAACGAAAAACCGGTCATTATCAACGTCCTGAATAATCCGCATCCGGCAGACGGTGAGCCAGCGTTGATCAGCTTCGATAACGTCACAACCATGTTCCACGAAATGGGTCACGCCGTGCATGGCCTGTTTTCAGATGTAACCTATCCCTCCGTTTCCGGAACAGCAACACCACGCGACTTTGTGGAGTTTCCATCAACGTTCGAAGAAGACTGGTGCATTCAACCAGACATCCTCAGCAACTACGCTCGACACTACGAAACGGGCGAACCGATCCCTCAAGAACTACTCGACAAAGTCATTCGGGCCAGTCAATTCAATCAGGGTTTTGACACACTGGAATACATGTCCGCTGCCATCCTAGACCTCGAATGGCACACACTGACCGCAGACGAAATCCCGGACGACATCGAAGCCTTCGAAGCAGCCACACTCAAAAAATACGGCATCGATATCGAAGCCGTCCCGCCACGGTATCGCACCGCGTACTTCGCCCACGTTTGGGGCGGCGGATATTCGGCCAGCTACTACGCGTACCTGTGGAGTGAAGTTCTGGCCGCAGATGCATTCGCTTATATGCAGGCCAACGGCGGAGCGACGGCAGCCAACGGCGATAAGATCCGCCGCGAGGTACTATCTCGCGGCAGCAGTCGAGACCCCATGGAATCTTACAAAGCGTTCCGAGGCCAAGAACCAACAGTCGACGCACTGCTGATTCGACGAGGGTTGAAGTAGTCGGCTACTGACGAATCGCCCACAGCGCATCGAATGTTCGTAGGTAAATCGTTCCGTTGGATATGACGGGCGAAGCTGACATGTCTTCGTCGATTTCGTTTTGGGCCAGCATTTCGAATTTGCGGCCGGTCTTGATGACGGAAATCTTTCCATCGCGAGCCGTCAGATAAATATGACCGTCAGCCAGCACCGGCGAGGCGCGGTGGCGGTTGTTGTGAGTTCGTTCCATGTAGACTTCTTCGCCCGTTTTGCGATCAAGCACCAGCAACATCCCGTTCTCACGACAAAGGTACACCAAGTCTCCATCAATCAGCGGCGACGGAACGTCCGGCGTGTTTTTGTCACGGACCCATAACACAGAATCACTGCCCGTCAGATCGCCGGTTGCGTCGGGTCGAACGGCGAACACCGGGCCGCCCTTGGCTGTTGGGCAAATCACGATCCCTTCCACGGCTGCCGGAGACGCCACAAATCGCAACGTGGGATGGTACTTGCGACTGGGATCATCGTGAGGATTCAGTCCGCCAAGTCGCCAGACTTCCTTGCCATCCAGCGAGTAGGCAATCGTGTAGTCAGCCCCGTGAGTAATCAGCAACGTCTGCCCACCGAAGTCGTAAAGAATGGGTGACGAATATCCGTGTTCGTTTTCCTTTTCCGCACCTGTCACGCGGGCGGTCTTCCAAACCGGAGCTCCCGTGACCGCGTCGACTGCGACCACAATTGCTTCCTGAGTTGTCGCTTTCCCGTCACCGTGAATCAGTTGCAGAAACAGACGGTCTTCGTGCAGCACAGGGGTCGAAGACATTCCGAAAGCGATGTCAAATTTGCCGTAGCGTTCCTGCACGTCAAAATCCCAAACGGGATCTCCACCCACCGTAAAACAGGCGAGTGGCCCGCTGGCCATAAACACCCAGACGTGCTGTCCGTCGGTGATCGGTGACGGAGAAGCCGAGTTGCCCTCGTCGCCGCGCACATCTTTGTTACCAGCGCCGATCACTTTCCTCCACTGCTGTTTTCCATCCGTACCAAAGCACAGCAGCACCAAGCTTTCTTTGTCGATCGACGTCAGAAAAATCTGATCGTCCCAAACCACTGGAGTCGCTCCAGCCGGACCTGGCAATTCCGTTCGCCAAGCCACGTTGTGATCTTTCGACCACTCGATCGGAAGATTCGATTCAGTGGAAATTCCATTCTGAGTGGGACCGCGCCACGAACCCCAATTTTCGGCAAAGGAAGTCGCGGATGTGAACAGCACAAACGCAGTTACCGGGACAAGGATTTTATAAAGCTTCATTGGTATTGGTTTTCTGTTGACTTGAGGCCGCTTGAACAGCCAGAACTGCGAATCACGCTAACTTCAGATGGTCAGACCGAGACTGCTGGAATCAGCAAAGCCTACTGCCGGATTCGATGCTGGCCAAGCCAACAGCCGACCAGTCAAACCCGAATCTGTCATCAAATGGATAGCAAAAGTCGCGAATAAGACACAGCTCAAACTCACGAATCCGAAACAGAGCAACATCGCAAACCGTTCTGAATAAATGACTTACGGCCAACCGGCAGAATCGGCATGTCGATCGCTACTTCAGGCTAATGGTTGTTACTTACACGTTTCGCATGACGCAAACTCGGAGAAGAAAAATGAAAAGCTTGATGATTTTAGGGTGTGCTGCAACTGCAGCGTTGTTCATGACCGCTGGCAGTGCTCAGGCGCAATGCGGTTATGGCGGAGGCTTCTACGGTGGTTCGGGGATCAACATTGGCTACAACAGCTTTGCTCCACGATCTTCATTCAACATTGGCTACAGCAGCTTTGCTCCGCGGCACTCATTCGCGTCGCAGCGTACGGCCTTTCGCCCTGTTGGACACTACGACTACCATCCGACCGCAGTCTATCGCCACCGCAACCACTTGCACGTGCAGCCGGGGCATTACGACTTTCACCGTGGCTCGCACCATCGCGGTCGATTCCACCGCTAAGAATTGCCTTCATGGCTACGCCACAACAGCCGCGTTTGCCGAGTCGCGAAAACTATTCGCGATGACGCACACGCGGCTGTCTTTATGCGCACATGCGACGCTGATTTCGCAATCAGTCCGAACGGAGTGAGTCGGAGATACGTGAGATATCGCGGCCCATCAGGTGAGCGGCGGTGCCAGCGTGCAATTCCTTCCACAGACCGTCAGCGGCGGCAACACCGACTTCACGGCAACAGAACCGTCGCGTTGCCAACTTCGACTGACTGCCGAACAAGGTCGAGAAATTCGTCTAGGGGAATCAGACTGAGTAGATCGACTGGGACGGCGGGACTACATTTGTGGGATCTCCCAAATATTGATCAGCTGGGGGGGGCGAAGTATTCGGCAAAGGCATGACTGAGATGACACAAGAACAATATATGGTCTGCATCTGGGTCGATGCGGACGCCTGTCCGGGCGAAGTGAAGAATGTGATCTTCAAGACGGCGCGGCGGATGGACATCGAAGTCGTGCTGGTTGCCAACCAACCGATGAATATTCCACGGTCAGATTTGATCCATTTGATCACTGTCACACAGGGTGCCAACATTGCCGACGACAAGATTGTCGAAATGATGCAGCCCGGTGACGTCGTGATCACCAGCGACATCCCACTGGCAGCTCGCGCCGTGGAAAAAAAAGGTGTGGCAATCGGCCACCGTGGAGAAGTGTTCGATCAGAACACTGTCCACAGCCGACTCGCTTCACGCAACATGATGGAAGAACTCCGTGCTGCCGGAATGGAAACTGGCGGGCCCAGCCCCTTCAACCAAAAAGACGTGCAACAGTTTGCCAACGCGCTCGATCGCACTCTGAACCAATGGTTCCGCGACAACGGCAAGGGCGGGCCAAAGCCCGTTGATCCATACACACCGTAGCCCACGGGCGGTGAGCGTCCAATGGCCCTCGACTTATGCTTGTCGTCCCGCCGTTTGTCGTCCCGCCTTGAGGCGGAATCGAGCGGAACCGTCCGTGCAAATTCCGCCTCAAGGCGGGACTACGAACGGCTGCGCCCGTCGGTCATCAGCTGTTCCAGTTGCGCCTTTAGCCTGTTCGCAACTTCCGGATGTTGGTCGATGATATTTTTCTTTTCGGCGGGATCATCGGCCAGATTGAACAGCTGGTAGACGGGAACTTCAATGTTTGTCAACGCCTGTCGGACGACAACGTTGCGAGCCTTCTTTTTCTTGTAGTGATGCAGCTTCCAGTCTCCAACACGCAGCCCGAATGTCCCGCTGGCCCCGTTGTCCTGTTGCACCAAATGTTCACGGCCCTTCGCATTAGCCTTGCCCAACAGAGCATGGGTGTAACCGGCATTCCGCCGTTTAATATGCGAGTATCAGGGGGGAGTAATTTTTCATGGCGTGTCGGTTGGGATGAATCGTCTTGAGTTCCTGAGTCATGTTTTCGTTCAGGAACGTTCGCCAGTGGGAGCTTTGAAA
>JBDNHJ010000234.1:0-4079 GCA_041688835.1 Fuerstiella sp.
GGTGACAGTCATGGCCAGCGGCTTCCTTGCCTTGGTGATTCGGACGGTTGAAGAACCCGAATCATGGCAGGTAGGCCGCTTTTTGTTTACCCAAATTGTATAAATCGCCAATGTCGACCGGCGGATCGCCGGTTACACCCCATGGATTTCCGCCTACGAAGACAGAAGATTGGGGTACCCATGTCTGACAATCCGTCAGAACTCAGAACGGCTTTCCACGGTTTGGCACCGTCTCCCAGCAGATTCACTGACAAGCCCTCCCATACCTGTTGAGGTTGGGCCTTTCATAGTTGAGCTATTCACGGTCGGATGTTTGGTCCGATCCCCGAGGCTGTCAGCCCCGGTGTGGTCTGTCGCCAGACTCACAGCTCCCCACGTCAGCACGGTTGAACGAACTCGCCATAACAGCAAGCCCATGAGCCCCCGTGACGGGATTCGGCAATCCTTTGCCACACCCGCTTCGTTCAGGACGACTCAGAATCAAAAACGTCGTTTCCGACGATTGATGACTGCGCATGTCCGCCTCGCCCGAATTCAATTTACATATGAAAAGAACAAATCCCGAGTTGTTTCATCGGGACACAAGTTTATCGCTTTTCCCGAAACCGCACTGTGTGCAGCTTCTGGTAAGCGACCAACGGAAGCGCCGCCCACTCTTCCGAGCGGCAGCTCGCATCCGCGTCAAGGGCCGGTGCCCTTGCCACATAGGATAGAACGCTGGGATTGGTCCGATGGTTGTAGGGCTCACAAACTAAGTGAGTCGTACGATCGGTTTTAGGCCAACGAGCCTCCTTTGAACTGGGCGAGCACCTCTCGATGCACCCAGCTCGAAGAGCGGCAGTCAAGAAAGGATGCGATCCTTTCATCTCTTAGGCTGGCTGATGAGGCCAACCTTACCGAGACCTGCCCGCTCCATCATCGAACGTCAGCATGTTGCCCTTAGCCGATGCGTATTTGCATTCGGTTTGCCGGGCAACGGCGTTTTGCCAGAGCTTGACGACCGGCAAATCTTACGATTCGCCTACAAATCGTTCTTGCCACAGATGTCGACGAAAGTCACGCGGTGATGTCCGACGTCGAACACAAATCCTGATCCAACCTCTGGACAATTGACGCAATCCCGTGGTAGTTACTCAGGAATCATTAACACAATTTTCAACCTGAGCAAACCGGATATCTCTCTTCCACAAAAAAAGACCTGAAGCAGTAATTGCTCCAAGTCTTTGTGGTTGTTTGGTTTACGTTCGAGCAATTTCGCTCGAGCAATTTCGCTCGAAAGATTAACCCGACTAGGACTTGAAGCTAATTTTGCCTCATTGGGACTACGTTGGTTCGATGTTGATAAGTCGTTGCAGTGCTTGACGTTCCGGAGGAAAACGTTGTTCCGTGATTGTATTCGAATTGGCTCTGTGGTGTAAACAATGTGACGGATTTGTGACGGATTCTCACCAAACGACCATCCCCAACCAGAGCCTTTGCCGAAGCGAGCAGTCGGGCATGATGAGTCACCGTGCCCACCTCGAATTCGCTTCGGTTGGTCTCACCGACGCGTGTTACCGGTTTCTTTTGTCGGAGTTGGCGTGTCGGTCCGAAGCAGGTTGCGTGCGGTCGATTGGACGCTCATGTCACGCCCTCCTGAGCTCGCACGGCAGATCGAGGATGTAATTATTTTGACCGCGTGTTGCGATGTGGTTTAAGAGACGTAGTGAATCAGATTGATGCTGCTTCGGTGTGTCGTACCGAACGGCGGCTGGCAGTCTCCGTTTTGTGCATTGGTCGTGATCTCCGACACACTGTCCACGAAAAACGTTGACCCGAGTTGTTCTTTGAGTTGAGCTGCGCGTTCTTCGGCGATTCTGGCAATCACTCAGCAACCAATGCATCGTGAATGCGTTTCGCGACTTCGGCGTCGGACAGATAGCCAACGATGCCATGGCGATTCTCGGTGAAATTGTCCACGTCCGTTTTGTTTTCGATCGGCGGGTCAACACTAAAGTTTCTTTCGTCCAGCGGGTACAGCGACACGACATCCCGTGAATCCATCGCGTTGAACCATTTGCCGACACAGCGAGGATGTTTTCGAGGTGCGACAGCTTCTCGGAAGACACGGACGCCCAACGGTGAGCCGACAGTGAGGAACAGAGGAACTTTCCAACCATTTTCGTGACCTTCATTCTTGAGCAGCCAATACGCAACAGCAGACCCCAGCGAATGGCCTACAACAACCGTCTCAACGCCGGGCGTGAATGCTTTCGCAACTCCAATATTGATCGTTGCTCGGATGCCGGGGTTGTGCAGGTACCGGTAGGCATCCGCAGTCGCCCGAGCAATAATGGCCCCGCTCGCCCCTGGAACGTGCTTGTCCAGAGTTTCCAGCACCTTCTGAACCCAGCCCCAGTTCCTTACGCCCTTTTCAATCACAGTGCGTTCAGCAGCGTCAACTTGTTCCAGCACCTGATCGTCGGTGATCCCCATGGCTTGCTGGATTTCCAGTACCACGGATCGCACAAACATGGCCTTCTGATCATCGCTGCCTTCGCCTTTGATGATGACTTTCGCCACCTCACCTGGAGGCAGCTCCTGGTTCAGTTGATCCAGTGTGTCACCGTAATAGGGGAAACGAATGTCATCTTCGCCGATCGGCAACTCAAGCCCGCTTTTGGCCAGTCCTTCCCTGAGCGACTTAATCCATGTCTGTTTCAGTTCTGCCGCGTCTTTGTTCTGTTGATCGCGGCCGTGAATCAACACCAGTTGTCGTGTCATCGCACTTGTCCTTCTCGAATCACCGAAGAAATCAGATCGACACCACCTTTGTCGAACAGCGTCCACAACGAGTTTGGCTGAAGATGGCGAGTAATGTGTTTGAGTTGTGTTGGAAGTTCCACGTCATACACGGGCAACAACGCCCATGTCTGAGACAGCATTGGGAGGAACGGAAACGCCGTTTCAATAAACCGTTTTTTCCCATTCTCGCCCAGCATTCCAGCCAGTAATGCGATGTCGAACAGGCACATGCCCAGATCACCTTGCATAAAGTCTGCCATTTCCCGCAACCGTCCCCGTTGCCCTTGGTCGCGATACGCGTGTGCGGCATACAGAGCCAGTGACGGATCAACGCCTTTGGCAAGCTGCATCCGGCGAGCCATCTGTTTGGCATTTTCACCTTCAAGACGAAATCTTCCTTGGCGTGAAGCCGCAGCGGCAACGGCTCGCAACTGCCGAATATCATCCGCTTTTTCTGAGAAATCATGCCAGCGTTCGTTCGTGTCGATTGGCTCGAACGCTATGTCCGACAGACCACCGTCATCGAATGTCAACGTCCCAATAAACCTATCGATGGCGGGAACGACCACACCGCGACCATCGTTCAGCACCAGTAGCATGCTCGCCGCGGGGCCGTCCACCGCCGTGCGAACCAATTCGCCGTCGTTCAGCACTTCCGAGTCTGATGTGGAAACAACCTTGCTCAACTTTGCTCCGCGAATGCGGAATCCGCTACCCGTCTCAAAATGTGCAGGTCCGAATCCTTCTGTGTTGCGACGCACTTCTTTTGCAAACTGATCAGCTGCAATTGTGAGCTGAACGGCAGAGGGACCACGCAGCTTCGTTCTCATTACCGTCGAGCGACGAGCCAGCGATTCCAGTGCAGCGGAGTTGCCGACGATTGCTTCGCGGGCGGTGACTTCCGAAAGCTCTATGAAGAACTCGGCTGCTTCAGCGTGAGCCACCAGTTCGGCTCCTACAACACCGGGCACCCCATATATTTCGTGCGGCGGTGCGGCGGTGCCGCCTACAATCGGCGCCACCTTTGACAACCACGCGGAATCTCCGGAAGTCACCGTAGCATCGGGCTGCTGACTGCGCTCGTCAAACGGCCCAAGCAGATAGCTGACTCGCAGAGGCACGTGTTTTTGCAAAAATTCTTTCAACGGGCGAGGCTTATTAACTCCACAGCCCTGAAGGCAGAATTTGCCGAATTTTCCTGAGCGAGTATAATCTCTGGAATGGAAACGGATGAGTTGAATCTTCAAGGAGGACGTCATGGTCGATTTACCAGATGGACGAAGTTGGTCTGCAGA